>CACYCL010000183.1 GCA_902772905.1 uncultured bacterium | reverse complement strand
TGTGACGGCGCTTTGGCGAAGGTTGGTTGAGCGTGTGAGGAGAATTTGCAATGGACTTATCGAGAAGAGGATTTATCGGTCGGGCGGTGGCGTTTGGCGCGGCGGGGTGCCCCATGCTGCGTCTGGCGGCGGCGTATGCTCCTGGCCGCAAGCCGCGCCTGACGTTTGGCGTCGTTAGCGACATACATGTGAGGATCGCGCCCGACGGCAAGGTGTTGCGAAAGAGCCACGACTGCCGTGCGTTCAAACACGCGCTTGAATGGTTCCGCGACCAGAACGTTGATGCCGTGATGGTTGCAGGCGATCTTGCCGACACAGGTCTCGTGTCCGAGCTTCAGGCGGTTGCGGACACGTGGTGGAAGGTGTTCCCCGGTTCGAAGCTGCCCGGCGGGCAGCACGTCGAGCGCGTCTTCATAACAGGAAACCACGACTGGGACGCCTGGACATACGACGGGGGCGTGTTCGTTAAGGAGCTTTATCCTGACGAGGCGGAGCGCAACCGCAACCTTCTTTTCAGGGACCTGAAGGGCAACTGGGAGCGAATCATGCAGGAGCCCTACGTGCCTATCTACCGCAAGGAGGTGAATGGGTATTCCTTCGTCGGCGCGCACTGGCAGGACGAGCCGTGCCACCCGAAGTGCGAAACGGCGTTTCGTCACGTACCCGCCTGGTTCGAGGAGCACGGCGCGGAGCTTGATCCGCGCAAGCCGTTCTTCTACTGTCAGCACGCACACCTCCAGAACACGGTATATGGTTCATGGGCGTGGGGACACGACTCCGGCGAGACGACCGCCGCGCTCAAGGCGTTTCCGAACGCCGTGGCGTTCTCCGGGCATTCGCATTACATCCTAACCGACGAGCGTTCAATCTGGCAGGGTGGCTTCACTTCGCTCGGCACGGCGTCGCTTCGCGCATGTACCACGCCGCACGACGAGTTCCCTGAATTCGGCTACGAGAACGCCTGGGGCGGACCCAACGCCTACAAGACCATGGCGCCGCTGCCTGAGACGAGCCAGCAGGGCATGCTTGTGAGGGTGTTCGACGACTGCATCGCGTTCACTCGCCGCGACTTCTCGATTGACCGGATGATTGGGGGCGACTGGGTCATGCCGCTTCCTGCGGCAAAGAGCCGTCCGTTCTCGTTCGCAGACCGCAGGGCGAAGCAGAAGCCGCCGGCGTTTCCTGCGGGCGCGGCGCTTTGCGCGGCGAAGGTGCAGGCCACGAAGCGCGGCGGAAAGGCCAAGGTCAACGGCGTTAAGACGATGGTTCCACGGGAGACGAAGGACGCGGTGCGTCTCACGTTCCCGCAGGCGTCGGCGGTACGCGAATCGCGTCCGTTCCACTACGAGGCAACGTTCACGCCGAAACACGGCGAGGCGGCTGTGAGGCGCGTACTCGCGAAACGCATCTGTATGCCAGAAGGTGATTACTGGGCGGACGAGCCGGAGGAGATTACGGTCAGTCTCGACCGCCTGCCAGCCGCGCCGCTGAAAATAGAATTGTGTGCGGTATCGGCATTCGGCACGAAGAGCCGTCCGCTGACGACTGTATTTAATGGATAAGAAGGAGAAATGACACCAATGACCAGAAGAGAATTCATAGGCGGGGCGGCGGCGATGGCGGCGGTGCCGGCTTTCGCTAAAAAGCCGGAGGACGTTCGCGGAGTTTTGCTGCATTGGGGGCACAATATGTGGGGCGAGTCACTGCCCGAAGACGTGAAGACCGTGACGGGCGGGCGCATCTGCAACGACCACGTCAAGTTCGACGATGCGCTATGGCAGAAGCTCGTGGACAGGCTTCTGGAGCGCAAGATGAACCTCGTAGTCATCGACCTTGGCGAGTTCCCGGTGTATCCCTCGCACCCGGAGCTTGCGGTCAAGGGGTCGCGCTCGCCCGACTGGGTGCGCACTGAGGTGCGCAGGCTCAGGAAGCTTGGGCTGGAGCCGATACCGAAGCTCAACTTCTCGACGGCGCACGATGCCTGGCTGAAGGAATATGGGCGCATGGTGACGACTAAGCCATACTACAACGCCTGCCGTGACCTCATCCGCGACGCTGCGGAGATGTTCGACCATCCGCGCTTTCTGCACATCGGCTACGACGAGGAACGCATTTCCCATCAGCACGGCTTCCAGTGCATCCGCGAGAACGAGGTGTGGTGGCACGACTTTCTCTGGTTCGTCAAGACTGTCGAGGATGCCGGAATGCGTCCGTGGATGTGGAGCGACTACGGCTGGAAGCACGATGACTTCGTGGAGAAGTGCCCGAAGAGCGTCGTCCACAACAACTGGTACTACGACGAGTGGCTGGATGGGTTCGATCTATCCACGATGAAGCCGTCTGCGAGAAGCCGTTCTCTTCTGGAGCTTTTCATAAAGCTCGACAAGGCGGGCTTCGACCAGGTGCCGTGCGCGTCGAACTGGTGCTCGACCCATCGGCGCAAGGCTGGCGTGAACAATGACGAATGCATGGCGAAGCTTGTCAAGTTCTGCCGCGCGAACCTCTCGCCGGAGCACCTCAAGGGCTTTCTGATGGCGCCGTGGGCGGGAGACTTCGACAACAAGGGCTTCCTGGATACGAACTACGCAGGAATCGACCAGCTCGCCGCGGCGTTGCTCAGCTAGAGCCTGACTACGTGCGGCGAGCCGTGAGCTGATCCGCCATTGCGCGGCAGACGGGGTGTCTCACATTGGGACATTCTGTCGCTGTTTCGGTTGTCTTTAGACATGGCATGAACTTTGCAGTGTGTAGCAGTCGAGAGGGGAGAAAAAGAAAATGAACGCAAGTTTTACACCAGCAGAAGACAACGAAAACTGCCTTGAGAAGTACGGCAGCGACTTGACTGCGCTCGCACGGTCGGGCAAGCTCGACCCTGTCATCGGGCGTGACACCGAGATTCGCGACGTGGTGCGCATTCTTTCGCGCAAGACGAAGAACAACCCTGTGCTGATTGGCGAACCGGGCGTTGGCAAGACGGCAATTGTAGAGGGCCTTGCGCAGCGAATCATCCGAGGCGACGTGCCTGAGGGCCTGAAGGACCGAATGGTGTTCTCGCTGGACATGACCGCGCTTATGGCGGGTGCATCGTATCGAGGCCAGTTCGAAGAGCGTCTGAAGGCGGTTCTCAAGAAGATCAAGGAATCGGAAGGCAAGATCATACTCTTCATTGACGAGATACACACCATAGTGGGAGCAGGCAAGACCGAGGGCAGTTCGGACGCGGGCAACATGCTCAAGCCCATGCTCGCGCGCGGCGAACTGCACTGCGTCGGTGCTACAACTCTCGACGAGTACCGAAAGTACATGGAAAAGGATGCCGCTCTGGAGCGGCGTTTCCAGCCGGTCATGGTTGATCCGCCCAGCGAGGAGGACGCAATCTCCATTCTGCGCGGCATAAAGGAACGTTTCGAGAAGTACCACAACGTGCACATTCGCGACGAGGCGCTTGTGTCGGCCGTCACGCTCAGCGCAAGGTACATCCAGGATCGCTTCCTGCCTGACAAGGCGATCGACCTACTCGACGAGGCGTGTGCGCGCATAAGGACCGAGATGGATTCCTGTCCGCAGGAGCTGGACGAGATTTCGCGCCATGTGCGCCGGCTTGAGATCGAGGAGATCGCCCTCAAGAAGGAGAAGGACGACAACTCCAAAAAACGGCTTGAGGAGCTTCAGGCGGAGCTAAAGGTCCTCAAGGCTAAAAGCGACGCCATGACGGCTCAGTGGAAGGAGGAGAAGTCCGCGCTTGAGGACGTCCGCCGTGTCCGGACCCGTCTGGAAGAAGAGAAGAACAAATACGAAAACGCCCTTATGCGCGGCGACAACGAGACAGCCGCCCGCCTGAAGTACGGCGTCATACCTGAGCTGGAGAAGAAGCTGCGCGTCCACGAAGACGACCTTCGGAAGAACGCGGGAGGGGCGCTTCTGCGCGAGGAAGTCACTGCGGACGAAATAGCCGAGGTCGTTTCGCGCTGGAGCGGCATTCCCGTCACCAAGCTCGTCGAAGGCGAGCGCGAAAAGCTCGTTCGCCTTGCGGACACGCTGCATGAGCGCGTGATTGGGCAGGACAAGGCGGTTGACGCCGTGGCCGACGCGGTCATACGTTCGCGCGCCGGAATCAAGAACAGGCAGCGCCCGGTCGGCGCGTTCCTCTTCCTTGGGCCCACGGGCGTCGGCAAGACTGAGCTTGCAAAGGCTCTCGCCCAGGAACTCTTTGACGACGAGAACGCCATGGTCAGGCTGGACATGTCGGAATACATGGAGAAGTTTGCCGTGTCGCGCCTTGTCGGCGCGCCGCCCGGATACGTCGGCTTCGAGGAAGGCGGACAGCTCACCGAGGCCGTCCGGCGCAAGCAGTTCTCGGTTGTTCTCCTCGACGAAATCGAGAAGGCGCATCCCGATGTCTTCAACATGCTCCTGCAGGTTCTGGACGACGGGCGCCTGACCGACAGCCACGGGCGCACGGTCAGCTTCAAGAACACGGTCGTAATAATGACCTCGAACGCGCCGAAGGAGGCTCTGAAGGACATATTCAGGCCGGAGTTCCTGAACCGTCTCGACGAGGTTCTGGAGTTCGACTCGCTTACCAAGGAGCAGATCGCGGCGATTGTGAAACTTCAGCTGAAGGACCTTCAGAAGCGCCTTGCCGACCAGGAGTTCAAGCTCAGCGTAGACGACGCGGCGATGGAGGTGCTCGTCAGAGACGGCTACGACCCGGCGTACGGAGCGCGCCCGGTGAAGCGCGCAATACAGCGCGATCTGGAGAATCCGATAGCCAAGCTGATAGTTGCAGGGAAGTACCTGCCGGGTTCCGAGATCAAGGTGACGGCCAAGGACGGGCGCATTGTGCTGTAAGATGCTTCAACCCTGCGGCGCGATTTGTGGTATAATTGCGCCGATGAACACAGCAATCGATACATGGCGGCTGCAGGCCGCAGAGAAGACGGCCTTGGCCGGCCTTGGACACTGAGATGGAAAACGCAGGAGTGATAGCGAGGATTGCCTCCGAGCTGGCTATTCGGCCGGAGGGCGTTGCCGCAGTCGTGCGGCTTCTTGGCGAGGGAAGCACGGTGCCGTTCATTGCGCGCTACCGCAAGGAGGCGCACGGCAACCTCGACGAGGTGCAGATAGGGAAGATACAGGAGCGCAACACGTACTTCAACGAGCTTCTTGAGCGCAAGGCGACGATATTGAAGTCGATAGACGAGCAGGGCAAGCTTACAGACGAGCTGCGCGGCAAGATCGAGGAATGCTGGCAGAAGAGCGCGCTAGAAGACCTCTACCAGCCGTACAAGCCGAAGCGCCGCACGCGCGCCCAGGTTGCGAGGGAGAAAGGGTACGAGCCGCTTGCAGACGCGATATGGAGCGGAGCGTGGGGCAGCGGCGCGGCTGGCGAGCTGGAGGGAGCGTCTGACGACGACCTTCAGTACGCGCGAGACATCATCGCCGAGCGCATAGCCGACATGGCCGAGGTGCGCGGGCTGGTGCGCAGGGCTTTCTCCACCAAATCCACCGTTAAGAGCGAAGTGGTCACGCCCAAGCCGAAGGAGCCGACCAAGTTCGAGCAGTACTACGACTACTCGGAGCCGATAGCGACGATTCCGTCGCACCGCTATCTTGCGATGCGGCGCGGACAGGCCGAAAAGGTGCTGTGGGTGAAGCTTGAGCTTGATTCCGAGCCGGTCGTCGGGCAGATGATGGAGATAGTGACAGGGCAGACCGGGCGTCTGAACGCCCGCGCTTCAGGGCAGGTGAGCCTTGCGGCGGCCGATGCGTACAAGCGTCTCCTTGCTCCGTCGTGCGAGATCGACGCCACGGTCGAGAAGAAGGCGGCGGCGGACCGTGCGGCAATCGAGGTGTTCGGCGAGAACCTGCGCCATCTCCTGCTTGCGGCACCGCTGGGCGGCAAGGCCGTGCTTGCAATCGACCCTGGCATTCGCACGGGCTGCAAGGTTGCAATGATAGACGCCACGGGCAAGTATCTCGGCAAGGCCGTCGTGTTCCCGCAGCAGAAGCCGCAGGAGGCGGCAAAGGCGATTGCCCTTATAGTGTCGAAATACCATCCGGAGGCGGTGGCCGTCGGCAACGGCACGGCAGGTCGGGAAACGGAGTCTTTCGTCCGCCAGACGCTCAAGACGCTGCACACGCAGCATCCGGAGATCGCGATACCGATTGTGGTGTCCGTAAGCGAGGCCGGCGCCTCGGTTTATTCCGCGTCGGAAATAGCGCGCAAGGAGTTCCCCGATCTAGACCTTACGGTTCGCGGCGCCATATCCATCGGGCGCCGTTTGCAGGATCCTCTTGCCGAGCTGGTCAAGATCGACCCTAAGGCGATAGGCGTTGGGCAGTACCAGCACGATGTGCAGCAGACGCTTTTGGGCTCGAAGCTCGACGAGGTCGTCGTGTCGTGTGTGAACGGCGTTGGCGTGGAGCTAAACACGGCTTCGGCGCCGCTTCTTGAACGCGTGTCCGGCCTCACTCCGTCGCTTGCCAAGTCCATAGTGGAGTGGCGCGACGCAAACGGACGCTTTGCAAGCCGTGAAGATCTTCACAAGGTCAAGGGGCTTGGGCCAAAGGCGTACGAACAGTGCGCTGGATTCCTGCGAATACGCGGGGCGAAAAACCCTCTAGACGCCTCTGCCGTCCATCCAGAGCGATATGCGCTAGTGGAGCGCATGGCGGCGGATGTGGGCCTTTCTGTTGGCGACTTGGTTGGCAATGCGCTTGCCGCGAAGAAAATCGACATTCGGCGGTATATTACCAACGATGTAGGCGAGCCAACGCTTAAGGACATAGTAGCCGAGCTGGTGAAGCCTGGGCGAGATCCGCGCAAGACGTTCGAGCCGCCGAAGTTCCGCGATGATGTTACGAAGATAGAAGATGTCCGCGAGGGCATGAAGCTGGAGGGGGTTGTCACGAACGTAACGGCATTTGGCGCGTTTGTCGATATCGGAGTGCATCAGGACGGCTTGGTACATCTTTCCGAGCTGTCAGACAACTATGTGAGCGACGCATCTTCCATAGTGAAAGCAGGTGACCGTTTGCAGGTCACGGTGATAGGCGTAGACCTTGCAAGGGGGAGAATTGCGCTTTCAGCAAAGACCAGGCCGACAATTGGCGGCGCGGCAACTGGCGGAGGTGTGGGAGGAGCGGCGCGTCCGTCTGGCGGCAAGCCGCGCGAGCGGCGCACGTCGTTTGCGCCGTCTTCTGGATCTGGCTTCAGCTGCAATCCATTTGCGAATCTGTAGACCAATACCGCTGGGGCAGGGGGCACGTGACCCCCTGTCACGCCGCTCGGTCTGGGACCCTACTTGCGACGGTGTTGCTGTTTTGGTATAATGTGCCGCGTGAAGGGCATCTTACATTGCGTTGCACAGAACGCGCGTAGAACGTGCGTAGAGCGCTTGCACGTAATTTTACCCCCCCCCCCCCATTTCGGCTGAGAGCATCGCTAGAGCCCGTCTGCGCCGCGCTGGATGCTATTCTGGCGATAGGCTTAATCTCCGCGATTTGACGCAAGAAACAACTTGAAAGCACCCAGCTTTGCAAGACAGATAAAACCTACACCAGAAAAGGAAAAAAGACAATGAAGATGAAAACACTAATAGCCGCCGTCGCTATGGTTGCCGCTTTTGCGGTTTCATCCTATGCGGACAACGATTCTTCGTTCAGGATCATGTCCTTTAACATCCTGCATGGTGCGTCGTCGGACGGTGCGCAAATCGACATCGCGGCGACGGCGGCGGCGATTGCGGCCGAATCGCCGGACTTCGTCTGCCTTCAGGAAGTCGACAAGAATCATGGTCGCTCCGGGAATGTCGATCAGGCGGCGTATCTGGCGGAGGCGGCGGGTCTGGGCCACAGCACGTTCTGCAAGACGATCGACTTCGCCGACGGAGGGCAGTTTGGCATCGCGATACTCTCAAAGACTGCGCCGCTGTCGGTGACTGAGACGCAACTTCCGAGCCTTGACGCAACGAAAGAGCAGCGTATGCTGCTCGTCTGCGAGTTTGAGAACTTTTACGTTGCCAACGCGCATTTCGAGCTGGACCAGCAAAAGCGCCTCGATTCGGTCGATGTTATAAGCAACGCCTTTGCGAACCTTTCCAAGCCGGTATTCTTCACTGGCGACTGGAACGCCGCACCATCGTCGGTGACTCTTGGCAAGATAAAGGGCTTTATGACCGTCGTCTCGCCGGAGTCAGGCGCTGCATCGTATGGCAGCAGCATCATCGACTACATCGCCATGGACACCGCCAGCATGGGGGAATACGTCGCCCGCTCGTCTTACGTTAGGCAGGAGCCAGACGTGTCCGACCACAATCCGGTGGTCGCCGAGATCGTGCGGCGTCCTGACGCAGCGGCTGAATCGAGCGTGTGGTACAATGGAGACGGTGTCGTGGCATTCGGCGTCGGAGAGGCGAGCGTCGCATACCGAAGCGATACGGATACGACCGCATGGCTCGACATCACCGTGGCGGATGGAGCCGAGGCTACGCTGACGGCGTTGACGTCGCCTTCTTCCGTGACGCTCTCCATCCAGAAGCTCGGCGGCGGCTCCCTCGTCCTCACCAACGCATGCGGCGGATTCGCCGACCTGCACATTGCATCTGGCGCGGCGGTTCTTGCGTCCGCCGCAGACGTTCTGGGAACGACCTACCTCGACGGCGGCGAGCTTGTGGCGGCCACGAACTTCACCGCCGGCGCGATCGTGCTCACGGCGGATTCCTCCATCCGCGTTGCGCCTGGAATGGAGTTGAAGACGGGGAAGAACGGCGGCCACGCGGCACTGAATGTTGCGGGCCACAAGCTGTCCAAGTTCGGCGAAGGAAAGCTCAACTTTGCTAATCCGGTTAACGCTTCCGGCGAAACCGGCTCCACCTATGTCGTTGAGGAAGGCGAACTTCAGCTCTGCGGCGACTGCTGGGGCGGACACAACGCAAACGCCTCCGCCTACACGTTGACCGTGCATGAGAACGGAACTGTCACGGCAACGTCGCATGTTCCGCTACCGAACGTCACGATGCGCGGTGGACGATTCGTGGCGTACCATGCCATCATCATAAATGGTGAACAAGGTCTCAACACCTACAAGTGCTGGGCGATGAAGCACAACATCAAGGTGCTGCCGTCCTTGAACGGCAAGCCGTCCGTCATC
>CACYCL010000182.1 GCA_902772905.1 uncultured bacterium | reverse complement strand
TCGCGATACAAAGACCGGCTATGTAGCGACCAAGACTGCGAAGAGCGGCGTGACAAATCCCGCCTGGCCGACAATCGGCGGCAAGGGTGTTGACGGCGCGGAGCGGTGGATCGTGGAGCCGAAGGGCTGCACGCTGTCCAAGGATTCGAGCACGGCCACGCTCACGGCCAATGTCGTCGGCGCGGTCTCGTACAAGTGGACGAAGAACGGCGAGGCGGTCGAAGGCGGCGAGAACGGCGAGCTTGCAATCGCTTGGGAGCGTCGCAACGCAAGCAACATGGTTGACACCTACGCCGTGACGCCCGTCTACGATGTCTTCGGCGTTGCGACCGATGGTGCGCCGAAGACATGCGAGGTTACGAACATCCCGCTTGGTGCGTTGCTCATTCTGAGGTAATGCTTTAGGCATCTCTTTCATAACCATTTCCGTGTCCGCCAGGCGGGATTGTGCTATAATACTGCGCACAACAAGAAAGGTATGGGCTACATGGGGCTGAAGAATCATTTTGCTGTTGCGGCGGCCGTTTTCATGGCGTTTGTTGCGGCGGCGGACGTGAACTGGGACGAGGCGCTGCTCGTGGGCGGCGTCCAACGGGAGTGTCCATTCTTCAAGCCGAACGAGGAGATGATCTTTTCACTGCAACTTGAAGGCGCAAAGGGCGACATTCCCCCAGATGTGTACTTTGTTGACTGGGAGCGTCGCGGTGATGATGGCGTTACAGAGAAAGGCCGCGCTCCGCTGCCCGTCAAGGAGCCGCTTGTAATCCGCACACATAGCGAACGTCCGGGATTCGTGTGCATCGAGGCGAATGTTGTTACGGCGGACGGCAAGCGCGTCCCCAAAAAGCACCGCTGGGAGAAGCGCGTTTTTTTCATGGGAGGAGCGGCGGTTTCACCTGAGGCGCTTGAGGCAGGGTCTGAGCCTGCTGACTATGAGACGTTCTGGCGTTCTGTCGAGGATGAATTGGCGAAGGTCCCCGTCTCAGCGGAAATGAAGCCGTGGCCTTGTGCAGACAAGGGCGTGAAGCTTTACGCGGTGAAGATAGCATGTGCCGGGCCGCGTCCTGTGACGGGTTGGCTCACCATGCCTGCCGACGCCTCGCCTGAGAAACGGTACCCGATTCTTGCAACTGCGCGCGGTGCATCGCAGGATGACTTGCCTGCGCCGACGAATGGGCCGCACGACCGCATCAAGATGGCAATCAACGGCAATGGCTTTGATCTTGGACGAGGTGATGCATACGTCAAGGAGTTTTTCAAGTCCATCTGCGTTGAGGGCTACACCTATGGATTCGATCCTGAAAGCAACAGAAGCCGGGACGCAAGCTATTGGAAGGGAATGGCGATGCGGGCTATCAGATATGTTGAATGGCTTTCTGCGCTGCCTGAATGGGACGGCCGCACATTTGATGCGGAGGCTGGAAGCCAAGGCGGATGGCAGATGATCCTTGCGGCGTCGCGCTGCCACAGGGTAACGCGCCTCAAGACCAGCATCACCTGGGGCTGCGACTGGACTGGTCAAGCTCAGTTCGGGCGGATTAAATCCACCTACCGTCCGAAATGCTGGTATCCCGACATGGCGTACTTCGATGCGGTGTTTGCGGCGCGTCGCCTGACCTGCCCCGTGGCGATCACATCGGCGGGGCTTGGAGATTACGTCTCTCCGCCCTCCTCTATTGCCGTCCTATACAACAATCTGAAGGTGCCGAAATCCATTACATGGAAACAGGGGCACACCCATGGGTGGCATCCGGACGGCATGGCGAGCTGGACTGTCGATGATGGCTTTTCAGATGCGCCCGGCATCCGCGCTGCCGAGTAGTTCGGCAACGCGGACGGTTCGACAGCCTTGGACACAATGAGTCTCTAATCCGTCAGACGGTAATCTGCCCGGCGGCGGCCTCGACCTTGTCGGCCTTGACGCCCATCTTGTCTAGGTCGATGTCGACTATGCCTAGCGGCTTGTTCCTGCGCCAGTCGCCGCGCGTGAAGTCGGGGATGTCCATCGTGCGCCCGCGATTGTCGGCGGACGTCTCGGTGAGCTCGCACAGGCAGCTTGTAACGGCGAGGTCATACACGTCCATGTCAAGCGGCAGGCCCTGCTGCAGACAGTAGACCCAGCGAGCATCCATGATGAAGTCCATTCCGCCGTGCCCGCCGACGCGCTTGGCAAGCTCGCCCACGGTCTTCCAGAGCGGATGGCGGTACTTCTCGCGAATCGCCTTCGCCCGTTCCTCGTCGTACCATTTGTGCGCGCCAGAGCCGGGCTTGTCCTCGAACACGATGCGGTATGGATAGTCGCAGACCGCGCCCTTCGTGCCCGTGACGAGCTGTATGCGCGAATATGGACGCGGCGACGATACATCGTGCTGAACGAGAATCGACTTGCCGTTTGCCGTCTTGATGAGCGAGGAATTCATGTCGGCCATCTTTACCTTCGACTGGCGGCGCGGATTGTCTGCCTTCAGCGTGGCATCCATGTATGCCTTGAAGTTCACCTGGTTGGAGTCGAGCGAAACGAGGTAGTCGAGCCTGTCGCCCCGGTTTATGTCCATGGTAAGGCAGAGAGGCACGAGCCCGTGCGTCGGATACCGGTTGCCGCCGTGCACCCTGTTTTCCTCGAAGCGCCAGCACTCGCAGCCCGGCCACTCCGTCTTGCACATGTGCCGCAGGTCGTGGATGTAAGCGCCCTCGGCGTGGACTATCTCGCCGAGCATGCCGAGCTTCGCGAGGTTGAACGTAAGCATCTCGATTTCGCCGTAGCAGCAATTCTCGAGCTGCATGCAGTGGCGTTTCGTCTTCTCGCTCGTCTCGACAAGTTCCCAGCACTCGTCCACCGTGAACGCGCTGGGCACTTCGGTGAACACGTGCTTGCCGTTTTTCATGGCTGCGAGCTGGACAGGAACGTGGAGCGCCCACGGCGTGGTGTTGTAGACGACGTCCACGTTCGGATCGTCGCACAGCTTGCGCCATGCCTCGTCGCCAAGGTACTCCTTGGCCGCTGGGCGCTTCTTGTTAGCAAGCATCTTCTGCGCCCTGGCGATCTTCTCGGGCACGTTGTCGCACACGGCCGTAACGGTCACGCCAGGCAGGTTGCACATGCGCCCCACGACGCCGCAGCCGCGGCTGCCCATGCCGACCACGCCGAGCCTGATGTGCGGCAGCTTAGGCGCACCCCAGCAGTGCATTGGCGCGCCTGGGGTCATGTCGAACAGCCCGCCGCGTGACGCGCAGCCGCCCATAATCGACGCGGCACCGATCAAACCGGCTCCGCCCAGAAAGTTTCTTCTTGTCACAGACATCTAATTTCCTTTCTTTTTCTGTCGCCATTGGTGCGTGCCTCGCCCCACGGCAGTAGTATTATACCAAATAACTCAGGTTTGCATCGCCATCAAACTTCGCAAGCCCCTCATGCCGGAATTTATGGTATAATACAGCTCAAGGTTTGGAGGGATGGCAGAGTGGTTGAATGCACCGGTCTTGAAAACCGGCGGGCCGCAAGGTCTCGGGGGTTCGAATCCCTCTCCCTCCGC
>CACYCL010000181.1 GCA_902772905.1 uncultured bacterium | reverse complement strand
GGCTTCGGCCAGCGCGGCCTTGTGATTGCGCCGCCGCGCGTGGGCAAGACGGTGCTTCTTCAGAAGATGGCGAATGCAATCTCGAAGAACCATCCAGAGGCTATTCTCATCATCCTCCTGATCGACGAGCGCCCGGAGGAAGTGACCGACATGCAGCGCAACACGAAGGCAATGGTTCTTTCGTCCACTTTCGACGAGGAGCCTCAGCACCACGTGAACGTTACCGAGATGGTGCTCGAGATGTCGAAGCGCCAGGTCGAGAACGGGAAGGACGTCATAATACTCATGGATTCCCTGACGCGCATGGCGCGCGCGTACAACACCGTGCAGCCGCACTCCGGCAAGATACTCACCGGCGGCGTGGACGCGTTGGCGATGCACCGCCCGAAGCGCTTCTTCGGCGCGGCCCGCAACATAGAGGGCGGCGGTTCCCTGACCATCATCGCGACAGGTCTCATCGAAACCGGCTCACGTATGGACGAAGTGATCTTCGAGGAGTTCAAGGGCACGGGAAACATGGAAATCGTGCTTGACCGCGGTCTTGCCGACAAGCGCATATACCCGGCGATCGACATCGAGAAGTCCGGAACGCGCAAGGAAGACCTGCTGCTCGACCCGCAGGAGCTGGAGAAGACGTGGGGCCTTCGCCGCATCCTTGCGAACGTCGGTCCAGAGGCGGCCATGAAGTCGGTTCTGAACTCGCTGAAGAAGACGAAGTCGAATCCGGAGTTCCTTTTTGCGCTTGACCTCTCCAAGATGAGCTGATGGACATAACGATAAAAAACGCGAAGGTGCACAACCTGCGGGGGATCGACGTCACGATCCCCCGCAATTCGCTGACTGTCGTGACCGGTCTCTCTGGGAGCGGCAAGTCGTCGCTTGCGTTCGACACGCTCTACGCCGAGGGGCAGCGACGCTACGTCGAGTCGCTTTCGGCTTATGCGCGGCAGTTTCTGGACAGAATGGAGAAGCCAGACGTCGAGAAGATAGAGGGCCTTTCGCCTGCCATATCCATCGAGCAGCGCACGACGAGCGGGAATCCGCGCTCAATTGTCGCAACTGTCACCGAGATACACGACTACCTGCGAATCCTGTACGGTTCGATTGCAACGCCGCACTGTCCGAAGTGCGGCAGACCCGTCACGCGCCAGTCGGCCGAGCAGATAGTGGACTCGATTCTCGGCTGCTGCGACGAGGCGAACAGGAAAAAGGCCATAATCTACGCGCCGGTCGTGAAGGGAAAGAAAGGGCGCCACGAGGATGTCTTCGCCGCGCTCAAGCGCAACGGCTTCGCGCGCGTCAGGGTTGACGGCGAGCAGCGTCTTCTCGAAGAGATCCCGGAACTGGACAAGAAGCGCAAGCACGACATTGACGTTGTGATCGACCGCCTCGTTCTGCCGTGCGACAGGACTCGCCTCACAGATTCCGTCGAACTCGCCTTGAAGACCGGCAATGGCGTAATGAAGGTTGAATGGCTTGTGGGCGACGAGCAGCAGGCCGTCGTGTTCTCGGAGCTGAATGCCTGCGTCCACTGCGGCGTTTCCTTCGACGAGCTTAAAGCCCGCTCGTTCTCGTTCAACTCGCCGTTCGGCGCATGCCCGACGTGCGCTGGCCTGGGGCAGCTGTACTATTTTGACGAAGAGCTGGTCGTGCCCGACAAGAAGCTGCCGCTGAGAGAGTGCATCCATCCGTGGCGGCGCGCCGGGCACAATGCAATCATGTACTACAACGCGCTCCTTGAGCAGATAGCGAAGCAGTACAAGGTCAGGCTTGACACGCCGTACGAGAAACTCCCCGCGAAGTTCCGCCATAACCTGATGCATGGCTTCAAGGACGACCTCGTGCTGCCGTGGCGCAGCGTGGACCGTCCGTTCGAAGGCGTTCTTGCGACGCTCCAGAAGCGTCTTGAGGAAGCAGAAGACGACGAAACGCGCGCTAAATGGGAGGCGTACCAGAGCTTCCGCACATGCCCGACGTGCCATGGCGCGCGCCTCAATGAGTTTTCGCGAGCGGCAACAATAGCCGGAAAGACGATCATTGAGGTAATGGCGATGCCGGTCGGCGAGGCACTCGAGTTCTTCGAGAGGATGACGCGCGGCGACGGCGAGGCTCGGGAACTCCCCGTTCACAAGCTAGCCGGGCTCAAGGACATTCTGGCTGAAATCGTGCGACGGCTTCAGTTCCTGCTTGACGTCGGGCTTGACTACCTGACGCTCGACCGTGCGAGCGCAACGCTTTCCGGCGGCGAGATGCAGCGCATCCGCCTGGCGACGCAGATCGGCTCGGGTCTCACAGGCGTTCTCTACGTTCTCGACGAGCCGACCATCGGGCTTCATCCACGCGACAACGAACGGCTCATCGGAACGCTGAAGGAGCTGCGCGACCGCGGCAACACCGTCGTGGTCGTTGAGCACGACGAGGAAATGATGCGCGAGGCGGATTACATCGTAGATCTCGGGCCTGGCGCGGGTCGCGAGGGCGGTCAGGTCATGTACCAGGGAGACTTCAAGGGGCTGTTGAAGTCGAAGAGCCTCACCGCAGACTATCTGACGGGGCGGAAGAGAATTGAAAATGCAGAACTGAAAATGGAAAATGGGGATGGCAAGTCCGCAATTCTCAATTCGAAGTTCCTCACGATCTCCGGATGCACGGAACACAACCTGAAGAACATAACGGCGAGGATTCCTGTTGGCTCGTTCACCGTCGTTACCGGCGTAAGCGGCTCCGGCAAGTCTACGCTCATCGACGAGACGCTTAAGCGCGCCTTGATGCGACACTTCTACAACGCGAAGGCGGTTCCGGGCAAGTACCGCAAGCTTGCGGGCGTTGAGAACTTCGACAAGGTAATCGAGATTGACCAGTCGCCAATCGGCCGCACGCCCCGTTCTAACCCGGCGACATACGTAGGGTTCTTCTCTGAGATACGCGACCTTTTCGCGCACACTGAGGCGGCAAAGGCGCGCGGCTACACGGCAGGACGCTTTTCGTTCAACGTCAAGGGCGGCCGCTGCGAGGTCTGCGGTGGCGACGGCGTGCAGAAGCTTGAGATGAGCTTTCTGCCAGATGTGTACGTCACATGCGAACAGTGCGGCGGCAGGCGCTTCAACGCGGAAACGCTCGAAGTGACGTATGGCGGCAAGAACATCGCCGATGTGCTTGCCATGACAGTGTCCGAGGCGTGCGACTTTTTCGCAAAGGTTCCGTCGCTGGCGCGGCGGCTCAAGACCCTTGCGGACGTTGGTCTTGGATACATACAGCTCGGGCAGTCAGCAACTACGCTCTCCGGCGGCGAGGCACAGCGCATCAAGCTGGCGACGGAGCTTGCCCGCCGCTCTACAGGCAGAACGCTATACCTCCTTGACGAACCTACGACAGGTTTGCATTTTGACGATGTTGCAAAGCTCATGCGTCTTCTTCTTAGGCTTCGCAATCAGGGCAACACGATAGTCGTAATCGAACACAACGTGGATGTCATGCGCTGCGCCGACTGGATCATCGACCTTGGTCCCGGCGGAGGTGACGCAGGTGGGCGACTGGTATGCGAAGGACCAGTTGATGCCGTTAGGGCTTGCCCAGATTCATTTACAGGAAGGTTTCTTGGCTAATCATCCATGTGACATAAACATCTAGGCTTATTCCATTCGGGGCCTTGTCAGCGAGACGGCTCACATGCAGGCGAAGTGACATCAATCGTCAAGGGTGCGCCTTTTTGATATCCGCCATGGAACTACCGTTAGTATAGAACTTCATACCAATGTCCTTATAAATGTCTGGCTTTCGCTCAGAAACGCCGCCGTTCTCGTCAAGATGCCGCGCCTCGTGGATGCGAACGTGTCGACATCGAGCGTCATGCGTTAAAACAGGAGAAAGATTGCTCCCCTCATGCCAGGCCTTGGCACACGCCGTTTGCATGCGAAAAAGAAGCGATTTGAATTGCAAAGGTGAATTGCAAATGGCAGAAGATAAATTTTGGTATAATGTTCGGTGCTCGAGAACATTGATTTAAGGAAGAGAGATATAAATGCTGACAATTCTGGTAATCGTAGGCGGAGGGCTGGGGACGTTCCTTCTTGGAATGAAGCATCTTTCGGAGGGCTTGCAGGCCATAAGCGGATCGGGCCTCAGGCGATTCATGTCCGCCGCCACGACGCACAGACTTGCGGGAGTGGGCACAGGCATCGTATCGACGATGATTGTTCAGTCGTCCTCGATCATCACGGTCATGGTGGTCGGGTTCGTGTCTTCCGGGCTCATGAACCTGACGCAGGCGCTGAACGTGATAATCGGGTCGAATATCGGAACGACGGCGACGGCGTGGATAATCGCCTTCGCTCCCGACGTGAAGATGCTTGGCCTTTGCGTGGTTCTCGTCGGTGCCGCACTGTATTTCTTCCAGAGCCGGGAACGCCTGCACAACATCGGTCTTGCGCTCATGGGGCTCGGCTGCATCTTCATGGGACTCTACTGGATGAATGAGGGCATGGAGCCTGTGCGATCGATGCCGGCTGTCGTGGAGGCGTTCAAGTCGCTCGACGCTACTTCTGCATGGGGACTTGCCAAGTGCGTGTTCGTCTCTCTCGTGTTCACGGCGGTAGTTCAGTCCTCTGCGGCAACTACTGCCATCGCGATGACGCTTGCGCAGCAGGGGCTGTTGAGCTTCGAGGCGGCGGCAGCAACTGTGTTCGGCATGAACATAGGGACGACAATGACCGCCTGGCTCGCCGCGTTCAACGGATCTGCCGAGGCGCGTCAGACCGCACTTGCCCATACCCTGTTCAACGTCGTCGGAACCATCGTCATCATTCCGTTTTTCGTTCCGGCCATTCTCCCTCTGGCGACGTCGTTCTTCCCGCACTATGCCGACGCCGTCATTGTGAATGGCGTGACGACCTATCCGCACATGGCGGCTCCTATGGCGGCGATCCATACGCTCTTCAATGTGATCACGACGATGTTCTTCCTGCCGTTATCCAGGCAGTTTGCAGCTCTCGTCTCTCGCATTATCAAGTCCAACCCGACCGAGAAACCGCACCTGAGCGCGCTCAAGATGTCTTCGCACATCGCGCCGGTCATCGCGTGCGACCAGGCGCTTCTGGAGGTAGAGTTCATGCGCGACAGCGACATCGAACTCCTCGCCGCCGCCGGAAAGGTCATTGCAGGCGATTCTGCCGGGCGCGACGAGGAACACATTTTGCACCGCGAGGGCGTTCTGGACAACGTGCAGCGCGAGGTGACGGAGTTCCTCGGGAAAATAATGGTCAAGCGCGCTCCGACGGCCGTATCCAACCGTGTGAGACGTCTTCTGCGCCTTTCAGACGAACTGGAATCCATCTCGGACGAAACGGCGACCATCCTGAAAGCGACTCGTCGACTCAGGAAAGGTGGTCAGGATTTCTCCTTACAATCACGCCAGGCTCTCCTTGATGTGCATGCAATCATCTCCGCATTCGCAGAAACGACGTCGAGCCTTATCAAATCTCCGCGTCCGCCATTCGACCTGGCCGCTCTTCAGGTGACTTCGCACGAAATCGGAGAGCGCATTCGGTCTGCTCGGCGGAAGCAGCTGGATCGTGTGGGGCCGGATGACGTCGACTCGCCGATACGCGTCCTCGCCGAACTCGACATCCTGAATGCATACGAACGCATCAGGGCATGCTACATCAACATTGTCGAGACGCTAGCAGGCGGGAAATGAGCATTATGGTTTATAGGCATGGAATTCTACGTTATTTAATGCGGCTTTATATGAAATCTCAGGAGAAATCAATATGAACTGGCTTCTGCTGCTTGGCGCGGGAGCTTTCGAGGTCGTTTGGTCCGTGGCGCTCAAGAAGTCTGACGGCTTCAGGAACCTCTGGGCCGACGCGATGTTCCTTTTCGGGATGGTGGCGAGCATGTGGCTTCTGTCGCTCTCGCTGCGGACTATTCCCCTAGGCACGGCATATGCCATATGGACCGGGATTGGCGCGGTCGGCGGTCTGATGGCAGGAATAATCCTGTTCGGCGAACCCGCCACGGCACTGCGTCTCGCATCCGCCGCGCTTATCGTCACTGGGATTGTTGGACTCAAACTTGCCGCTGAATGATTGTCATGGGAAGCAATCGGATAGTCATGCTTGGCACTGGAAACACGCATGCGACGCGATGCAACGTGTCGGGCCTTTAAGCTGGATAATATCCGAATCTCGCTTTCTTGTTTCTGCGTGAGCGGCTTTCCGGCGTTCCAGGCCAGGCCGACTTTTTCGCCGGTGACGCAGTAGCCGCTCTGGAACTGGCCGGAAATGAGCGCGCCGAGTCTCGCGCGTGCAGGTAGGTTATGGCATGCTGGCGGCGCGGGGAGCGGCTGGATGCGGCAGGCGCGAAAGGGTGAATGAGAATGTCGTGCCTTGTCCGGGAGACGAGACCACCGAGACCGATCCGCCGTGCAGCTGGACGAGGTGCTTCACAATCGCCAGCCCGAGTCCGGTGCCCCCCAGCGACCTGCTTCTCGACTTGTTGACGCGGTAGAATCGCTCGAAGATGTGCGGAATGTGCTCCGCAGGTATTCCGATTCCGAAG
>CACYCL010000180.1 GCA_902772905.1 uncultured bacterium | reverse complement strand
CTCGCGAAAGTGCAAGGTTGCACTCGGCAACTTGCATCGGATGCACTCGCGAAAGTGCAAGGTAGCACTTCGCGCAGTCAATGGTTGCGCTTTCGCAAGTGCATAGTTGCACTCCGTTCTGAAGGACAGGAATGATAATACCATGGCCTGTAAACGTCGCAGCGACGTTCACTTTGCGGCAGATACAGTATGCGCCTGGGCGATCATCAGTCCCGTGTCCGCCGAATATACCTTGCGTGTGGAATCGTCTTCGCTAAGGGCAAACGCCATCCTCGACGAGAACCCTCTGCTAAGATTCTTCTATCTTATTCGAAGCAATCTGGTCTGGGAGCACGCAACAAATCGATAGCCTCCTTTATGGCATACAGGAGTTCACTCATTCTGTATCTACTCGCCATAAAACCACCACGAACAGCCTTGCATTTCGTCATGTCGAAATTAACGAGTTCCCATAGAGTACACACCCCTATATTGTTAAGCATATTTTTCACTCTTACAGGAGACCCCTCCAATTCCCAGACCGACAGATTCTTGGCCGAATCGGGAATCGCGGCTTCATCAAGAGTCTTGGACGTCCGAAGGAGTTCGGCAACCTTCGCGGCGCATTCCTCTATTTCTTTCGCCTTCTCTGCTGAAATGGGCATTCTCATTTCAACCATTTCTTCTGCTTATCATTTTATTAATCGTAAAATTCCACTACCATCCCATAGGGATGGTAGTGAAGCGATTTGATTTTTTGAACATCCCTGAAATGCACAATGTGCGATAGTTGTCACGGGACAGCCGCCCAACACATCAGGAATCACTATGTCGTCCACAGTCGACCTGTTAAGTGCCAGTGAAGCATACGAACCGCCGCCAACGGTGGCAGCGCCATTCTTGACCGTATATGTCCACACGATGCCGTTTTCGTCCGTCCACGTGTCCGCATTCGCGTGGTACAGACATGTGAACGCAATCGCTGTCATCAGCACCTTCGTTACCGTTCGCATTGTTTTGCCTTTCTTTTCTCAGGAAATTACCGCATTCCGTCATCTGGACAACAACTTCGCAAACGCATTCGGATCCTTGTAGTCCTCTTTCATACATCCGCCGACCACTATCGCAAGTACGAAAATAGCGCCACATCCGGCAAACAACGATTTTGGGAATTGCTTCAGCATCTTTACTCTCCTTGTCATTTGTGGACGGAGGACCGCATATCTGCCGCCTGTTCGTCTTCTTTCTTTTCGTTTCCCAAGCGTTTTATCTCTTCCACCATCTCGCTCAGCGCCTGTTCGGGCAAGGGCGGACCGCTGAAGGCGCCACGCCGAACACTAAACGAGATCGGACGCCGCTTCTTGCCCAGTATCCGTACAACAAAACATTTGCTTCGCCAGTAAAGGAATCCGAAAAATGCCAAGAATGCGGTCAGGACTACCATCGGCCAGAAATGTGCATTGTACGAAACTGCGAAACAAATCACGCAGAACCATACCGTAGCGCATCCAATCCATAGAGGAGAACGACGATAAAGCACTTGGACGTCGGAAATGTCGGAAATTGGCATGGCATGGCATATCCCGCTCTCAAGCAGTTCCACGCGATCGCCATGGACGCTGAACTCCACGACGTCCCTGCACTCGTAGGAAAGCCGAGCAAGCCATGCCCAGAAGCCGCATTTGTACATGCGCAGATGTATCAGCCTTTCGGTCCCTTCCGCGAACGCCAACATTCTGAACACGTATATCGGCGGCCATACGACCATCATGTCACGCATCGGATTCTCCCTCTGCACCGGCGTCCGCACCATTGCGCTCTTCGCCCGCTTCATGACTGATTCGCTTCTTCTCAATGGCGACAAGCTCTTCAAGCAGTTCAACGGTGCGTCTCGAAAAACAATGCATTTTCGACACGTGCATAAGCAATTCAAGAAGCAGACGAAATACGATCAGGCACACGATGCTGATTACTATGACATTCCAGAATGCATCTTTCCCTACAAAACCACGATATTCGCTCATCGTATCGAGAATCTTGCACATCGTGACAGGATAGACGACATACGCCCCTATGAACCAAAGTATCTTGACTAGCGCAGGCGTGACAAGAAACCGAAACGCGGAGAAAGTTATGAAGCCCTTGTCGCTTGGCGGATCATCACCCTGCTTTCCATATATCCGCTGCTTTATGTTGCTGGCTACGTTCCAAGCATCTTCACCATATTCTTTCCAGTCACGGCTCTTAACCCACTCAACGCCGCGTGAGGCCATGTCGCCCGCCGCCGCAAGCGCGTCCTTCGCCTTCTTTTCCATCTGTTCTCTATCCATGGTCGATCTCCTTCCCTTTCCTTTCCGTTGTTGATTGTTGCGTCAAATCGTCACCTCTATGCTCGCTTCTTGAGACGCGTTCTGTTGCTCCGCAGGATCGGACGGCGTTTCTTCCTGAGCAGGGATGCCGGCAGTGATCCCGACCCCAAAGCCGCGCTTGACTTCACTGCTATTGTAAAGTTCTCGCGCCTCGTCAAGATGCATGGTCAATTCGCTGACACGGTCCGCATCGCATGGATGTGTGGACATAAGAGCCGTGAAGGCATCGTTCGACCCGCTGCCGAATCTCTGCCAAAAGTCGATGGCCGCCTGCGGATCATAGCCGGCCTTTGCCATTAGCTGCAGACCGATCAGGTCTGCCTCGGCCTCGTGGCTCCGGCTGAACGGCAGCATTACGCCATACTCAGTGCCGATGCCATAGACGGACTGCGCCGTCGTGCCAGCCTGCGAAAGACCCAGCGAGCCAATTGTCTGGAGATACCCCCACGACATACGTTCGCCGCCATGTCGTGCAATGGCATGCCCCACCTCGTGCGCCACCACGCAGGCAAGTTCAGCCTCGTTCTTGAACCTTTTCATCAACCCGTTGTACACCGCCACCTTGCCGCCCGGCAGGCAGAACGCATTCTCGATGGGCGAATCCAGAACATTGAATTTCCAGGCAAAGTTCGTTTGCCCGGACACGCGCGCCAATGCCTGCCCGACGCGCCGCAGCACCGCTTGCTGGCACTCGTTCGCGCTTGGCCCATACTTGCTCTTGTATTCCTGATAGCTCGATGCGCCCAGTCTGTTTTCATACCCAGCCGTCAACACGACGAACTGCGTACGCCCCGTTACCGGAACCGTGCGGCAACCTGCCGCCACCGCAAGCATGGACATCCAAATCCAGAAACCGACTTTTGTCTTTAACTCAATCATTCTTTGATACCTCCTTATTTACATTCCTTTCCGACAAGAACAATTCACGTGCCTTGGGCATCAGCGCATTCAGATGTGCCAGACGCTCGCGGGGCTTCGGGTGCGTGCCGTCGCCTTCCCACCAGCCCGTGCGCTCGTAGTAGCGCGTCCAGAAATCCACCGCCGCCTGAGGGTTGTACCCCGCCTTCGCCATCAGCATCAAGCCCGTCTCGTCCGCCTCGTTCTCGCGCTCAACGCTTTTCGGATCGGGCGGACCACGGAAACGCGGCTTCGTCTCGTCCGTGAACCATCCCGTAAACCATCCGCCAACCTTCTCATACCACGCCTTCTCGCCGTGCTTCAAAACCAGATGCGCCTTCTCATGCGCCACAATCGCCGCCAACTCATCCTCGCTCTCGCACATGTCTCGCATCCACTGGCCGATTACGATGGTGTCACCAAGTACAAACCCATCATAAATTTCTAAACTTTTACACGACGGTGTTACTAAACAACATGGAAGCAACAATAGAACAGAGATAAAATTCATAAGGATTCCTCACATACATCCACCCATGTTCGCCAGCATTCGCTCGACAAGCAAATCTATTCCGTGTTCTCTAAGCGGATTAAACGCATATGTCAATGGAAATATTTGCGCAAGGCGATCACCCCAACCTGCATATCCGTTTAACTCCACATTGCGACCAATGTGCTTACCTCCAGTCCAATCACTATTCCCTCCGAAAAACGATTCGTTTGCTAGATGTATAGGATCTGCAGAATGCCACAAATTAGTGATTTTCCGTGCAGCACTTTCCCGCGCTGCATCACTTTGGAAATTGAAGATTCGTGAATCTATGCCAGGTGCATTGTATGTGTAAGCATGATTAACTTTATCTGGATTGCTCATCGCAGCCCGTGCAGCAAGATAGCCACCGAGCGAATGGCCTGTGACATTAACAGGATGACCCGATGCATCTGCAATAGAACTTACTACTTTATCAATGAACAACATTTGATTAACATCAGCTCCTAAAGTCAACGCAACATCAGTACCTAAATCGTTCAAATCCGTTAATTCCGTCCCCCTAACGGCAATCGTATATACCCCATCGCCATCCTTGAAGAGACTCACTGACAATCCTTTGTCTGTGCCAGCAGTCCTCCTAAAATCGTTTATTAGTCCCTCAAGATCAATCCCCAGCTCGGCACTAGCTCTTAGCAAAGAAACTTGACTTAAGTCATCCACTGCCCATAAGACTACGTCTTCTTCTTTATATGCAAGTTGTGCCATCACGGCATTCTTTAAGAGCGCTCTACGTTCTGCGCAAGTTAGAGATTGCCAATCAACAACACCATCGTCATTCTTAGGTGTTTGCTTTGAATCAACCTTCTTCGGCACATTTCCCGTCGTCCTCTGCTTCATCGTGCTATCGGCGGCGGCGAAGAAGGCACCCTGCATGTTCTGGCCGCTGCCGACCTGAGCGACGTAGTCCATCGGGTAGAAGACGAACGGCTCGGAGGTGGAATTGGCGACCTTAGCCTTGAACGAGAGCGTGCCGTTGCCCTTGATATCCGTGTAGATGCCCTTCTCCAGTTCACCATAGTTGAAGCCGCTCTGCACCACGGGCAGATACTCGTTCATGTGAATGAGTTCGCCGAGATGCGCGGACACCTTCTGCTTGCCGAGTTCCGGATCGAGCAGATCCGACACATTGTATGTGACATTGCCGATATCGACCTGAAGTTTCTCGGCGACTTGACCAATTTGTGCCATGACGAGCTTTTTCAATCCATCAAATCGGTGCAGGTTCTGGCAGTAGGTGTCGAACGAACCTCCATCGGCGCATTCGTTCAGTATCTCACGCTGCCGGTCTGTGAGGTTCTTCGCATAGGCATCGTTGCTGCCAGCCGTGCGGAGCGTCCACATGAGATGCTGGAGGTTGCTCTTAACATCCTCGTCACCCGCCGCAGCGCGGCGCAGAAGGTTCCTGTATGTGCCTTGCAGTTCCGTCGGAATAAGGCAGGATGTCTTGATGAACTGCATCTCCTCATCCGATTTCGGGGCGGGGAGATGCGGATCAAGGCAGCAGCCCTTGTTCGTGAACTCGATGGTCGTGCCGGGCGGAATCGTGATGCCGCCATCGTCAGTCCACGTCACACCCGTTCCCTTGTCGTCGTCAGGCGTCACGGTTACGGTCTCGGCGTCGCCGGAGAGAGAGGCGGACGCAAAGTACTGCTGCGCCGCCTCGCTGGGCTTTAGGCCAATCACGTAGTCCTGCCCCGCGACGGACCCGCCACCCACCATCGCGGACGAGTTTCGTCCGAACGATCCACCGAAGATGCTGGTATCTATCGACTGGCAGCCAGCCAACAGACTGACCGCCCCGAGGGCGAGAAAGGTAAGGTAACGGGTGTGCTTCATTGCGTGGATCGTCCTTTGCGGCCTATTTGTCTTCGTTCAGCTGCATAACCCAGATGTCCCACACAAGACCGCGATTCGAGCGGAAGAACACGGTCTTGTTGTCCGGCGCAAAGACAGGCTTGTCGTCGCAGGAGCTGTTCGTCGTGAGCTGGGTCATGTGTCCGCCGTCGGCATCCATTATCCAGATGTCATAGTTCTGCCGCCCCTTCACAACGCCACGATTGGACGCAAACACAATCCGCTTGCCGTCCGTGGACCAACGCGGATCGATGTCGTTGTAGCTGCCATTGCCGGTGGAAAGCTGCGTAGGATTGCCGCCGTTGGCATCCATCACCCAAATCTTGGCCTGATTCTTCGCCATGGATCCCTTCACATAGAGGCACTTCTTGCCGTCAGGACTCCACACGGCGTTGTAGCCCTCGCGCAGCTGGCTGGGCATGCCATTGCCGTCGGCAGGCTTTGACCACAGATATGAGGGGTTCATGCCGCCAGGCAGCACCGCAGTGTAGAGCAGTTCGGTTGCGTCCGGATTGATGGCCGGGGCATAGTCTGCAGTATTTGCATTCGTGAGCAGATGTAGGCCGCTCATCGTCCTCATGTTGAGGCTCCAGATGGAGAGGCGGCCGTTTCTGGTGGACGAGAAATAGAGCGTCTTCCCGTCCACGGACGCATTCGCCGTGATGTCGAAATAGTTGCCCGTGGTGGCAGCCCTGCGTGGCGCCCCTGCAATGGAGGAATCAAGTATCCACAGATTTGCACGATACAATATCTTGCCATTCTCCTCATATTCCTCAAGGATGGACGTAACAAGGCTCTTGCCGTCGGGGAGCAGGCTCATGTTCTGGATGAACTCCGTCTGCGGTTGGGCGGTAAGGCGGCGCACCTGAGCCACGTTTGGAGAGTCTTCGCCCACGTCCGTATCCGAGAAGATATCCGTGGTCTTTATCGTAACGCCATCGCGTCCGGGAACGATGTTCAGCAACCGCCGTCCCGAGCCGTCCTGCCCCATCTCAAACGCAATGTCAGTGGGCGTTTCCGGCGTGATCTTCATCTTGGCCTCCAGCCATCCCTGCTTCTTGACGGAAACGACCGTTTCATTGCTGTCGTTTATTGCGATTCCCTTGGCTGGTGTCTTTCCGCGTGCGGAACCGTTAACATACACCGTAGCTCCGTCCTGATTGGCAGTGATATTGAATTTACGCTCCAATATGACATTCACAACCCTGGACGATTCATAATTTACAGATATGCTCTTCGAGGCGTATCCTTCTTTCGACACGGTAGCCTGCTTGGCCGAACCAAGCCAAGCCGTTTCCACTTCCATGGGCGCAGGGCCATACTGATCTCCACAGCGCACATTCGCGCCAGCCTGTGGGCATCTTATTGTCACAGTGTTGCAACCAGCAGCAACTGCAATTGTCGTAGCGGCAAACGCTTGCCATATTTGTGTTTTTTTCATTTCATTTATTCCTTTCCTTCTTTGAATGGGAAATAAGATGCAGCAGCCTGACGCCTCCTGCGACAAAAAGCATCGCCCCGATAGCCTGCGCCGGCGAAAACGCAGTGAGGCCGAACAGGCTTCCACGGTCGTCTCCGCGCAGGAACTCTAGGAAGAACCGCCCCGCGCCGACGGTAATAAGGTACGCGGCAGCCCGGAACTGGAATCCGACGAACAGCACCAAGGCTAGGAACACTATCAGCAAATATGACGCCTCAACCAACTGCACCGGCGCAAGGCGTGAAAACCCGTACTTGAGAAACGGCAGCGAACCTTCGGGATACACCACCCCGCACCAGCCACCATCCCAAGGCCGCCCGAAGCAGCATCCGCCGCAGAAGCAACCGATGCGCCCAAACGCCTGCGCCAGCGCAAACGACGGGAGAAATAGGTTCATCAGCAGACCCACACTTATTCTGCGGACGCGGGCGTACACCGCCAGCGCAAGCATGCAGCCCAGCAGCGCGCCAAAGAACGTCATGCCGATTTTCGCCGGATTGGCCATGGCTTCGCGCAGCCCAACGCGGAAAAGCACATCCGACAATACACCCGACAAGAATCCCGCGAGAAGCGCGAACGGTATGAACTCGGTAATTTTCTCCTGCGTCTCGGCATCAATCCGCAAGCGCTTCATGCCGACGAGGACGCAGGAGACAACGGAAGCCAACCCCGCCCCCCCACAGAGAGGAAACAGTGCAAGCTTGACAAAGCCGAGATTGACTTCCGGAAACATCCTGTCAGGCAGGACGCTTTGCGTTGGAGATGGAGAGCGCCCCAGCAACAAGAAACAAGATTGCGGCTGCAATGCCCAGGATGGAGCACATTATCACTTCGGGGATCAAGAGCACTACCGACAGCAAAATCATGATTGCTCCCGTCATCTTGGACAATTTGCTCTTGCAGAAGAAAGACAGAATGAAGTTGGCTATGACAGGCACGATAGACGCATAGACAATCCCCATGCCGTGTTCACCTTTTGACGCATCCGCCACAAGCGCCGCGCACATCCCTGCGCAGAACATGCCGGGGATGGAAAGTATGAAGCCTATCAACGACAAAACGATAGGGGTCGCCGTCTTGGACTTCTGAACTACGATAACCTGTTGTTCACTCATGGTCTCTTCCTTTTTGTTGTTTGTGTTTTCCCCCGTGCGGAGACGTGAGAACACGCCGCCAGATATTCGGAAACGATGCGGGGAAATAGACACCTCCTCCGATGCATCGCGTGAGGCGCTTGAGATTACCTAAAGAGATACAACGTAGGAGGCAATGACTGCACAGACGGCAGTGTCCTCTTGTTGCGTCTCTTTGTGATAGGTTCTCAAGCTTCCACGCGACGCATCCCAAACGTGGCTGAGGTTACTACTCTTCTCCTCTTCACACGCGGGAAATCTAGCATCCGGCATCATGGCAGCACCCGCCGCCTTTCAACCGAACTCGCAAATTATATCAAAATATCCGTCCAGCTGTCAAATCGGCCGTGTCTCTCTTCACGCAAGGATCAGCAACTGTAAATTTCATGCGAAATTGTCCGGCATTGTCTAAGAGCGTCGAATTCCATCCTTGCGCGTCAGCGCAGGGAAGAGAT
>CACYCL010000179.1 GCA_902772905.1 uncultured bacterium | reverse complement strand
TGGTGGAGAAGAAGAGATTCGAACTCTCGACCCCCACGTTGCGAACGTGATGCTCTACCAACTGAGCTACTTCCCCAATCCGTGAAAACGATCAGTATTATACCATAATCACGCCTCTCTCGGCAAGGGGGTATTTTCTGCGATTGGAATTGCGCAGCGGACTGGGTGACGGACGAGGCTTGTTCTTTCCTCATTGAAATGCTATACTTGCCCAATGCAAAATAAAATCATATTGTTGCTTTCGTGTGCAATTGTCGTGCTTGCCGCCGTAGTGTGCACACGCACGGCGGCGGATGTAGAAGATGTGAACTGGCAGGTCATGGGCACCTTGGCAAAGGTGCAGACACGTGGAGACTGCGACGGAAAGTGGACGAGTGGTTTCGCCGCCGAGACCATGGGCGTGTTCAAGAACGTAGAGGCGCTTCTCAACGCGCACAGCCCGACGTCTGAGATATCCCGCCTGGCGCACCTTCCGCAGGACGAAGTGCTTGGCTCATGCGCAGCCGAGATGCGGCCTTGCTACGTTGCGGCTTTTGCTCTTTCCGAGGCGTCTGGCGGGGCGTTCAACCCTCGTTGGCGTGGCGTCGGCACATTGGATTTTGGTGCCATAGCAAAGGGGTTTGCAGTGGATCTTGCCGTGACAGAGTGTGCGAAGAAAGAAGCGAAAGTGGCGCTTCTTGTGGATCTGGGAGGAAATCTGAAGTCGGCGAAGGGAACCTGGCGCGTCGGTGTAAAGGATCCAAACGGGGAGGGCTATGCCGCCACTGTGGAAATGCGAGAGGGGGAGGCGATGGCAACCAGCGCAACATACTATCGAGGCAGCCACATATACGACGGGCGAACAGGTGCGGCAGTGTCCAATGGCGTCGCCTCTGTGACGGTTCTTGCGTCCTCTGCGATGTGGGCGGATGGACTTTCCACTGTGTTGTTTGTGCTTGGCCCGGATGAAGGCCGCTTGTTCCTTGACGCGAAGCTCGCCGCGCTTGGATGTGGCGACGTCGCCGTGCTTTGGATTCTCGGCGACAGAAGTGCAGTGGTGCGGGATGTCGCCTGTCGTTTCAACCTCCGATGAGAGAGGCGAATGCGCGCTGGTTTTGGTATAATACGCAGAACAGAGAAGCGTTCTGCAACGCCACAATGAAGTTGAAGAGGAGGGCATGATGGGTGCTGAAGCAGGCAATTTGACGCGCCGTGGGCTGCTGTCCGCCGGTGAGATGACCGTCAGGACCGGGCGGCATGGCGAGAAGGTGTCGCTGCTCGGCTACGGCGCGATGCGTCTGCCGACGAAAGACGGCAAGCACGCGAATGGCTGGGCCGCAGGTGCGTCGCAGGCGGCTATCGACCAGGATGCCGTGAATGCGCATGTCGACTACGCGCTTGAACACGGGCTGAACTACTTTGACACGTCGCCGGTCTACTGTCGCGGCGAGTCTGAGCGTGTAATTGGCATAGCGCTCTCGCGGCATCCACGCGAGAAGTACTTCATCGCAACGAAGATGAGCAACTTCAACGAGATGTTCTGGCCGCTTGAGAAGTCGCGCGAAATGTTCGAGACGTCTCTCAAGAGCCTTCGCACCGATTACATTGACTTCTATCTGCTCCATTCAATCGGCAACGGCGGCTTCTCCACGTTCAGCAAGCGCTACATCGAGAACGGAGCCCTCGACTGGCTCGTTGAACAGCGCGCGGCGGGGCGCATACGCAACCTTGGCTTCTCTTACCACGGTGACGCCCGTGCGTTCGAGTGGTGCATCGAGAATCATGCCAAGTACAAGTGGGACTTCTGCCAGATCCAGATGAACTACGTTGATTGGCGCCACGCCAAGGAGGTAAACGACCGCAATCTCAACGCCGAGTACCTCTACGGAAAGCTCGTCGAGAACGACATCCCCGCAGTCATAATGGAGCCGCTTCTCGGTGGACGCCTCGCGAAGTTCAACTACGCCGTTGCGTCGAAGCTCAAGGGCATGGATCCCAGCGCATCCATGGCATCGTGGGCGTTCCGCTTCTGCGGGACGTATCCGAAAGTACTCACGATCCTGAGCGGCATGACGTACATGCAGCATCTTGAGGCCAATGTCGCGACTTTCTCGCCTCTGAAGCCGTTGGATCGAAATCAGCTCGCTACGCTTGAAGCGGCCGCGCAGCTTCTTCTGCAGAACAAGACGGTTCCGTGCAACCTCTGCCAGTATTGCATGCCATGTCCGTATGGCATAGACATCCCCGGCGTGTTCGAATGCTGGAACACCGCATGCACGGAGGATCGTCTGCCAGAGGATTCGTCGGCGCCGTCGTATGCGGCAAACCGCCGCCGGTTCCTGGCCGATTACGACCGCGCCATGCCCGACCTTCGCCAGGCCGAGCATTGCATTGGCTGCGGGCGCTGCGTCTCGCACTGTCCGCAGCGAATCGACATCCCGGCGCGCATGGCGGAAATAGACGCGCAGGTTGCAGTTTGGCGAAAGGAGGAACGTCATGCCTAAGCAGATACGAAGAATCGTTGCCGTTGCGGTGCTTGCTGCGTTCGCGGTGGTCTTTCTTGGCGCGGAGTGGCGCGTGGTTCGCTGGCTTGCCCCGATTGCGAAGCTTCAGTTCGCACCAGCGGTTCTGGCCGGAAACTTGGCGGTGGCTGGCGCCATTCTGCTTGTGACGGCACTGTTCGGCAGGCTGTATTGCAGCGTGCTCTGTCCGCTCGGGATAATGCAGGACGCCGCCGGGGTCGCCGGGCGAGTCGTGCGCAGGCTTCTCAAGCTCCGGTCGAAGGGCGCTCCTTCGCTGGGTTCGCGCCGTGTGCAGTTCGCCATGCGCCACGTCGTGCTTGTGGCGTTCCTCGCGGTCGGCCTCTGTGGGCTTGGCTTCTCGTGGCTTGAGCCGTATGGGATATTTGGCCGCATAGCTGTGCTTTGGTCTGGCGTGGCGCTCGTTGCGGTCATTGCGGTGCTTGCGGGCGTCGGTCGCGGCAGGGCGTGGTGCGGCTGGGCGTGCCCCGTTGGAACGCTTCTCGGGCTTGTTTCGCGCGTAGCCCCGTTCCGTTTGCGCATCAACGGCTCCAAGTGCGTCGGATGCCGCAAGTGCGAGCGCGGATGCAAAGCCGGAGCCATAGCGATAGACGGGCGTGGCAAGGGCGGAAAGATTGACGCGTCGCTCTGCGTCGACTGCTTCGACTGCGCGGCGGAGTGCCCGACGGGCGCTATCTCGCGGCGTCCCGTAAATGCCGCAGCGGGAGACAATGATGGCGGCGGGAGCCTTACCCGAAAGGGATTCATCGTGGGAACCGCCGCGGCTGGCGCGACGCTCACGACCGACGGCGCAGAGGATGACAAGGTGTTTGACGGAGGCTATGCGGAGATCACTCCGCCCGGAGTAGACGAGCGCAACGCATCGCTCAAGCCCGCCGGGTCGCGGTCGATTGCCAACTTCAGTGCTCGCTGCGTCGGTTGCCAGCTCTGCGTGAAGGCGTGTCCCAACCACGTGCTTCGCCCGTCGCGGCGCAAGGGCGACTACATGCAGCCCGAGATGGCGTTCGACAGGGGGTACTGCACGGTTGACTGCACTCGCTGCGCCGAGGTCTGCCCGGCTGGCGCGATAGCCCCGCTCGACGCGGGCGTAAAAAAGGAGAGCGTCCACATAGGCTATGCCGTGTGGCACAAGGATCGCTGCGTGGCAGCTGCGGAGGGCGTGAACTGCACTGCATGCGAGAGGCACTGCCCGGTGAAGGCGATAAAGCGGGTCAAGTCCGACGCAGGCGTTCTTCTCCCGGTGGTGGACACCAAGACGTGCATCGGCTGCGGCGCGTGCGAGCACGTATGTCCGGCGCGTCCCATGCCGGGCATGACAGTCATGGCGCATGAACGCCACGTGAGTTGACGGAATGGAAAGACGGATAACGCTTTTCGCCGGGCACTACGGCAGCGGCAAGACCAACATTGCGCTCAACTATGCGCGGTGGCTCAGGCGGCGCGCGGATGGGCCTGTAGCCGTGGCCGACCTCGACATAGTGAACCCGTACTTTCGCACTAAGGACTCTGCGGCGGAGCTTGCGTCCGAGGGCATAGAGTTGGTCGTTTCCGACTTCGCCAATTCAAACGTCGACTTCCCCGCGCTTCCCAGAGAGACGTATGCTCTCGTGGCAGATCGAACTACGCGTGTCGTGGTGGACGTTGGCGGCGACGACCGTGGCGCGCTTGCTCTCGGGCGATACGTTGATGACATACGCGCCGACGGCGACTACGACATGCTCGCCGTCGTGAACGCATCGCGTCCGTTGACGCGCACGCCGGGCGATGCGGTGGAAGTGCTGCGCGAAATCGAGGCTGCGTGCCGTCTGCCGTTCACTGGGATAGTCAACAACACGAATCTCGGGCAGGCGACCACTGCGGCGGATGTCGTGGCGTCGCTCCCCTATGCCGACGAGGTGGCGCGGCTGATGGACGTGCCGCTGCGCTTCACGTGCTGCGCCTCTCCGCTCTTCGCCGAGCTTGCTACGCGCTTCCCGCGAAAAGGCTCGCTGTTTCCAATCGACATACAGAAACTCTATTATCAGATGGAATCATGACAATGAAAGCACTGCCGCTCTGCATGCTGCTGATTTCGGCGGCGTTTATCGCTGGATGCTGGACGTTCAACGAGACGCCGTATCCTGAGACCCGGATGTCTGCTGCGCCGGAAGGGACGAACGTCACTTTGGCAGTGACCGGGTTCGCTGCGTCGCTGACCGAGTATGCGGCGGTGCATGAATTCCGCACGATCTACGTGCCTGGCTACGTAGGGCGCAGACACTACCATCCAGGCTATTTCGAAACGCTGCCTAGCGTGGCTTATGTGCCGCAGGTGCGCCCGACCGACATGTTTCAGCGACGAGCCAAGGACGAGTTCGAGAAGGCGGGCTTCTCTGTCGGCGCGACGACGCCTGATTTGACGGTGGATGTCGAGTTCGCCGGCCCGATGTCCACGACGGGCGACTCCATGAAGGAACTGGCGTGGCTTGTGTGCACGGCGTTCTTCTGCGACTACAGCAGCGCCACCTGGACGGCGAAACTGCGTGTGCGCGACAACCGCACCGGCCGTCTTGTGTTCCACCACGACTACGTTCAGAAGTACGAGACGAATTCGTTTGGCCTCATTCCGCTGTTTGGCATATCGTCGTGCCCGGACACGTCGATGTCGTACATCCAGAGTTGGTGCCTTGGCGCACTTACCGACAGGGCTGTCGCCGACGCCACCGCCTATCTCTCGTCTCGCAAGTGAAAATGGTATAATACAAAAACTATGTCTGACATAAGAGTTCGATTCGCGCCGTCGCCGACTGGGAAAGTGCACATCGGCAACATACGTGCGGCAATATACAACTGGCTCTACGCGCGGCACACGGGGGGGAAGTTCCTGCTTCGCGTGGAGGACACCGACCTTGAGCGTTCCACGCCCGAGGCCATACGCGCGTTGTTCGAGTGCATGGAGTGGCTTGGGCTCGACTGGGACGAGGATGTGTTCTACCAGACGAAGAACGCAAAGCGCCACATTGAGGCCGTGGAGCGGCTGCTCGCTTCTGGTCACGCCTACAAGGTGGAGCGCACTTCTCGCGACGGCAAGACCGGCGTCGTGACCATGTTCAAGATGCCCAAGGAGGGCGTGATAGAATTTGACGACATCGTGAAGGGTCACATGGCGAAGAAGGCCGAGGACATCCAGGACTTCGCAATTCTGCGCTCCGATGGATCGCCGATATTTCACATAGCGAACGTAGTTGACGACATCGACCAGGGCGTTACGCATGTGATTCGCGGCGACGACCACGTCGAGAACACATTCAAGCACATCTGCATGTTCAAGGCTCTCGGCGCGAAAGTTCCCAGATACGGGCATCTGTCGATGATCGTCAACCAGCAGGGCAAGCCGTACTCCAAGCGCGACGGCGCGGCGTTCGTGGGTGAGGTCCGCGATCAGGGCTATCTACCGGAGGCGCTGTTCAACTACCTTCTGCTGCTTGGGTGGAACCCGGGCGACGACCGCGAAGTGCTCG
>CACYCL010000178.1 GCA_902772905.1 uncultured bacterium | reverse complement strand
TCCTAGGAAGGAATGACGGGAAATGTCCGGCCTTTCAGTCCCGTCCCGTGTTCTCAAGGACTAAACGCAAGAGAATCTTGCATTTGCTGCTGGACTTCACACGCAAAAGAACGTCGCGTCGTGTTCTGACGATAGTGAGCCTTTGTTTATGGTATAATATACGCAAAGGAGAAAACAGATATGGCACTTACAGGCAGAAGAGACTTTTTCAAGGGCGCCGCTGCGCTTGCGGCCACAGGTGCGCTCGTCGGGCGCGATGCGCTGGCGCGCACGGCCAAGCCGGCGCCGCGCAACAACCAGATATGGCTCATGACGAGCGCGTTTGCGTCCGACCCGGATTTCGAGGCGGTCGCCGCGAGGGCGAAGAGCGTCGGTGCGCAGGGTCTTGAACTCTGCGTGTTTCGCCGCGATACGGATCGCGCTGATCATGTCGCCACGCATCTCGACTATGACAACTTCACTCCCGAACGCGCCAAGAAGGTCATTGACATCTGCAACCGCGAGGGTCTGCGTATCTCGGTGGGCGCGTACGACAACCTGATAGGCGGCAATCCCGATCTGCAGGTCGTAAACCAGAACCACATCCTCAAGCTCGTGCGCATCGCCGCGATGCTCGGCGGCGACCGCAATGATGTCGTCTGCGGCACTTTCGTCGGCTATGACGTGGACCTCGGCAACGAGCCTAACGGGTTCGAGAAGAACCTGATGAAGTTCAAGAAGGTCTTCACACCGATTCTCCGCTACGCGAAGGACCTCGGCGTCACGCTCTGCGTCGAGAACTGCCCGATGGAGGGCTGGCGTCCGGTGACGTCGACCGACTGCTACTGCAACCTTCCAGGCTGCCTCGCCGCGCGCAAGCTCATGTACGCCGTGCTTGACGACGATTCGAACCTGCAGGAGACGTATGACCCGTCGCACGACATCTGGCAGCACATCGACCCGACTGACGTCATAAACGCGATGGACTTCAGAAAGCTCCGCCGCATCCACATCAAGGGAACGCGCAACTTCCCGACCGAGGCCGAGGCGACGCACTGGGGCAGGCTTTTCCCGATGCAGACTGTCGACGTGGCGCTTGCGAAGAAGGCAGGCGTGCCGCTACCTAGCAACGAGTGGGACAGGCTCAACTACGAGCCGCGCCTGCCCGGCTTCGGCGGCAGCGACAGCTGCGACTGGGCCAAGTTCCTCGAGAACCTCATGGCGAAGGGCTATTCGCGTCCGTTTGTGATCGAGAACGAGGGCTGCAACAGTTCGCACACCGGCAACATGGGGGCGACGCTTCAGGGCTTCCGCGCGACGATTCTCAATACCGCCCCTGTCGTGTGGCCGCTCGGCCCCGACGGCTATGCGTTCGACAAGAGCGCGCTTGCGCCTATGGTCGATCCGGGCGTGAACCCGAAGATCGTCACAATGGCAGACCTGTCGTGAGCGTGCCGCCCACCGGCAGAGCGCCAGGCGATCATATCCTGCGAGTGGCGGACATAACACGTCCGCTGGACTTCGACTTGTCGCGTCCGCTCGAAATAGAGGTTGGATGCGGCAAGGGCAAGTTCCTGACGGCGCGGGCGAAGGAGAACCCCGGCTGCGACTTTCTCGGCATCGAACGGATGCTTGAGCGTGTGCGCCTCTTCGACGGCAAGTGCCGCAGGGGAGGAATCGACAACGCAAAGGTGCTGCGGCTGGAGGCGTTGTACACCTTCCACTATCTGCTGCCAGCGCACCATGCGCGGCGCGTTTACGTGTTCTTCCCAGACCCGTGGCCGAAGCGCAAGCACCACTCGCACCGTCTGTTCGGGCCGCTGTTTCTGAACGCGCTGTGGAAGCGCCTTGAGATCGGCGGGCGAATCGAGTTCGCGACGGACCATGCGGAGTACTTCGCGGCAGTCAGGGAATGCTTCGCGGCGGACCGGCGCTTTGCGGGGGTTGAGCCGATGCCGCGTCCGAGGGAGGTGTGGACGGAGTTCGAGACCATGTTCCGTGAGCAGGGTCTGCCGATTCATTCTGCCGCATGGGAGGCTCTTCCGGCTGATGACGCGCCGCTTGCGCCGCTTACGATCCTGCCGGAGATGGAGCCGAGAGAGGGAATCGCGAGGCGGGTTTAGGAGTTTGGAGGTGATGAGATGAGGACGACTACTCTGGAGGAATATCAGGAGTCCATAAGGAAGACAGGCGGATACCGCACTGCTGACGACTGCCGTGCTCCGCGCCGCGCCAAGCCGTCGGCGCTGACCACTTTGCGCTACACATGGGGCATAACGCGCGTGTTTCCGTACTGCGCCGTGATGGAGCCGCTTGGGCGCCTCACGACGGCGTCCTGGTCGCGTGTGTGTTTCTCGACTGTTACAACGGCAGAGCATCTTGGGATGAACGTGTTTGTCGAGGGATTCGCAGAGCGTGCCGCGCACAAGGAGCCTGTTGTATACCTCTGCAACCACATGTCGATGACGGAGACGATATTGCTGCCGCCGACTCTGCTTGCGATAGGTCCGTTCAGCTATGTCGCCAAGGCGTCGCTTGCGCATCTGCCGTTCCTTGAGAAAGCGGCCGATCACATGCGCATGGTGCCGATCAGCCGCACGTCGCCACGCGAGGACCTGATAAACATCCTCAAGACCGGCACGGAGCGTCTGCATGGAGGCGACAGCTTCCTCATTTTCCCGCAGGGCACGAGGTGCGAGGTTTTCAGCAGGGCGAAGTACTCGTCTATCGGGGCGAAGCTCGCCGAGCGCGCGGGGTGCGCGGTGGTGCCGATCGTCGTCGACACACGCTGCCAGCCGACGCGCAGAAAGGGACTTTTTCGCAAGGTGTTCAAGGATTTCGGCCCCGTCGACACGTCGCACGACATCAGGGTCGCGTGCGGACCGGTCATCCCATGCGCGAAGTCGAAGGAAATGCACGCGGCGGCGTTTGACTGGATGGCGTCGAAAATAGAGTCGTGGGGGTTGCCTGTGGAGCGAGGCGCCTGACGGCGGAGGCTCCTTCCATGTGGCGCGGAAACGGCGGATTTGGTATAATTCCTGCACAATGAGCAAAAGAAAGATTGTCGTCACCAGTGCGCTCCCGTACGCAAACGGGGACATTCACCTCGGCCATCTGGTCGAATATCTTCAGACAGACTTCTGGGTAAGGTTCCAGAAGCTGCGCGGAAACGACTGCGTGTACGTTTGCGCGGATGATACGCACGGCACGCCTGTAATGATACGGGCGCGCAACGAGGGTATTGCGCCCGAGGAGCTTATCGCGCGCACCCATGCCGTGCATCTTAGGGACTTCACCGACTTCCAGGTTGCATTCGACAACTACTACACGACCAACTCGCCAGAGAACAAGGAATTCTCAGAGCGGATATATGCAGCGATGGAGAAGTCCGGCGGAATTACGAAGAAGACGTCGCCGCAGCTCTACTGCGAGCACTGCCAGATGTTCCTCCCGGACCGCTACGTGAAGGGCGTATGCCCCAAGTGCGGAGCCGAGAACCAGTATGGCGACAGCTGCGACCATTGCGGCTCTACCTACGGCGCGGAGGAGCTTGGCGCGCCCAAGTGCACGACGTGCGGCGGAACTCCGGTCGTCAGGGACTCTGAGCACCTCTATTTCGAGCTTGAGCCGCAGCATGCCTATCTTGAAAAGTGGATCACCGAGCACACTACGAGCGACGTGTCGAACAAGCTGCTCGAATGGTTCTCCGAGCCGCTGCGCGGCTGGTGCATTTCGCGAGACGCGCCTTATTTCGGCTTCGAGATACCGGGCCACAAGGGCAAGTTCTTCTATGTGTGGGTCGATGCGCCTATTGGATATCTGGCCTCGCTCAAGAACTGGTGCGAGAAGAACGGGCAGAAGTTTGAGGACTGGTGGCAGGATCCGAACGCCGAGCGCTACCATTTCATCGGTAAAGACATAATTCGCTTCCACTGCCTTTTCTGGCCGGGGATGCTGCATGTCGCTGGCTTTGAACAGCCGAATAAGATATTTGTGCACGGCTTTCTCACCGTCAACGGCGAGAAGATGTCGAAGTCGAAGGGCACGTTCGTGAATGCGCGCACCTACCTCGACCATCTTCCGCCAGAGGCTCTTCGCTACTACTATGCGGCGAAGCTCGGCGGCACGACGGACGATATGGACCTTAACCTCTCGGACTTCGTGCAGCGCGTCAACTCAGACCTTGTCGGCAAGGTCACGAATATAGCCTCGCGCTCGGCGCAGATGCTGCAGAAGAAGCTGGACGGCCGGCTCGCCACGCTTGCGGGGCACGAGGAAGAGCTTGCGCTCCTTCAAAAGATGCGCGACGGCGGGGAGACGATCGCCAAGCACTACGAAGAGCGTCGCTTCAACCAGGCGGTTGTCGAAATATGCCGTCTCGCGGACGCGGCCAACGAGTACTTCGACCGCAAGGAACCATGGAAGACCGTGAAGACTGATGCCGAGGCGACGCGCATCACGTTGACGGCCGCGCTCAACGCCTTCCGAATCCTCGCCATATATCTGAAGCCAATCCTGCCGGCCTATGCCGACAAGGCGATGAAGCTCTTCGGCGAGAGCGCCTGGACGTGGGGTTCGCGCGACGCTGCTGTCGAGGGCGTGGCTCTCGGCGCGTACGAGTATCTCGCAAGCAGGATCGATTCGAAGCAGGTTGACGCAATGATAGCTGCCGCGACCGTGAAGCCGGCCGACTCCGGCGAGGTCGCGCATGAATCGCGCGCAAGCAAGAACAAGGCCAAGGCCGTCGCCACCGTCGTGCCTCTCAAGCCGGAGATTGCATTCCCCGATTTCGAGAAGCTGGATCTGCGCGTTGGCGTAGTCGAGAGCTGCGAGACCGTGCCGAAGAGCTCCAAGCTGCTGAAATTCGTTCTGGATGCAGGCGCCTTGGGGAAGCGCACGATATTCTCCGGCATAAGGCAGGCGTATCCAGAGCCGGAGAAGCTCGTCGGCAAGGAAGTCGTGTTCGTCGCGAACCTTGCGCCGCGCAAGATGTCGGTAGGTGTTTCAGAGGGCATGATTCTCTTTGCAGGCGAGCCTGGAACGTGCGGCGGCGCGGTGTCGCCCACGTCTGCGTCCGGAGCGGGCGCGGCGGTCACCTGAGAGGCGATGTGTCATTTGGCGCATAAGGCATGAACAAACAATCCAAAATCGATAAACCCACGGCAATGAAAGGAAAGTACGTAATGAAGAAACTGGTCGCAGCCGGCTGTCTGGCCGCTTGTGCGTGCGCGCTTGGCGCGCCTAAAGACTTTGGCAGGCTCTCTGACGGGCGCAAGACCCGCATATGGCGCCTGCAGGGCCGCAATGGCTTCGCAGTAGACGTCTCCGACTACGGCGGGCGCATTGTGCGCGTGTATGCGCCAGACAGGCATGGCAATCTTGCCGACGTGGCACTTGGCTGGAACACGGCTGCAGAGTACGAGAAGTACGGCTTCTCCATGGGTACGCTCATAGGCCGCTACGGCAATCGCATCGCCAACGGTCGCTTCACGCTTGAGGGCAAGGAGTACCAGCTGCCCGTCAACGAAAAGACCGCCACCCGCAACTGCAACTTGCATGGCGGACCCAAGGGCTGGGACTCAAAGGTTTGGAAGGTGAAGCAGCTCAAGAAACTCCCGAAGGGTTCGCAGGGTCTTGAGCTGACCTACGTTTCGAAGGACGGCGAGATGGGCTTTCCCGGCAAGGTGACGTGCAAAGTCACGTACACCATCACAAAGGACAACGTGCTCGCAGTCGACTATGAGGCTACAACCGACAAGACCACTGTCATCAATCCGACCCACCACGGCTATTGGAACCTTGCCGGCGAATCCAGTGGCGATGTGCTCGCGCAAGAGCTTCAGATTTTTGCCGACGAGTACACGAAGACAGATGCCGGCCTCATCCCGACGACCAATGCGCCCGTGAAGGGCACCGGCTTCGACTTCACGGAACTGAGGGCCATCGGCGCAAAGGCGAAGTGGATGGAGAAGACGGCGTGGCTGAAGGCCATGGACAACTGGTACGACCACAACTTCTTCCTGCGCGGCAAGACTGGCGAGATGAAGCATGCCGCAACCATGCGCGATCCGGTTTCGGGCCGCAGGATGGAAATATGGACGACCGAGCCTTGCATGCAGATGTACGGTGCGCAGAACATGGACGGCACCATGCCCGCAAAGGAGGCAGGCAAGAAGCTCGTCAAGTGCGCCGGCGTGGCGCTAGAGACGCAGCACGCGCCCGACTCGCCGAACCATCCCGAGTTCCCGAGCACGGTTCTGAAGCCTGGCGACACGTTCCGCAGCCGCACCGAGTACAGGTTCTTCGCTGAATGACAGCTGCTGCGCTGCTGGCGGCGGTCACGATAGCCTTTCCCCGCGAGGGTCAGCGCTTCGGGCCGCTAGACCGCTGTTATCTTATAGGATCGACCGACGGCGGCGAGACAAATCTCGTCGTCGCCGGCAGAAACGTTCCCGTTTACCGCACCGGCGCATGGGGTGTGCTTGTCGATGTCGTGCCGGGAACCAACACAGTTTCCGCAGGTGGCGTCGAACGCTCGTTCTTCGTTGCTCCGCGTCCTGACCTGGCGGCAGGTGCGAAAAAAGCGCCGGAGAAAAAGTACGAGAAGCTTCCATATGCCGGCGACAAGCCGCGGAAGCATCCATCCGGCCGTGCGCCAGGCGAGATCACGATTGTGCTTGACCCTGGGCACGGCGAGGCGGACACTGGCGCGACAAGTCCGCATGGCTGGTTCGAGAAGGATGCGAACCTGCTTCTGGCCAATGAGGTGCGCGATGCGCTTGTCGCACGGGGCTATCGCGTTGTCATGACGCGCGAGGACGATTCGTTCCCGGCTCTCTACGACCGTCCGAAAGTAGCATTCTCAAGCAACGCCGACGCTTTCGTGTCGCTGCATCACAATGCGCCGCCGCACGACAAGGATCCAACAAAGCTGCGATACCACTGCGTCTACGCATGGAACGCCATAGGCGAGAGGCTTGCAAGGGCGATAAACAAGAGAATGGCGGCGTCGTTCGGAAAGTCTCTTCAGGACAACGGCGTTATGCACGCAAACTTCGCAGTGACGCGCAACCCGGAGATTCCTAGCTGTCTCGTCGAGGCTGACTTTATAACGTCGCCTGCGGGCGAAGAGTCTGTCTGGAACCCAGAGCAGCGCAAGAAGACCAGTGCCGCCATTGCCGCCGGCATAGCCGACTGGTGCGGAGCGCGCCAGTAGCGAGACGCGCTACGCTTCATAGGGGCGCACGCGCAGTCGTGCGCCAAGGCTCTCCGCAATGGTGCGGCAGCGGCTCTGCTTTGCTGCATCGGTCACTGGCTCCCCGACTACCGTCATGACAACTTCAGGCACGTACGCTGCTGCCTGGCGAGTGAATTCAAGAAGGGCAGGGTACGCCGCGTCTCCGAACTTGGGACGGCACAGTGCAAGATACTCAGCTGGGTCGTCGGTGTTCAGGCTTATTGAAAGACAGTCCACTTTGTCTTTGAACATCGGGGCCGTCGGCTTGCCATTCACGAGGTCGGAAAGTCCGTTGGTGTTGACGCGCACACGTAGCGTCGGGTCTTTGGCCTTAAGGTGCCCGGCCGCGGCTAGCAGGGTGTCCAGACGCTCGGTCGGCTCGCCGTATCCGCAGAACACCACCTCGCGATAGTGCGCGAAATCGCAGGCATCCAGACTCGCCAGCACCTCGTCCAGCGTTGGCTCGCGCTCAAGCCAAAGCGAGTCCGAGCCGTAGACGCCTGCGGCCTTGTTGCGCAGGCAGAATGTGCATGCGCATGGGCATCTGTTCGTCAGATTGACGTAGATAGCGCTCTTTACCTGATATGTTATCGTCATTGCAGTTAGATTATAGCATATTCGCGCAGAACATGTGCGTTGGAATATGGTATAATGCGTGCCGTCATGTTGAGCAGACGCGGCAGATTTGTAGTATAATACACGGCATACCACGAAACGCAAGCAAAACGGGAGGCATAAAAATGAAGACCAGGTTCATCGTTCTTGTCGGCGCGGCGGCACTTTCCGCCGTGGCTTTCGCCAGACCTTATGGCGGCGGGTGGCGTCCTGGGCCGGCGCCAATGCACTATCGCCATCATCATGGCGGCTGGGGGCGCGGAGGGCGTAATTTCTGGCCGGGTTTCGTGGGTGGAGTTGTCGGCGGGGCGATTATCGGTTCGACGTTGTCGCGCCCGGCTCTTGTCGTATCTCAGCCGGTTGTCGCTCAGCCGGTGGTCGTTCAGCAGCCGGTGATCACGCAGCCGGTGGTCGTTCAGCAGCCGGTCATTCAGCAACCAGTGGTTGTCCAACAGCCTGTCACCCAGGTTCAGAACGTCTGGATAGAGGGGCGCTATGTCGATCAGGTCCAGCCGAATGGCGCGGTTGTTCGCACCTGGCAGCCTGGGCACTACGAACAGCGCACAGTAGTCGTGCAGTAGGGCGATGGACGAACCGAGACACGTTCCGCTTCCGCTCAAGTACCGCCCGATGACGTTTGACGACGTCGTTGGGCAGGAGCATGTCGTCCGCACCTTGAGACATGCCATCGAGTCGGATCGCATAGCCAACGCATATCTTTTCATCGGGCCGCGCGGCATCGGCAAGACTACGCTCTCTCGCATCTTTGCGAAGGCTCTCAACTGCACGTCTCCGAACGGAGTGGAGCCGTGCGGCAAGTGCCAGAACTGCACCGAAATAGCTGCGGGGCGCTCGTTGGACGTCACCGAGCTTGACGCCGCCTCTCACAACAAGGTGGAGGATGTAAAGCCGATCATAGACGCGGTGCAGTTCAAGCCGACGTCGTCAAAGTACAGGATATTCATAATCGACGAGTGCCACATGCTTTCCAATGCGGCCTGGAATGCGCTTCTCAAGACGCTTGAAGAGCCGCCGTCGTGGGTTAGGTTCATATTCGCGACTACCGAGGGCGACAAGGTTCTTGCGACCATCATCTCGCGTTGCCAGCGCTTTGACCTGCGGCGCATCCAGACGCACGACATAGTGTCGCGGCTGAAGCACGTTTGCGAGCGCGAAGGCATAGACGCCGAGGAGGATGCGCTTCTGGCAATAGCTCGTGGCGCGGAGGGCGGGATGCGCGATGCGCTCTCGTCGCTAGACCAGCTTGTGGCGTTCAAAGGCGAGAGGGTGTCGGAGGAGGATGCGCTTGGCGTGTTTGGCCTCGTGAGCCGCTCGTCGCTTGAGAGCCTTGCGGGCGCGATCCTGCGCGGCGACGTGGCGGGGATACTCAAGGCGATAGAGGCGTTCGACTCTGCGGGGAAGAACATGCGCAGGCTGTCGGGCGAGCTTCTTCATCACTTCAGGAATTTGGTTGTGCTTCAGGCCCTCGGCCCGGATGCAAGATCGATAGCGGCGACGCCCGACCAGATCAAGACACTGGCGGAGCAGGCCAGGGGCATAGACCCAGGTCGCGTGTTCCGCATATGCGACCAACTTGCCGAGATGGAAGACAAGCTGCGCTACGTCCTCAGTGTGCGCACGTTGATTGAGATGTCTCTTATCCGAGCCTCGCGCCTCGCCACTACGGCGACCATCGACGAACTTCTCAGGGCGTTGAAGGGGATGCGTGATCAGCCTGAGGTGGCGGCGCCTGTGCCAGACACGGTTGTTTCTGCTCCCGTTCAGGCTCCGGCGCCAGAGCCTGCGCATGCTCCTGCACCGTCGCGAGCCGAGATACTCAACGACCCTAAGCTGAACGATGTTCTCGCCAGCATGCCAGGTGCAATCATAACTGATATAAGAGGAGGCAAGTAAAATGATGTCTTGTGGATGGCTTTGGATATATGTCGGCTGTGCTCTCACACTGCTTGAGCTGGTTGTGCCAGGCTTTGTACTGTGTTTCTTCGGCCTTGCGGCGGCTACGGTCGGCGTATTGCGCTTTGCTTTTGGCGAGGCGTTTTCGCCGACATGGCAGTTGGCCGCGTTCTCAGGGTGCTCAATACTCTACATCGTCTTGCTCCGCCGCTGGCTCAAGTCGGTCTTCGTGGGCGATAAGGTGGACCGCGACGGTGTGCTTTCTGGGACTTGTGTAGGACGTTCTGGCAGCGTTGCCGCAGCCATTTCGCCCGGCGTTCCGGGACGTGTGATGATTGGTGATGCCGAGTGGGACGCCGTTGCGGACGCGCCTCTGGCCGCAGGCGTTGCCGTGCGTGTAGTTTCGCAGACGAATCTTACGCTCAAGGTCGCGGCGGTCTGACGACTGCCGCATGGAGTTGGCATGGACATTGCATTGCAGGTAGCCGGCGGACTGTTGCTTGTCGTCGGCATCATCGGATGCGTCGTGCCGGTTGTGCCGGGGCCAGTACTTGCGTTCGGGGCGCTCCTCTGTCTGCTGCCTACGGAGCATCATCCAGGGATTGTCGCACTGGTGGTGTTTGGCGGCATTGCGTTGTTGGCGACGGTACTTGATTCGGTCGTTCCGGCAATTGGCGCAAAGAAATTCCAATGCTCGAAGCTTGGAGTGTTTGGATGTGTGGTGGGAACGATCGTCGGCGTGTTCTTCTTCCCGATGGGGCTTTTGCTGGGGCCGTTTCTCGGTGCGGTTGCAGGTGAGCTGCTGAGCGGGAAGTCGGCTGGCAAGTCGATATGGGGTGGTTTTGGGGCGTTTCTGGGATTTCTTGTTGGAACGCTACTCAAGATTGCCGCCTGCGTTGCAACGGCAATCTTTTTCGTGAAGTTTCTCTAGGCGGCGGCCCGCTATGCCATAGCCCTCCGGCCAAAGCGCACGGCGAAGGTCGGCTACCTAGTTCTTCTTGAACTCCTGAGTGCCTATGATGTCGAACCTGTTGCCCTCGACGACATTTTTCTACATTATTATCAAGGTCACGCCAATCTGACGGCACTTTATGTCGGCTGCCGCGCTCGGCTTGCTCTCGCGCGTCACGCCGTTGAAATCTTCGAACACGGCAATCGCCTGGTAGGAATGCACCTTGAAGCCAGGAGCCTGCACGACTCCGCCGCGAGTCCACGCGACATTGAGAACGCCGTCCGCACCGCCAGTGATTGGTCTTCCGTCGCAGAGCCAACGGTACGAGGTGGCTCCTGGCGCATACGCGGTGAGCGTCGTCGATTCGCCGCTGCTGATGCTGTCGCCATAGCCAGGCTTGATGTACGCCTTGAGCTGTCCGTGGTCCTGCCCCGCGCCGCCGAATGCGAACGAAGAGCCATTGGAGATTACATCGCCCGTCACCGTATCGTAGAGACCCGTGACCGCGCCTCTGCCGTATGGCAGGAACTCGTGCTTGAGTTTGTCCGCCTCGTAGATGCGTACGCTGTAGATGCGTTCTGTCGCATAGGCGCCGCTGCGCCCGAAGAGCGGCAGCGCCTTGTCCGCCTCCTGTCCGGCGTAGGAATTCGTAGTCGTCTTGCTCCAGTTCGTCGTGCAGCCGGTGACGAGTCCCGACCAGCCATGGTTCACGTCGATGATGGCCGTGTGGCGGATGGTATCGGCCTTGTGCGTGGTATATGTCTGACCCCAGGGCGAAAGCATGGAGTAGTTTGACGAGCCGTCAATGTAGAGATACGTCTTGAACGTCTCGCCCGGGTCAGTTCCAAAAATCCGCTGCTGTGTAGCGGTGGAAATCAGAGAAAAATCGACTTCCAGGCGAGAACTGCCGTTCATCTTGTAGCCAGTCGAGATGTCTGCCGTTCCGGCGGACTGGAGATAGGCGTCCTCGACGATGGCCCCGCCACGGGCGAGCGCGCTCGTGGTGTCGCCGGAGCCGCGGCTGGCGGCGATGAACGCGCCAGTGATGCCGTCACGCAGGCCTATCGTCCCGTTGTTCACGTATGGCGCGAAGTCGCGCACCAGCGTGCCATCCTCCCAGATCTTGCAGCCGTATATCTTGATGGCGGCGAAGTCGCCGTTGCCGCCCGAGTTCGAGGCAAGTTTTATCGAGACGTCGTTGGCTGATGTTGAAGTCTGCGAAAACGTGACAAGTTGATTGGTGTGCGCTGACGTCACAACGGCGGCAGTTCCCCGGTTGTCGAGATAAAACGTGCGCCGGACATCCTTGTCATCGTAGAGGGTTCCCTTGAAGGCCGTGGTGAATTCGCTCTTGTACCCGTTGAACGCCTGGTATCGCAGGCCGTTGTTTCCATTGAGATTGAAGTCGAATACGGGCGTCGACCCTTGAAACAGTCTCCAAATCGCACCTGCGAGGTTTCTGTTTACCGTAAGTGCGCAGTCAAGTGCGACAGCTGTTTTCGCGGTCGCCTTGTATCCCGTGTTGAAATACAGCTTGCCGCCGTCTGCGTTGGCTGCGGTGGAAACATAGCCGTCGTCGGCGTATTTCGGCACGTCACCGCCAGCGGAGAACGCCGCAGTGTTCTCGCCGACGATGAAGCCGCCGTTCACGAGATCCTTGAAGCATGCTACGCCGTCCTTCAGGCACGGCGCGAAATCGCGGACAAGCTCGCCGCCCTCGTATATCTTCACGCCGTAGATGCGGGCCTTGGCACATAGCGCCGTTACGCCGTCTGTCGATTTCGTGCCACTTTGTAACTCAGTCGCCTGCTCGTTGTTCCAACGTCCAAAGAGCGAAAGCGGCAATGTCGCCTCCTGCCCGTCAAAGCTGACACCGGCGTCAACCGTCTTGTCGGTTCCGCCATCGCTGTAAGCGTAGTCGTTTGTGACGATGCCCGTAGCGGCTGTGCCCGTAATGAACACCATCTTGGCGTTGGGCAGATCAAAGACGACTTTATGCCTCCCCGTGTCTACCCCCGACCTGTATTTCGTAGGCCGCGAGCTCGACGCCGATGTCTTCGCCCTGACGCGGAAGTATTTGCTGTCATGGTCTGCCGTGTATGTGGCATACAGGCATGTCTGCAAGGATGGCTCGTAGGCGGTGTTGTCCGTGCCGAAAATGCGGCATTCGTTCCAAGTGTCCGGATCGCCGACGTCCACCATGGCGAAGTCGACTTCTAGGCGCGACGTGCCTTTCATGCGGTAGCCGGTCGAGATGCCGCTCGTGCCGTCGCTCTCGATGTACGGATCGTCGCCGTATGTGGCGTTCGCCGCAAGCACCGTCATTGCGAGCGTCGTGATGCCGCCCACCGCCTTGCGGAACAGGCTGCCTATCGTTGTTTTCGTCATGGTTGTCTTCTCCTTTGGTTGCTTCATAGAAGATGTTGCATTGGTGGATGCGCTGGAGCTGGGCGCTGCTTCTGAATCGTCGTCTTGCGGCACGGAAGGCGCTTGTGTCGCCATGTACACTGGCGCATCACGCGTCTCTCCGTCAGAATTTGCCAGCGCAGAGACAATGGCCGACGCGGCAGCCACCAAAAACAGTCCGGCGGCTATCAAGGCGACGGCCGGCTTCTTGAGCCGTGCGCCGAGCCGTGCGCCAAGCACGAGCCGAGCATAATGCAGCCGCGACTTGATAGTGCCGACGGGTTGGGCGAGGAACTTGGCTATCTTGGCCGTAGGCATGTCCATGAAATAATGCAGCACCAGCACTTCCCTCATGCTCTCCGGCAAGCTTTCCAATGCCTGGCGCACGAACCCGCTGTCGACGGCGGACACTATGCCGTCCGGCCCGACAGGCTCGGTGAACGGCTCTATTTCCGTTGCGCCGCCAACGGTCATAGTTCCCCTATTGACCTTCTTTCGCATGGAATCATGGTATAAGTTCACTAGAATGACGCATAGCCAGCTGTAAAGCGAATCTTGATTCTTGAAGGTGTCTATCTTGTCAATCGCTCGTTCAATGGCGCAAAACACAAGATCCTCCGCCTCTGCCTTGTCGCGGCAGAGCGCAAGCGCCATGGAATAAAGGCGATCCCTGTACTCGGACAACAGGCGCGCAGATCCCTGCTCGCGGTTGTTCAGCACTTCCTGGACTATGTTGTTTGGATGTTTCATCTCCCTATAACTAAAGACGGCGTCTGCGCAAGAAAGGTTCAAAAATACTTTTATGGCTCCACACTGATTAATTTTGTTTTCTCGCCCTCACCCCCCCCCCTATTGACAAAGGCAAGTTAGATATGGTAAACTACCCGCGTCTAACAAAATGAGGTTTAACTAAATTATGCCGTTGGCAATGATAGCGATGGGGGCGCGCGTGCGCGTCGTGAGCATCCACGGGGCGGATTCGGTGCGAAAGCACCTTGGATCCCTCGGAGTGGTCGCCGGCGCGGTAATCGTTGTGCATCAGTCCACAGGTGGAAACATGATAATAGGCGTGCACGACAGCCGTCTCGCGATAAACGAGGATCTTTCGAAGCGCATAATGGTCGAAATGGCCTAGGTTGTTACATGGAGAATACAATGACACTCAACGAATTGGAGATTGGAAAGACGGCAAAGGTCGTCAGACTTCTCGGAGAAGGCGCGGTGAAGCGCCGCATAATGGACATGGGCATCACAAAGGGCACCGCCGTGACGCTTAGGAAGATTGCGCCGCTTGGTGATCCCATAGAGGTCACGGTGCGCGGGTATGAACTCTCGCTCCGGCGCGAAGAGGCTGTCAAAATAGAGGTCGCCTGACTTTACTTAGGAGGCAACTGCAATGGCAAACATCAAGATCGCTCTCGCGGGCAACCCGAATTCGGGCAAGACCACACTATTCAACGAGCTCACCGGCTCCAGCCAGTACGTTGGCAACTGGCCTGGCGTCACGGTCGAAAAGAAAGACGGGATCCTGAAGGGAACCAAGGATGTGGTAGTTCAGGATCTTCCTGGCATATACTCCCTGTCACCGTATTCGCTGGAGGAGAAAGTGTCGCGCAGGTTCCTTGTGGAGGAGAATCCTGATGCGATCCTCAACATTGTTGACGGCACGAACATAGAGCGCAACCTCTACCTGTCTACGCAGCTTGCCGAGCTGGGCCTGCCGATGGTAATGGCCGTCAACATGATGGACGTTGTCAAGAGGAACGGGGACAAGATCGACTTCGGCAAGGTCGGCAAGGCACTTGGATGCGAGGTCGTGGGCATTTCGGCGTTGAAGAAAGAGGGAGGGCTTGAAGCTGCCCAGCGCACGGTTGAACTTGCGAAGAACGCGACATCTTCGAAGAAGCGTCCAGAAGTGCCCCATGTGTTCACTGGCTCTGTAGAGCACGCGATAGCACACATCGAGGAGTCTATCCAAGGCAAGGTTGCGCAGCGGTCGATTCGCTGGTACGCAATCAAGATATTCGAGCGCGACCGCGAGATAATAAAGGATCTCGACATCGGTGTTGGTCTCATGAAGCACATCGAGGAGCATATCCGCGACTGCGAGAAAGAGCTTGACGACGACTCCGAGTCCATCATAACCAATCAGCGCTATGAGTTCATACAGAATTTGATGTCCAAGGCGCTTTCGAAAAGCGAACAGCGCAAGAACAAGGCCACGCTTTCCGACAAGATCGACAAGATCGTCACGAACCGCATTCTCGCACTGCCGATCTTCATACTCTCGCTCTGCGTCATGTGGTGGCTTGCCGTGGCTGAAGGCGGCCCCGGCACTGTGCTCACAGATTGGGCCAACGACGGCTTCCTCGGAGATGGATGGCATCTGCCGTTCACGACGCATGAAGTCGACGGCAAGGACTTCGAGGCGGCTTCCGAGGAGTTCGCAAAGGCCGAGGCAACAGTAAAGGCGTGGGAGGCCGGCGAGAAGACTGCGTCCATTGGGGATGAAGAGACGGGCGAAACGTCCGACGAGTGGACGGTTGACGAGGCGGCCTACAATGCTGCTAAGGAGGTCGAGGAGCCCGACCCGTCCAAGTACGGAGTATGGGTGCCTGGCATCGGTGCGCTGATAGGTTCCGGACTTGAGAAACTCGGAGTGGGCAACACGGTGAAGAGCCTCGTCAACGATGGTGCATGGGGCGGCGTGGCCACGGTACTTGGCTTCGTGCCTGTCATATTCGTCGTGTTTCTCTTCCTTGCGTTCCTTGAAGATTGCGGTTACATGGCGCGCGTGGCGTTCATCATGGACCGGCTCTTCCGCAAGTTCGGGCTTTCCGGCAAGTCGTTCATACCGATGATCGTTGGCAAGGGCTGCGGCGTGCCGGCCGTGATGGCGGCGCGCACCATTGAAAACGAGCGTGATCACCGCATGACGGTAATTCTCGCTACGTTCGTTCCATGCGGAGCAAAGACAGTGATCATTGCTATGTTCGCGGCGGTCTTCTTCCGCGATATGTGGTATGTTGCGCCCCTGATGGACATCATAGGCATAGCGATAATCGTCATGGGAGGAATTGCGCTCAAGAAGTCCAAGATGTTCGCAGGAGAGGCCGCGCCGTTTGTGATGGAACTTCCGGCGTACCACATGCCTACAGTATCCGGCATCTGGCGCCATACGTGGACAAGGCTCAAAGGCTACATGCTCAAGGCGGGGCTTATAATATTCCCGGCTTGCGTGTTCCTCTGGTTCATCATGCACTTCGACTTCAAGTTCAACCTTTTGGAGGACGAGCAGATTGCCGAGTCTATGCTTGCCACTATGGGCGGCTGGATCGCCTGGCTGCTGAAGCCGCTCGGGTTCGGCTCGTGGCAGGGCGCGGCGGCGTCGGTCTCCGCCGAAATAGCGAAGGAACAGGCGACGGCGACGCTAGGGCTTGTCGCGGCGAACATGGACGGCGCATCCACCGCCGCCCACGTGACAAACCTCTTTGCGTCGTTCGTGCCCGCATGCGTGCCGGAAGCGTCTAAGGTAGCGGTTGCGAAGCTCATAGCGATGTCGTTCATGGTCTTTAATCTGTTCATCCCGCCGTGCATGGTCGCAATTGCGGTTACATTCCGTGAGATGGGATCGAAGGCGTGGGGCTGGCTAGCGATTGCGTTCCAGTTGTTCGTCGGGTATGTGCTCGCGATGTCCATCTACCAGATCGGGCTTGTCGTGTGCGGGTGCGGCTTCGGCTTCTGGACGGCTGTCGCGCTGCTCGTCGACGCCTGGTGCCTCTGGATGGTGTTCCGTCCGGCGAGGAGGACCAACGCATGAACGCCGCGTCGGTCGCCGTGGTTGCCGTGATAGTCGCCCTGTCGGCACTGGCCGTGCGGCGGGTGCTGAAGAAGGGCGCTCCGTGCGAGTGCGGCGGCTGTCGCAAATGCGGCGGCGGCGATTGCCACTGCGGAAAATAAGTGATATACTACACAAACCAACAAAGCAAAAAGGAAAATACAATGACCACAAAACTAATGACCATGGTTGCTGCTGCCTCGCTCTGCGCGAGCGTCTTTGCGGCAGATTGCAAGTGCGGCAGGGCCGAATGCAAGTGTGGCGACAAGTGCGAATGCACCGACAGCCAGTGCAAGTGCGGCGGATGCATGCCTGAGAAGGCCGAGGGCGGCGAAGGCTGGGCCTGGGCGATGGGCGAGGGCGTCACGTTTGACGAGAAGCCGATTGTGTCGACTGAGCTGTCGCTGTCTTTCGACTCCAAGTATCTGAGCTACGGCTTTGTTGACAACAAGGATCCGATTCTCACGCCTGAGGCGTCCATGACGTTCTTCGACTGGGTTACATTCGGCATCAGCGCGATATTCGATGTGACGACGTATGGTCGCCGCGCCGGCTACACCAACCGCCAGTTCGAATATACCGAGTTTCATCCGACGGTTACGATTGGCCATTCGTTCTCTCCTGAGGACTTCGAGTGGCTGCCGACGACGATCGACATCGCGATTGGCTACGACTACGAGTACCACCCGAACTCAAAGAACAAGGGCGGCTATGACGACTATGGCTTCTGGGACAAGTCAATCGCAGAGGACACGCAGTTCTGGACGGTCGAGCTTGGACTTCCCGATCTTTGGTTCGAGCCTGTGTTCCTCTATGAGCGCGACGTGATGCGCGACGACGGCACATACCTCAACCTTGAGGTTGGCCATACCTTCAACGTTATTGGCGACGAGGAGGATGCTGCTCTCACGCTCCGTCCGTCCGTTGCGCAGGGCTTCGGCAACAGCCAACGCGTCAAGGCGTATGCGGTGAAGGCGGATGACGAACCCCTCGCCCACGCCGGACTGATGGACACGATGTTCAAGGTTGAGGCCGAGTGGAGCATCTGCGATGGAGTTGCTCTCTCCGGCTATGTCGGCTATTCCGACTTCCTCTTCGACAGGAAGATTCGCCACGCCGCCCGCCGCTACGAGGCTCTTGGCAAGTGGGACGAGAGCTGGAACTTTGTCGCTGGGATGGCTGTCAAATTCTCGTTCTGACACAGGGCAGACTCTGTAATGTCTTGATGAACCGCCGCGCACGTGCATCCACGTGCGCGGTTGTTTTGCTTTTTTTTGCATTGCCCCCCTTGCGCGCTGTCGGAGAATATGATATACTACACTCACTTTTCGGAGCAACGGGGTTGTGGCGCAATTGGTTAGCGCACTGGACTGTCGATCCGGGGGTTG
>CACYCL010000177.1 GCA_902772905.1 uncultured bacterium | reverse complement strand
GAACGCTTCTTCCCGTTGTTCAGGTGGGCGTGACCGCCCTGCGAACGAAGGATCTTGCCACCCTTCGAAAGCTTCATGCGCTTGACGGCGCACTTCTTCGTCTTCATCTTAGGCATTTTTCATTTCCTTTCTTTGGTTTCCTCGCCGGTCGGGCAGCCTCAGATTAGCCCGATCCAGATGGAAGAGCGCATAGTATACACTTTTAGCCTCTCGGAAGTCAAGTGGGCGCGGCGGCTACGGCGGCTACGCCTGCTCGGCCTTGGGCAGGGCGGGTTGTACGCGGCTGACTATCGGGGTTCCCGTTTTGCCAAGGGAGTTGACCGGGCGCACCGCGAAAAGGAACTCTACGCCATGCGGCAGTTGGTCGGCGGCGATTCGGCACGTGAGAGGGCGATGCGCGCGCGGATTGTCGATTGACATGTTGTAGCCGTCTGCCATGAGGTAGCGCCGCACCTTCTTGCCGCCGTCCTTGGGGACGGCTACGATCTCGTAGTCGAATGCGCGGCCCTTGGATGCGGTTGCCGCCGGAAAGTCCAGCACGAACACGTCCTTGTCCTCGGACGGCACTGCGGGCGTGTTGCCCTTTGCGGCGCGGCCACGGTTCTTGGCTCGTGCGCGGGATACGGATATCTTGGCTCCGGCAGGGAACGCAGGGGCCGTTGAGCGCTTGGCGTGTTCGGCGAACGCGAAGGGCTTCGGCTCCGACGCGGGCAGGGGCAGCACCCAGTCCTCGCCGAGCGACTGGTCGTACACGAACTCGTGGCGCGTGAATGTTACGTGGCCGTCGTACACTCGCACGAGCATTCCCTGGCGCCCGTCCATGGTGCTTCCATAGCCCGGCGTTACCTTGTAGGGGTCGAACTTGGACGAGCCGTTTCCGTTTTCGTATCCTTCCGGAAGGCGCGTCCTGGCGTATGCGCCGCCGGTGTAGCGGAGCGAGCTGGTGCCGAGCGACGTGAACTCGCCCTGCCATATCGACTGGTCGTGCGTGAGCGAGGTGTGGGAGTGGCCGGAGAAGGCAATGGCGTTCGGGAATGGCGCAAGGGCGCGTGTGGCGCGGCCGTCGTCGTGGCCCCACGCCCATGACCCGTAGCAGGTTCCCTTCGGGTGTGGATGCTGGAAGTAGAAGAAGGGCTTTCTGGGGTCGAGCAGGTTCTTGTGCGCCGCGAAGTACTCCTCCACGCCTGCGATTCCCTTTTCATCGGAGCCGCGGCATTTGTCGGCCGTCCATTGTCCGCCCACGAAGGTGTAGCCCTTGACGTTCCACTCCATGACCGGCGAGAATTCCTCGTTGAATATCTTCTCCCAGTTGGCCTTCTGGTCGGTGCGCAGCACGTTGCGCGCCCGTTCTGCGTCGTCGGGCCATATCTGCTTGGCATATCCGCCGTAGTTGGAGCCCTCGTAGTCGTGGTTGCCGTAGACGAAGAGACGCTGGACGTGGCGTCCGTCCGGGGCCTTGTCGTTGGGGAACACCTTCTGCCAGTCGTCGGCCACGTACTGAAGCTCCCTGACAAGCCCCTTGTCGGCGATGTCGCCCACTATCATGACGGCGTCTGCGCCTTGTTCGCGGAACCATTCGAGCGTATGCACGAAAGTAGATGTGTCGTAATTCTTCGCGAAGCCCTCGCCAGAGACGTCAAGGCGCACATGCACGTCGCTCACCACTCCGAACGTCAGGTTCGGGCGCCCGCTTGAGAGCGTTCCGGCGTTTGCGCTGAAAATGCGGCTGCCGCCGAACGCGCCGAACGACGCCAAGCCTCCGATGAACCACCGCCTTGAGATTTTAGTGCTCATGTATGTTGTCCTTTCATGCATTGCGCATAGTGTAGCAAAGTCTGCGATGGATGGCAACAAGCGGGTTGTAGCTCGCGGTCATTCTACGACCGGGCGAACCCTGTAGAACATGCTCTGGGCTGAGTCGTCAGGCCTAACCTCGACTTGAAGCGTTCCGCCGACCGGCATGACTGCATTGGTGCACACGGTCCAGGTTGCGAGGTTCAGCGTTTCGCTCCGCTCGACCACATACCACGCTCCGGGCGATCCGGAGAATGAAAACGCCCATGCATTTGCGCTGCCTGCACTGGTGGACGAAGCCTGCGAGAACGTCGCCACCGACGCTCTGCCGCCAGCATAGCTCCCGAACACGATGCCATTGCCCCATCTGCTGCCGACGGAGGTCGCCCAGCTGTTGGCATACAGGCCGCCGTCGTCGCCAAACGACACGCCCTTGGGCGAAACCGCCGCCGCCACGTTAGTCGATGCGAGGGTCGTGGTCCATCCGTCGCGTGAAGCGGTCAGCGATACCGCGCTGTCCACGCCTGCCGGGGCAATCACCGCAAACACTCCGTTTTCGTCCGTAACGTCGGTCGCGGAAGTGGTTTGCTTCCTTCGCTGGCTTGTGTAGCTTATCGCCGCATTGACCGTGGCGCCGGCGACAGCCGCGCCGGAAGGGTCTGTGACGCGGCCGGATGCGATTTCGCCGGTGAAGTCGGGGAAGATGTTGTACGCTATCCCGTCAAGTATGGTGAAGTTGTAGCCGCCCGCCGTGATCGTTGGCAGGGCGTACCAATAGTCTGACGAACCGCTCCAGCCCATGTTGAGGTGGCAGAAGAGGGTGCCGTCGCAATAGCCGTACCCGTCGGCGAGAATCGCATGGCCTTCATTGGCAGGGTTAGTGACGCCGAGGATCACCGGGTATCCGGCGTCCAGGTTGGTCAGTATCGCGTCCTGCACGACCTTTGCGAAGTCGTCCGAATCTCCGGGGTAGGCATATTGGGCGTTGGCGAATCCGAAGACGTTCTTCAGCACGTAGGTGACGGCGTCGCCGTATGCTCCTGAGCCGTCGCTGTCGTAATGCATTCTGACCGCCACGCCTGCGTCGTAGCATATCTTGCCTATGGCCTCTCGTTCCGAGTCGGACGTTGCCGCCCCTGGCGCGTAAGGCATTGCATCCCAGCTGTACGTGCCGCCTTTCATCGTGAGAGCGACTGCAACTTCGTTCGTGTAGCAGGTGAAGGTCTTCGGCGCGATGGACGTCTTCGGGTACTTGTGAAAGCGCATCAGCTGAGCCATTGCCGTAGCCACGCAGCCGCAATACCAGTTGTTTGGCGTGTATAGGTTGTAGGTGTTCTTTCCGCCGGCGGTGGTCTGGTTCCACTTGGACTGCACAAGCGGCGAGACGCGCACGTCGTCCAAGCCGGATTGAGAAGTGATGCGCGTTGTCGTCGTTGCGGCGAGCGGAGCGGCGGCACGCGCCGTTTTTGCGGCAAGCGCCCAGAAGGGATTGGAAGGCGACTCATCGGGCAATGAGCCAGATGCCGAGAACCCGAATATGGGCTGAGCAGACTCGGACGCCGCGATAGCGACGAAGCCGCCGCCGGAGAGTTCCACGAGGTGGAACAAGTCGGCGCCATCTTCGGAATAGGTGCGAGTTCGACCGGTTGGCTGGGCATGTGGACGCATCCTGTTCGGCCTGTGCCTTGCGGAGGCGCGAGATCTTGCGTCGCTGCGATTGGCAAAGCGGGCGGCAAAGCGCACGGCACGCTCCGCCGAGAGATGGGCGGCAGAGACATCCATTGCCGACATGGCGGCAAGCATTGCGAGAAAAGGTGCTGGCCTCATGGTGCGTATATTACAATAAACGGGCGAAACGTTCAAGGGGGCGCACCGCAAGGCGGTGGCAAATGCCGCGCTCCCTGATTATGGTATAATTAACGCCATGACTTCAACCTATCTTGTATGGCTTGACTGGCCTGAACGGTGCTTTCGCGCAGAAGCAAGCGAAATTGCGTATCTCAAGTCGCTCGTTCCAGCCGGCGGCAAAGTTGTGCGTGCCACGACGCAGCGTGCATTTCTTCGCGCGCTGCCGTCGGCCACTCATGCAATCGTGTGGAATTTCCAGAGCGAATGGTTCGCTCTTGCTCCGCGCTTGCGGCTCCTGGCAACGCCTGCCGCAGGGCAGGAGCTTGTGCCAACGTCAGGCCCGTGCGGAGTCAATGTGCATTTCGGCGGTTTTCACGGTGAGATAATGGCCGAATCTGTTGCGGCGTTCGTTCTGGCGTGGTCGCGAGGGTTCTTTCGTCCCGAATTGCGCGAGAAGGCGTGGCCTCGCACCGAACTTGGCGATGTGTGCTTTGAGGTTGCTGGGACTCGGGCGGTCATTGCAGGCTATGGACGTGTCGGCCGCGCCATAGGCGCAAAGCTCGAGGCGCTGGGCGTCTCTGTCGTCGGCATTACGCGCCACGGCATGTTCTCCGGGAGGCGCAAGCTGAAAGAAAGCAGCCTTTCCAAGTTGCTTGCATCTGCGGACTGGCTTGTTCTCGCCCTTCCTTCGACGACGGGAACAGACGACTTCCTCGATGCTTCCATGCTGTCGAAGCTGCCGCGTCGCTGTGTTGTGGCGAATGTGGGGCGTGGCAACGCCATAGACGAGCGCGCGCTCTTCTCGGCTCTCAAGGCCCGTCGCATCGCCGGAGCGTACCTGGACGTGCGCAGGCATGAGCCGTCCGCGACGGTGCTTGAGTCGCCCGGCTATGTGCCGGAGCTGGCGGATTTGCCGAATTGCATAGCCATGCCGCATTCAGCGGCGTTCTCGCCATTCTATCTTCGCCGCTGCTTTGACGAACTGCATGGCGAAGGCCTGCTCGTATAAGGGCTGTGCTGCGCATTTCAACACGTGAGCGGGAAAATTTGATATAATCTTCCTCCATGAACGAAGGCCTGAAAGACAGGGTAGCACGTTATCTAACGTATGCGGTGCTTTTGCTGATCGTCGTCGGCGGTGCGGTGATGATGTACCCGAATTATCGTCGCAGCGAGGCTCTGAAGCGTCAGAACGCCGAACTGCAGGAGCGCATTGACGCGAAGAAGCGCGAGATTGCGCAGCTGCTCGACTATCAGCGGCGCTTCCGCACAGACGCCGACTTCGTTGAGACCATAGCGAGGCAGAACCACCGCGTGTTCCCAGGTGAACTCGTGTTCATTTTCGAAAAGGACTGATGGCTAACTTCCTCCGCTTGCTGATGGGCCTTGCGCTCCTGCCGGCATGCTGGGGCGTGTCTCGCGCGTTCCTTGATGCGTTGCTTGCGGCGGCGGGCGCAACGGGCGGGCTTTCGGTTGAGGCTCTGTCCCTTCTGGGCGGCATTGCTGCGTTTGCGCTTGCGTGGATGGCGCTCAGCCATCCGGTCAGGACGTATGTCCTTGGCCATGAGCTCACCCATGCGCTTTGGGGGCTTTTCTTTGGCGCGCGACCGAGCGATCTCAAGGTCTCCGCGAACGGCGGGAGCGTCAAGCTCTCGAAGTCGAACTTCGTAATCACCCTGGCGCCGTACTTCTTTCCGTTCTATACCTTTGTCGTGATAGTCTGCGCGCTCGTCACGTATGCGTTTCTGCGTCCCCTGCCGTTCCTTCCGCTTTGGATCTTCCTCATTGGCTTTACATGGGCTTTTCATGTGCTGTTTACGCTTGAGACGCTGATGCAGCGCCAGCCAGACGTAAAGCTCTATGGCAGGGTCTTCTCGTGGGCGTTCATCTTCTTGGTGAACGTTGTAATCGTCTTGGCTTGGCTGGCGGCTGCTACGCCACTTACCTTCTCCGATCTCTGCGGCATGCTCGCCCACCGCCTAGTGTCCGCATACGTCGGTGTCGGCATGTTCTTCTTGCGCGGTGGGATTTGGATATATCACGCATGTACCCGGACTTGATAGACATAGGTTTTCTGCACCTGAAGACGTATGGCGCCTGCATGGCGGTTGGCTTTCTCCTGTGCTGGACGCTTGTCGAGCGCCTTAGCGGGCGCAAGGATCTCTCGAACATGCTCCTGTCGCTCATGGTCGCAGGCGTCGTCGGCTCTCGGGCGGCATACGTCATCGAGCACTGGAAGGCGGAGTTTGCGGCCGATCCCGCGCGCATCATACGCGTAGACCAGGGCGGGCTCATGTTCTACGGCGGGTTCATTCTGGCTCTTGCCGTTTTCTTCGGCTGGTGCCTTGTGCGACGCGAGAAGGTGCTTGCGCTTGCCGACCTGCTAGCTGCGGTCGTGCCGCTCGGCCACGCATTCGGGCGCATAGGATGCTTCTTCTACGGGTGCTGCTACGGGCGCGATTCCGATGCGTGGTGCGCGGTGACGTTCCCTGCTGGCAGCCCGAGCTGGTACGAACACGGTCAGCGCATGGTCAGCGTTCTGCCGACGCAGCTGTTCGAGGCGGCGGCGCTGTTGATTCTCTTTTGCGCGCTCATGGCTCTATGGCGGAAGCGCGGGGGACGAAACGGGCTTGTCGTGGGCGCATACATGGTTGGCTACGCGGTGATTCGCTTCGGCATGGAGTACCTGCGCGGCGATCCGCGCGCGGCTGTCGGGCCGTTCTCGATTTCGCAGACCATTTCGCTTGGCCTTGCCGCGCTCGGCGTCTCGTGCCTTGTCGCGGGCTTTAGGCCAGGGCGTTCGGGCGCCAGACAATGCTGACGGCATACATAGTCGGCTGCATAGCGCTTATCATCAAGCCGGGGCCAGACCTCATGTGCACGCTTGCGACGGCGCTTGCCGAGGGCAAGGCTCGCGCGGCGACGCTGATGGCTGGGCTGGTTCTGGGCTGCTGGACATGGATTCTTCTTCTGTCCGCTGGCGTCGCCTCGTTCTTCACGAGCCACCCGGCAGTGATGACGTCCATTCAGGCTGTGGGCGTTGCGTACATCGGCTATCTTGCCTTTGGCTCGTTCCGCGAGGCGGCAGCCGGGTTTCGCAATGGCGGGCCGGACGCGCTGCACCCGGCGAAGTCGAGCGGCTGGCGGCTTGTGTGCAGGGGAGTTCTCATGTCGATGTCGAATCCGCTGACGATACTGTTCTTCCTGGCGTTTCTTCCGAATTTCACCAACAAGGGCTCTGCGTTTCCTCCGGCTGTGCAGGTGCTCTTGCTGGGTACGCTCTTTTGTACGCTCGTGCCGTTCATATATTTTCCGGTCATATTGGCGGCGGACTCGCTGCGTATGCGGCTGCTTGGCTCAGCCAAGGCGTCTGCGTGGCTTAAACTCGCATCGGCGGTAATGCTTGCCGCAGTTACAGCCGTCCTGCTTGCCTCGTTGTAAAACTATGATATAATACGTCCCGTATGCATAGCAACATATCGAGAAGAGCCTTTTTGGTCGGTGCGACATCGGCGGGATGCCGCGTAATGAATGGCGGTGCGTCGGAGCTTGCGCCGCCGTGTATCAACCAGAACCTTGCAGTGCTGATTTCAGATGTCCACATCCCCTTGCCAAGGAACGAGCAGAAGTACAGGACGGGCATGGAATATCCGTGGATCATCGGTCAGGTTAAGAAGTTCGTGGGCGAGATACTCGCGCTCAGGCCACGGCCCGCGCATGTGTTCTGCCTCGGCGACGTGTCGATAGCGTTCTCCGAGGAGAGGGAATACGAAATCGCCGCGCAGCTCTTCCAGCCGCTTGAGGACGCTGGCATAAAGCTTGTCATGACGGTCGGCAACCACGACCTCAGAGAGCCGTTCATGAAGCACCTCGGCAAGTGGGCCGGCGAGTCGCCGGTGCCGGGCCGCATTGCGTCCGTGACGCGCCTGCCCGACTTCGACTTCATGATTCTCGACTCGCTCAAGGAGCCGAAGAGCGGGGATCGAGGCAAGTACGACGCTCTCACGAAGTGCGAACTGGGCGATGCGCAGAAGGAGTGGCTGGAAGACACGCTTGCATCCGCCACTCGCCCGATAATCCTCGCGGCGCACCATTCGGCCGGGCAGCTTGGCATCGTGAAGACGGTGGTGAGGTCGCCTCAGGTGTTCGGCTACATGCACGGCCACCATCACAAGTGGGACCAGGCGTATCTGTTCAGCGGATATTCGCACACGACCGTAGTGCGTTCGCAGGGCATGCCGTCATTTGGCATAGACCGTGACGTTGGCTACGCGCTCATGCGCTCGTTGCCGGACAGGGTCGAGCTTAAGTACGTCGCCCGCGACTACTACTTCCCGCGCATGGTCGCAGCCGAAGAGCGTCCGCCGCTTTGGGACGACATCGTCCGCGACAACTCCTCGCGCCGAGTGGCGTTCCCGTTCACAAAATAGATCGCCTCGCTCTTGCCCCTTTCCATAGTTTAGTGTATAATACCGCCAATGACCAGCAACGACGAATATGTACTTCAGCTCCTGACCGAAAGGGGCTATCTCTCTGCAGAGCAGGTTGAAGCCGCTGCAGCCTCGATGAAGGCCGCGAACGAGACGACGCTAGACGTGCTCGTCTCGGGCGGCGCTGTCGACGAAGACACGGTTTTAGGCACGATCGCCGACCAGTTCGGCCTCAAGTACTGCCATATCGAGGCGGACGCGATAGCGCCGGAAGTCGTTCAGGCGATTCCGTCCGACATAGCGAAGAAATACGGCGTGGTGCCGGTTGTCGCCGATGACGACTCCATAACCGTGGCGCTGTCCGATCCGATGGGTTACGACGTCATCGACTCGCTCAGATACGTTCTTCACGGGCGCGACGTAGAGGCGGTGCTGGCGCCGCTTGGCGAAGTTAAGACCGTGATGTCCAAGCTGTACGGCTCCGCCGAAGACGCGGAAGTGACGACGCGCGACGAAGAGGGTCTCAACGCCGACGACGTTGCCGAGGGCGACGACTCGGCTGTCATCAAGCTCGCCAACATGATTCTCACGACGGCGATCAAGATGAAGGCGTCCGATATTCACATTGAGCCGATGGAGAAGGAATTCCGCGTGAGGTACCGCATCGACGGCGCGCTTCGCAAGATGGACTCGCCGCCGAAGCGCCTGCAGGGCGCGATCCTGTCGCGCTTCAAGATCATGTCGAAGATGAAAATCTCCGAGAAGCGCGTTCCGCAGGATGGCCGAATTCAGATTTCCGTGGGAGGGAAGGACCTCGACCTGCGCGTCTCGTCGGTCCCGACGAACCACGGCGAGTCCATTGTCATGCGAATTCTCGACAAGTCGAACCTCTCGCTCGGCTTGCCGCAGCTCGGCTTCCTGTCCGACGACCAGACGACCTTTGAGCGCCTCATCAAGCTGCCTGACGGCGTGGTGCTCGTGACCGGGCCTACTGGTTCGGGCAAGACGACTACCCTTTACGCCTGTCTTGGGCAGATCAACACTCCCGACAAGAAGCTCATAACGGTTGAAGACCCTGTCGAATACCAGATGAGCGGCATCAACCAGGTGCAGGTGAACAAGGATGTCGGGCTGGACTTCTCAGCCGCGCTCCGCTCGATTCTGCGACAGGCCCCGAACATCGTGATGATCGGTGAGATTCGTGACGCCGAGACTGCCGACATAGCCATGGAAGCGGCTTTGACGGGTCACTTGGTGTTCTCGACCCTGCACACGAACGACGCGCCGTCGGCTGTGACGCGTCTTCTCGATATCGGCGTGAAACCGTTCCTTGTGGCATCCGCGCTCCGCGCCGCCATGGCTCAGCGACTTGTTCGCGCCATCTGCGAGAAGTGCAAGCAGGAGCACACGCCGACAGACCGCGAACTGAAGATGTTGAAAGGTCTGGCAAGTGGCTCGAACGCCCAGATCCCGGACCGCATGTACACTGGCGCCGGCTGCGACACCTGCCACAAGACGGGCTACAAGGGGCGCAAGGGCATCTTTGAGATATTCAAGGTTGACGACACCATTCAGCGTCTCATATTCGACCATGCCCCGGCTACGCTCCTCAGGCAGCGTGCCCGCGAGATGGGCATGCGTACGCTGCGCGAGGACGGAATGCTGAAGGTTGCCTCCGGCATGACGTCGCTCTCCGAGGTGCTGCGCGTCACGATGGGTGACGCCGATTGACTATGACGCCGTCGGTAAAGAGGGTTGTGGACTGGGGGCGGTGCGTCGTGCTCGGCTTCTTGAGGCACAACTGCCCGATCCACGCCGCGGGGCTGACGTACTTCGCGATGCTCGGCGTAGTCCCTGTTCTGTGCTGCATGCTTGTAACCGCGAAGGTCTGCGGCGTTGACCACTACGCGCGAAACAGGATAAACGAGCACATAGACGTGCTGATCGCCGACATAGAGAAGGGCGCCGGCGACGACACCATAGCGCTGCTTGCCCCAGCGAACGAGGAAGAACGGCGCAAGAAGCGCATTGCGGCCGAGGAGTTCGCGCGCGAGGCGCGGGTGATTTCGAACGAGCTCTTTGAGCGCATTGACCGCTTCGACGTGAGCACGTTCGGGTGGATGGGCTTCGGCCTTCTGCTCTGGACTGTCATATCGACTCTCGCCTCCGTTGAAACGAGCTTCAACAACGTCTTCGGCGTTACGAAGAACCGCCCGATATGGAAACGACTGTACATGTATCCGCTTCTCATCATCGTGCTTCCCGTGTTTGCCACGGTCGCGATGTCTCTTCCGGTGCTTGGCGTCGTGAAGAGCGCGATTGTCGCGACGATGGGCGCGACGTGGCTCACGAAGTGGGTTTCGGACGGGCTCATCTGGCTGCTTGACTCGGTTGCGTTCCGTTGGGCGTTCACTCTTGCCACGGCCTCGCTCACGTTCGGATTCTTCCTCTGGATCATGCCGAACCGCAAGGTCTGCTTTCGACATGCCCTGTATGGCGGCGTGGTCACGGCCGTGCTGTTCGGCGGGTGGATGAAGCTCTGCGCCATTGCGCAGGTTGGCATCGCAAAGTCGTCGGCGCTCTACGGCTCTTTCGCGTTCATGCCGATTCTGCTCACGTGGAACTACATGAGCTGGCAGATAATCCTTCTCGGAGCAAACATGGTCTACGCCTTTGGCGAGACGCAGGCAGCGGAGGCTCGCAGTTGAAGATACTGTTGACAGGCGGGAAGGGCATGCTTGGACGAACGCTGCAGCGCGAGCTTGCAGGCAACGAGATCGTCGTCGCCGATCTTCCCGACTGGGACGTAACCGATGCGGATGGCTTCATGGGCAGAACCCTCGCCGCTGCGCCGGATGCGGTGGTGCATTGCGCTGCGATGACGAAGGTGGACGACTGCGAGTCGAACCGAGAGCTGGCGTTCCGGCTGAACGAGGAGGGGTCGCGCAATGTTGCGCTAGCCTGCAAGGCTTGCGGTGCGCGGCTAATTGCCATTTCGACCGACTACGTGTTCAGCGGCGAACCGCCGCGCGAGCCCTGGGCATGGAGCGAGACGGACATTCCCCGTCCGCGCACGGTCTACGGCGCGTCGAAGTTTGCCGGGGAGCAGATGGTGCAGATGATACACCCCGACAACTCGGTGATCCTGCGCATTGCATGGCTGTACGGCGCCGGCGGCCCGTCGTTCCTGCATACCATGGCGAAGCTTGGAGCGCGGGAAGGCGCGCCGCTGAAGGTCGTTGACGACCAGCGCGGCAACCCGACGTCCACAAAGGTTGTGGCGGACGTGGTGAAATTTCTTCTTGCACGTCCTGACGTCAGCGGCATCGTGCATGGCACATGCGAGGATCAGTGCACGTGGTACGGGCTTGCGAAGGAGCTGAAGCGTCTGCTTGGTGCGAGCTTTCCTCGCGAGGTTGCGCCATGCGCCACGGAGGAGTTCCCGCGTCCTGCGCCGCGACCGCGGAACTCCGCGCTTAAGAAGAGCGTTCTGAACGTTCTGGGCTATCGGACGCCGCGCTGGCAGGACGCATTGGCGGAATTTGTAGGTTCGGGAGAGTTCGATGGGATTTCAGACAAGTGAATACTTGCTGTTGCAGAACGGCGGAATTATAGTATAATACACAGGATGCGTGGCGGAGGGGTAGTCCGCTCGCAACGACTTGGAGAAAAGACATGGCGACATTCCAGTATATTGCTAAGGATTCGGCAGGCAACGAAAAGCGCGGCACTGTCGATGCCGGAGATCGCAACTCGGCCATCGCGGCCGTGCGTGCGCAGGGGCTGCTGCCCACGGCGCTCGGAGAAGTGAAGGCGGCTGCCGCGCCAGCGGCAAAGGCCGCGGCGAAGAAGGGCCAGAAGGCGGCAAAGGCTGCGCCTGCAAAGAAGGGCGGCATGAACAAGGACATCAAGATCAACATCAAGATGCCGGGCTTCCTGCAGGGCAAGATCAAGACGAAGGTGCTTACGCAGTTCACGCGTCAGCTCGCTACGTTGGTGAACGCCGGCCTTCCGCTCATGCGCGGCATAGAGGTCCTGAAGCGTCAGATGAAGGATCCGAGAATGCTCGAGGCGCTGACCGGCATATCCGAGAACATCGCGGCAGGCGGAACGTTCTCGGAATCGCTCACGGCGTATCCGAAGATATTCGACAAGCTCTACGTCAACATGGTAAAGGCCGGCGAGGCGGGCGGTGTGCTTGAAGTCGTGCTTGGGCGTCTTGCGGAGTTCGCCGAGAAGTCCGAGAAGATCAAGAACAAGGTCAAGGGCGCGATGATCTACCCGATTGTCGTCTTGGTTGCGGCCATAGGCATCACGGCGTTCCTGCTCGTGGCGGTCATCCCGAAGTTCCAGCAGGTGTTCAACGACATGCTCAACGGTGCTGCGCTTCCGGCTATTACGCAGTTCGTAATTGACGCTTCTGAGTTCGTTCAGGCGAACGGCCTGCAGATCGCCTTGGGCGTCGTGGCGGTCTTTGTGATAATGAAGATCATCGGTCGCACGGAGAAGGGCGCGTACTTCTTCGACGCGCTGAAGCTCCGCCTGCCTGTCACAGGCACGCTGGTGCAGCGTTCGGCCGTCTCGAAGTTCACGCGCACTCTCGGAACGCTTCTTTCGTCCGGCGTGCCGATTCTGCAGTCGCTTACGATCACCCGCGACACGACGGGCAACCGAGTGCTTACCGAGGCCATTCAGAACGTGCACGACTCGGTCAAGGAGGGCGAGTCGATGACCCAGCCGCTTTCGCAGTGCAAGGTGTTTCCGCCGATGGTCACCTCGATGGTCGAGGTCGGCGAGGAGACAGGTGCGCTTGCCGACATGCTTACGCGAATTGCCAACACCTACGACGACGAAGTGGACAACGCCGTTGCCGGCCTTACCGCCGCCATCGAGCCTGCGCTCATCATCGTGCTGGCAGTTGTCGTCGGAACGATTGTCATCGCCATGTTCCTTCCGATGGTCAAGATCATAGGTACCGTCTCCGGAGCCGGCGGTTGAGTTTCGGAGAGGTGTCCTGCGCGTTCCAGATTGCGCGCATCGCGGCGGTCGTTGCCCTGCTTGTGGCGGCGGCCGTCGTTGCTGCTCCCAAGGGACGGCTTCCGCTTGCGCTTCGCGGCGTAATGCGCGTTCTGAGGCGTGACGGTGCGGCGCCGGACAGGTCGCCTGCCGCCGAGACGGTAAAACCAGCACGAAAGGTCTTGGCCTTTGTGCTGGTTCTCGTTGCAGTGCTGCTCTGCCTTGTGCGCTGAGTCAGGAGGCGCTAGCTTCGCATTTTGCGTGCGGGCAGCCTGCGCAGGCGTGTGCGCATGAACCTGGAATCGAGACGTCTTCGCCCGTCCAGCAGTATGTGCAGAGCCTTTCGCGCGGAATGCCGATCGCCGCAACCAAGTCGTCAATGGTCTGGAATGAAAGCGAAGTCAGGTTGAGCTTGCGCCTGATGTGCTCTACCATGCCCCTGTACGGTGCGCCGTTCGGATCTACATATTTCGATATGTCGGCGCCCTCGCCCTCCTGGTCGCGTATGTAGCGGCGCGTGATGAGGTCGTATTCGTTCTTTGAGCGCGAGAAGTTGATGAACTTGCAGGGATAGAGAAGCGGCGGACATGCTATTCGCACGTGCATTTCGCGGCATCCCTCGCCGTAGAGCCTGTCGGCCTGCTTGCCCAGCTGTGTGCCGCGAACGATTGAGTCGTCGCAGAACACAAGACGGCGGTCGCGGATCAGCCCCGGAATGGGTATGAGCTTCATAGACGCCACGTGTTCGCGCTGACGCTGGTCGCTTGGCATGAAGCTGCGAGCCCAGGTAGGCGTGTACTTCACGAACGGGCGCGCGTACTTGATTGCCTTCTCGTGCGCGTACCCGAGCGCATGTGACGTTCCGGAATCGGGTATGCCGCAGGCGGCATCTATTTCCAGTTCGCCGTCGCGTTTCGCGAGCGCGGAGCCGCAGCGATAGCGCGCCATCTCGACATTGCGCCCTTCGTAGGCGGACGCCGGATAGCCGTAGTAGACCCAGAAGAACGAGCAGATTGCCATTTTGTCGCCAGGTTCGATGACCGTCGTCGCGCCGTCTGGCGCAAGTTCGACCATTTCGCCTGGACCAAGATCGCGTACGTACGTGTAGCCGAGGTTCGGGAGCGCACACGACTCCATCAGCGCAATTGTGGACCCGTCCTTGCGACCTAGAACGATAGGCGTGCGTCCGTAGCGGTCTCGGGCGGCGTAGAGCTTTCCGCTTTCGGTGACGAGAAGTATCGAGCAACTTCCCTCGATTTTCTTCTGCACGTACCGTACGCCGTCGATTATGGACTTCTGCGTTGCGATGAGTGCCGAAACGACTTCGGTAGGCCCTACCATTCCACTTGTAGTGGAATACTGCAGCTGCGCAGAGTTGCCTTCGAAGAGCTCCTTCTTCAGCTTCTCGATGTTGGCGATGAGTCCGACGGTAACAATTGCGAAAGTGCCGAGCTTGGAGCACATGACAAGAGGCTGTGGGTCGGTGTCGGAAATGACTCCTATGCCGACGTTGCCGGAGAACCGCCCGAAGTCTTGCTCGAACTTGGATCTGAACGGCGCGTTCTGGATATTGTGAATCGACCGTTGGAATCCATTCGGCCCTAGCAGGGCCATGCCGCCTCTGTGCGTGCCGAGATGAGAATGGTAGTCTGTGCCAAAGAACAGGTCGCTTACGCAATCCTGTTTAGATACAACACCGCAAAATCCGCCCATTTACGCTCCTTGAAACGTGTGAGAATGTAGGTGCGTATTATACCATATTCTGCTGCGCTCCGTTATTGTGGAAAACTGCGGCGGAAACTTCTTGCGCTTGCTCTGGAGTTTACCCATTTTTTGAGCGAGGGAATGCGCCGCACCCGCATGGATAAAGGCTGAAGTGCGTTTCGGGATGTGGTTTTCGG
>CACYCL010000176.1 GCA_902772905.1 uncultured bacterium | reverse complement strand
TGGGCGATCTACGACATCCAGAAAGCTGAAAATCTCTCTTGCGGAGAGGTTCCGCAGCGATGACGCCCCTATCCCCCGACGGGTCGGCCGTTCCCCCTACACGGGGTGACCGTTCTCCCTACACGGGGGGAACGGTTTCCCTACACGGAGCAAACGGTTTCCCTACACGGAGCAAACGGTTGGCCTAGGAAGCCCACAGGCTCAGCAAAGTTGAGCTTCCTGACCATGTTGCGCGCAGTCCGCGCGGCTCGTCTGCCTCGGAGCGAATCGCCTACTCTACTAGCCTAGCCTTGGCGCGAAGCTCTTCTCGGTCGCCACCCTTCACCGGCACGAACGTTACAGCCCACTCCTCGCGCTTGTTCGCAAATGAATACCTCTCAAGTACCCCAGGCCCGCAGCTCCCGTTCCCAAGCCCAAGCTGCCGTATGTCAAGGTTTAGCATGACCTCCCTGCGCGGAAACATCGGCGCATAAAAACGCTCCTTCGTTCCATCCCCCCATGTGCCAGCTCCGCGATGCCGCTGAAGGTCCAGCTCGTCAACAGAGTAGTGCAATGCCTGAACAAACAACGGCACAGAGCCTTTGCACAAAACGCCATCCCCGTCCCCGTCCAGAAACGCAACCCAGCGCACGTCCGCCTTGTAGCCGTTGTCCTGTGGCCGCGCATATTCCACGTATTGCGCCGTCACTGTAGACTCCCAGTACGCGATGTCGCTGGCAGAGCAACGGTCCACGTAGTTCTCCCATGGCCCTCGCCCATAGTATCTCATGTTCTCAAGAGCCCCGTCAAGAATCATCGAAAGCCCCAGTCGAGGAAGCTGCGGCACGTCGCCGCGCGGAGTGGACGCATTCTCCATCTTCACGCGCCCGTCAGGATAGAAAGTCCAGCATGAATCATGAGTGAACGCCGCGCTCTTGGAACCGGTCACGTCAACGCGGCACCGTATCTCAGCCGAGCCGTCTGCGCCGCGCTTGACCTTTGCCGGATGCGCGTGGTGCCGCAGCTGCGTCAGCCCGGACGCGATGAAGCGCTTGCGAACGCCTGTGTCGTTGTCGGTGAACGCACGGCGGCACGTGAGGCGCGGGCCGCGGCATATTCCCTGTTCATCGCGCATGATCGCCTTGCCGTTCATCTCAAGAAGCGACAGCGTTCCCGTATGCCGCGAAAACACAGCCCGTGTCGGGCCTGCGGAAACGACAACCTCGCCATCCTGCTCGGAAAGCACGACTTCACCGCTCTGCGCCTCGCGACCTCTGCGCGAGATTTTCTCCGCACCGCCCGAGAGCCGCCCAAATGGCAGCTGGTCGTGCGCCATCTCCCAGCCCTTTGGCGCCCATGGCGCGGGCTCCCTAAGCTTGAACGCCACGCGATAGAAGCACTCGGCCTCCGCGCCCGTGCGTCGCAATGGCTGCGGCAGGCGAATCATGCCGCTTGACTGAGGGGCGACGTGAGGAACATCCAGCTTCCCGCCTTCGATCTTGACGCCGTCCTCGAAGAACGCCCACTCGCCATCGTATGAGTCCGCGAACGTGAACGCGGCGTGATTTATGAGCGTAGCCTCGCCTTTTGCCGCGTCGGCGCAGACGACTTCGATGTCCTGCTGGACATGCGCGGCCTCGACAAGCTTCGGAGACGGCTTGCGTTCAGGGCCGATGATCCCGTTCACGCAGAAGTTCGCGTCGTTCGGGCGTTCGTCCCAGTCCGCACCGTACGCCCAGTATGCCACGCGCCGCCCGTCCGGCCCTATCCTGTCAGTCTCGACGCGCACCGTCTGGTCGTACCAATCCCATACGCAGCCGCCGGAGAGCGAGGGATGCGCGCGGAACACGTCCCAGTATTCGCGGAAGTTGCCGAGCGCATTGCCCATGCAGTGCGCGTATTCGCTCATGTGGAACGGGCACCACTTCGCAAGGCGTTCCACCTCCGCGAGTGTCAGGTAGCCGTGTCCGTGCAGCTGGAAGTTCTCGTTGTCGTTGCGGTTCATGTACAGCCTCGTGTCGTCAAGCGCCAGCATCGCCTTGTGCGCCAGCTCGAAGTTGTGCCCCGTTCCCGCCTCGTTGCCGAGCGACCACAGGTATATCGAGGGATGGTTCTTAAAGAACTCGACCATTCTCACGCACCGCTCGATCTGCGCCTTCGCCCACGACGGCGGATACGCCAGAGACTTCACGCCATAGTATGAACCGTGCGATTCGACGTTCGCCTCGCACTGCACATACAGGCCAATCCTGTCGCACAGGTCGTACATGTACGGATCGTTCGGATAGTGCGCCGTCCTGAGCGTGTCGAAATTGCCGCGCTTCATAAGGTACACGTCATCCTCCATTTCGCGCCGCGTGACGGCGCGCCCGTTCACGGGCGAAGCGTCGTGGCGGTTCACTCCCTTGAACTTGATGGGCTTGCCGTTTATGAGAACTTCGCCGCTGGGCGCCAAGCGTACGCTTTTCACGCCGACCTTGCAGGAGCGCACGTCGTCTCCAGCCGATAGGACGAGCGTGTAAAGATACGGCGACTCGGCCGACCACAAACGCGGAGAGTCAATGCGCAGCGAAAGCGGCCTGCCGGGCTTGAAGTCCCCAACCTTCTTGAACCCCGAATCGTACAGCGCCGCCGACACCGGCGCCTCGCACTTCACGTCCAGGCGCACGACAGCCGACGAGAAATCATCATTCACGTCGGTCGTGACGAAGTAGTCGCGGATAGGCTTCTTGGGCTCTGCCCATATCGACACGCCGCGATAGATGCCGGAGAACCGAATGAAATCCTGATCTTCAAGGTAGCTGCCGTCAGACCAGCGGTACACCTCGACGGCCAATACGTTGTCCGCGCCTGGAGAATCGCTGATGAATCTTGTTATGTCGAACTCCGAAGGCAGGCAGCTATCCTCTGCGTAGCCGACCTTCTTGCCGTTCACCCAGACATAATATGCGGAGTACACGCCATTGAAGCGGAGGATCACGCGCCGCCCCTTCCATTCCGGCGGCACGGCGAATCTTGTGCGATAGCTTGAAACCGGGTTGTATTCGTCGCCGATGAAAGGCGGCTCGTTCTTGTGTGGATATATGATGTTGACGTATCCCGGCGAGCCGAATCCCTTCATCTCAACGCACGACGGAACGTCAATTTCAAGCCAGTCCGAATCGTCGAAGTCCGTCTTGAAGAAATCTACCGGGCGTTGCTTCGGGCTGCCGTTCCAGCAGAGCTTCCACCGTCCGTCCAGCGACTTGACGAACGGCGTCTGCGGTTCGCCCGGCGTAAGCGCGTCCTCGGCGCGGGCGAGCGGGAATCCGTCCGCCCTGGCAGGCTCGCGGTTGATTTCAGTTACGCACTCGTTCTCCCAGTCGCGGTTTCCCCTGCGAAGTTCGGTCACGCGTTTCAGCTCTGCGTCGAACACGTCACCCGGCTGCGGGCCTTCGCTCATGTCGATGGCGTTCCAAGCAAGGTCGCCGCGTTCCTTCGCAGGCGTGATGAATTTCGCGCGGAACGCCTTTACCGCCTTTTCCGTTCCGTCAAAATCAGAGCCGTGAATGGCGACGATGTTGTTCTTGAGCTTGACGAACCAGGAACTCTTCGCGGCCCATGGCTGAGTTGAAACGAATACGTCACCGGCTGCAGGCGAAGACCAAGTGGAATATCTCACCTTTACGCCGGACTTTGCCTCGACCTCTGCAAGCATGTCGGCGACGGCCTTGCGCACCGCTGGCGGTTCGTCCGGCCCGAGTTTTACGCGCGCCTCGCGCGCTGGATTGGCAAGCTCAAACGGGCCGAAGTCAAGTCGCGCAGGCACGACAGGGCGAACGCCGTCGTGTGCGCCTTCCGCCAATGCCATGCCGGCAAGCACACACGATATGGCGACAAGATTTCTCATGGGAAATGCAGCCTAGACCCTCTCAGCAGCGGCAGCAAGCGAAGCGAGGTCGGCCACGTTCGCCGTGACGAGCGACGCATCTATCTTCGCAATAAGCCCAGAGAGAACCTTGCCAGGCCCAAACTCCACGAATGTCGTGCAGCCCAGCTCCTTAGCCGCCGCAACGTCCGCCGCCCAGTTGGTCGTGCCGGTGACCTGTTCAAGCATCATGGCCTTGATCTCTCCTGGATCAGACGAATGCGGCTTGCCGGTGACATTGGAAAGCACAGGGAACTTCGGAGCCGCGAACGTCACGCCGTCCAGAACCGGCGCAAGCTTCTCGCGCGCAGGCTGCATGAACGGCGAATGAAACGCCCCGGCGGTCGCCAGCGGAATGGCCCTCCTTATCCCAAGCTCCTTCGCGACGGCGGCGGCGGATGCTATCGCGTCCTTCGAGCCAGACAGCACTTGCTGTGCGGCAGAATTGACGTTCGCGACCGTGCAGCCTGTCTTCGTGCAAAGCTCATCGAGCTGCGCCGGCGTTGCACCTACAATGGCGATCATGCCAGACGGAGCCGCCTCGCACGCCTCCTGCATGAAACGTCCGCGCGCCTCAAGAACCTTCAGCGTGGAATCGAAGTCGAGCACGCCCGCCGCGCAGAGCGCACCCCATTCGCCGAGCGAAAGCCCTGCGGCGCAGTCGAACGACGCGCCTGTCTTCTTGAGAAACGCCGTGTACGCCGCGTAGCTCGTGACGAAAATCGCAGGCTGGCAGACGTTCGACTTCGTAAGCTCCTCTGCCGGGCCCTCGAAGCACGTCTTCTTCAGGTCAAACCCAAGAACCGCGTTGGCCTTGTCGAAAAACTCCATGGCCTCGGCATCTGCCTCGGCGAAATCCCGACCCATTCCAGGCACTTGCGCACCCTGGCCTGCAAAAACACAGCATTTTCCCATTTGTGGCTTCCTTTCTTTTCTTTGCTCTCCGCCCCTTGGCGTCGGAGCGGATTATACCATATTTCCCACATCTCTTCATGAGGGCGTGAAAGTTCGCCGCGCTTTTGCTATAATACGCGTCATGAAGAGGGTGTTTCTGCTTATTGCGTCTGCCGTGCTGCTGGCCGCCGAGGCGCCTGCGGCGCGAATGAGTCTGCTCGATTTGATCGGGGGCGGATCGCGTCGGTCTTCCCGTTCGCGCCATGCCGCAGCCGACAAGCGACGTGCGATACGAGTTGACCACGATGCCGCCGCGCAGTCCTCCGCCGCAACCAACGCGGTGACGGAAGCGCGCGCAAATGCCGCCACGAACAGCATCGCAGAGACCCTTCTGGCCGCTACCAACGGAGTGGAGATCATAGCCGAGGAAGAAACCGCACCCGCGCCGACGAACGTCGTCGAAGCGGCTGCCGCCGCAACCAATGCCGTGGAGCGCGCATGGCCGAAGCGCGAGGGGCGCCCGGCGCGCATCACGGCAAGCAGAGTGTACTACGACCGGAAGGAGGGCTATGCCGTGTTCACCGGCAGAGTTCACGTGGACGGCGAGGAATACCAGCTCCACGCCGGCAAGGCGTATGTGTTCTTCGAGGGGACGAACGAACTGAAGCGCGTCGTGGCGACGGATTCGGTCGCCATAACCAACGAGACAAAGCGAGCCTACGGCGCGAAGGCATCGTACTACCGCAAGAGCGGAATGGTCGTGCTGTACGGCAACGAAGAAGCCCCGGCCGAAGTCCGCGACGAATCCAAGGGCGAAGACCAGATCGTCAAAGGATCGAAGATAAAGTTCTGGATAGACTCGGAGCAGGTCGAGGTGCTCGACGCCCGCATAAGCGCACCGGTGTCTGGCGGGCTGAGCGACCTGAAAGCGAAGTAGCACCATGGCGACAGTGGCCGGCGCGACGACCGACGAGGCGAACTGGTGAAGAAGATGAAGGCAAAACGCAACAACAAAGACAGGGAGAACGAAGACATGAAGCTGCTCGGAACGTCATGGGCGAAGAAACAGGCAGAAAAGATTCGCAAGGTCGACTACATCGACCCAGCGCTGTACCGCAAGTACGGCGTGAAGCGCGGGCTCAGAAACGACAACGGAACAGGCGTCCTCGTAGGGCTTACCACCATAGGCAACGTGCACGGCTACGTCATGAACGAGGGCGAAAAGCAGCCCATACCCGGCGAGCTGTACTACCGCGGCATCAACGTGCGCGACATCGTGAAGGCCGACAAGCGCGAACACCGCTTCGGCTACGAGGAGACAGCGTACCTCCTGCTGTTCGGCAGCCTGCCGACCGCGCGCGAGCTGATCGACTGGAAGAACCGCATAGGCGCGTACCGACGGCTCTCCGACGGCTTCAAGGAAAACGCGATCATGCAGCATCCGCCGCGCAACCTCATGAACGCGCTCGCCCGTGCGGTGCTCTTCGCGTACGCCTACGACCCCGAGGCCGAAAGCGATGACCTCTCGATAGAAAAGTGCCTGCTGCAGTCCATCGACCTCATCGGCTCAATGCCCACGATTGCAGCCTACGCATACCAGGCCAAGCGCCACTACCACGACGACGAACCGCTCATGATCCGCAACCCCGACCCGAAAAAGTCTACGGCGGAGAACATCCTCATGCTTACGCGCGAGGACGGCAAGTATACGCGTCTTGAGGCGGAGACGCTCGACCTCGCCCTCATTCTGCACGCCGAGCACGGCGGCGGCAACAACTCGTCGTTCACGACACACGTCGTGACTTCTGCGCACTCCGACATATATTCGTCGGTCGCAGCGTCCATACTCTCCCTCAAGGGCGGCAGACACGGCGGCGCGAACCTGCGCGTGATGCGCCAGATGGAAGAGATCATGCGCGAGGTCAAGGACTGGCGCAAGCCAGACGGCGTCGTCAAGTACCTTGAGCGCATAGCCGACAAGAAGGCAGGCGACATGTCGGGGCTCATCTACGGCCTCGGCCACGCCGTGTACACCATATCCGACCCGCGCGCGGAGATGCTGCGAGAAAAGGCACGTGCCCTCGCCAAGGAAAAAGGACGCGAGGACGAGATGAAGCTATTCGAGCTGGTGGAAACCAAGGGGCCTGCCATCATCAAGGCGCGGCACCCGCGCGCAGAGGACGTCTGCGCAAACGTCGACCTCTATTCCGGCCTCGTCTACGACATGCTCGGCATACCAAAAGACCTCTACACTCCGCTCTTCGCCGTCGGCCGCTGCGTCAGCTGGTGCGCGCACAGGATGGAGGAACTGGTGAACCAGGGGCCGATCATCCGCCCGGCGTACAAGCCGATCTTCCATCCGACGGAATACGTGCCCCTCAACAAACGCTAAGGAATACCATGAGCGTAGTTCTCGGAACGATCGACCTCGTGAAGCGCTTCAAGCTCCCGGGCCAAAACCCGATAGAGGTGCTCAAAGGCGTGAACTTCTCGGCGAAACCAGGCGAGAAGGTCGCTATAATCGGGCGGTCAGGCGCAGGCAAATCCACGTTGCTGAACATCCTTGGCGGCTTGGAACGCCAGACATCAGGAACAGTCACGCGCCCCGAGAACATGGGCTTTGTATTCCAGCAATACCATCTGATGCCAGAGCTGACGATCGTTGAAAACGTCATGCTGCCGACTATGGGACACAGGTTCGACCGCACAGCGAAGAACGGAGGCGTCCTGTTCGCGCCGCGCCGCAGGGCAATCGAGCTTCTTGAAAAGGTAGGCCTGGGCGACAGGCTCTCGCACCTCCCGTCGGAGCTCTCAGGCGGCGAGCAGCAGCGCGTCGCCCTCGCGCGTGCGCTCGTGACCGACCCGTCGCTCGTTCTGGCCGACGAGCCTACCGGCAACCTTGATGCTATGACAGGCTCCGAGATACTGCGCATACTCTCCGACCTTTCCGCCGGAAGCGACGTTACGCTTGTGATGGTCACGCACTCGCCAGAGGCCGCCGCAATCTGCGACCGGGTACTAACGCTTGAAAACGGCCTGCTGCACTGAAAGAGAAACCAAAATGAAGATCCTTGTTATCAATCCTGGCTCAACTTCCACGAAAGTGAGCCTGTTCGAGGACGAGAAGTCCGTCTTCGAGAAGAACCTCTTCCACGATTCGTCCGTGCTGCTCAAGTTCGCACACGTGAACGACCAGATGCCCTTCCGCCGCGACGTAATTCTGGCTATGCTCAAAGAAGAAGGCATCTCCCCAGAGTCCATCGACGCGTTCGTCGGACGTGGCGGCAGCGCCTGCACTCAGCCAGGCGGCCTCATGCGCATTGACCAACGGCTCTTCGACGACACGGTTGCGGGCGTCGGCGGCTCGGAACACCCAGCACGCCTCGGCGTAATGCTGGCCTGGACATTTGCAAAGGAATTCTCGCGCCCGGCGTTCACGCTCAACGCCACGAACGTAGACGAATACTGCGACTATGCGCGTCTCACGGGCATCAAGGGCATATACCGCGTATCGCACTCGCACGTTCTTAACCAAAAGGCCGTCGCGGAATTCCATGCCGCCAAGCTCGGACGCAGGTACGAAGACTGCAACTTCATCGTGGCGCACATCGACGGCGGCATAACCGTCTCGGCGCATGACCATGGGCGAATGGTAGACGGCAACATGGGCGCCGACGGCGAGGGCGCCTTCACGCCAACGCGCATCGGCTCCGTGCCGGTGTTGCAGTTGCTGGACTACATAGAAGCTCACTCCATCGCTGATGTCCGCCTCAGGTGCTCGCGCGCCGGCGGCTTTGTCGATCTGTTCGGCACGTCCAACTCCGACACGATCCACGCTCTCGTCGACAAAGGCGACCGCAAGGCGTCGCTGGTCTGGAACACGATGATATACCAGATATGCAAGATGATCGGCGAGATGTCGGCGGTGCTCTGCGGCGAGGTGGATGCGATACTCCTCACCGGCGGACTGCTGCGTTTTCCCGACATCGAGGCCGGCATACAGAAGCGCTGCGGCTTCATCGCGCCGATTTCGTCCTATCCAGGCGAAATGGAGCAGGAGGCGATGGCGCTTCCTGCGTTCAAGGCGCTCCGCGGCGAACTCGAGCCTCGCGCCTACACCGGCAAGAACGTCTGGGGCGGCTTCGCCGACCTCGGCCTATAGTCAGCCAGACACCGCAGAGTGCAACCTTGCACTGTGGAGAGTGTAGGGCTGGACTCTTGCGTTACCATCCATGGCTTTTTTTCGGCTTTCTGACGTAAATCTGGAAGTTTTGCCGAAGATGTCGCAAGGCTGCTATGAAGCAAATGAAATGCATCCACCGAACCTGCGCATGAATACGAGCTTTTTTGTGTCCATTTGAATTGGAAATCTGCTATGCGACGAATTATGCTATAATACACCGCAACAGTCAAGAAAGGGGAAACCACGATGAACCTAGTCGAACGCATAAAGGCAAAGGCACGTACCAACATAAAGCGAATCGTCCTGCCGGAAGGCGACGAGCCGCGCACGCTTGCCGCCGCGAAGACAATCCGCGACGAAAAGCTCGCCGAGCCGATTCTGCTCACGAAGGAAATCATCGGGGCCCCTTCCAATGCCACGAAGCTTAAGACATATGCAACGGCTCTCTACGAACTCCGCAAGACGAAGGGACTGACCGAAGAGGCTGCGGCAAAGCTCGTTGCCGACCCAATGTACTACGGTATGATGATGGTGAAGCTGGGCGATGCCGACGGACTGGTCTCCGGCGCGGTGCACTCCACCGGCGACATGCTACGCCCCGCTCTTCAGATAATCAAGACGCGCCCTGGCATGAAGCTTGTGTCGTCCAGTTTCCTCATGGAGTGCCCCGACAGGAGCCTTGGCGAAAACGGCCTGCTCGTCTACGCCGACTGCGTCGTAAACCCCTGCCCAACGGCAGAGGAACTCGCGCACATAGCAATTGCGTCCGCCGACACCGCACGGACGCTCTGTGGCATCGCCGAGCCGCGCGTCGCTCTTCTCTCGTTCTCGACCAAGGGAAGCGCAAGTCACGCCCTAGTTGAAAAGGTGCAAGAGGCAACCCGCATCGCCCGCGAACTCGCGCCCGGACTGCTGCTGGACGGCGAACTACAGCTCGACGCGGCGCTCGTCCCCGAAGTCGCCGCGCTAAAGGCAAAGGGCAGCCCTGTCGGCGGACGCGCCAACGTCTGCATCTTCCCCGATCTGCAGGCTGGGAACATCGGCTACAAGATCACACAACGAATCGGCAAGGCCAACTGCTTCGCGGTCCTGCAGGGCCTCGCACGCCCATGCAACGACCTTTCTCGCGGCTGCTCGCCCGACGACATAGTGAACACCGTTGCGGCTACAGCGGTGCAGGCGCAGTAGCCGCGCAATGCGCAAGGATTGCAGAACAATGAAACTGAAGCAAATAGCGATTGCACTTCTCGCCGGAGTAATCCTGAACGGGTGTGGACCGTTCTGGGTTGACCCATACATAACCGTCAAGGAATCGTCCCTGAACTGGGTCATAATACACTACTACAACATGAACAAGTCGCCGATACGGCGCATAGGCATAGAAATCTACGGCAACGGACTGGTCTACGTGAAGAAGGGAACGAGCGAACTGGTCTCAAACGACTTCGCTAAGAGCTACAAGCACGAAGACTGGGGCAAGATCAAGACCAAGCGTATCCAGATAGACCCCAAGGACGCCAATGACATATTCCAGAACCTCGTCAACCACGGCGTGCTCGACCGCGAAAAGACGTTCAAAGCGTCCAAGAAGAAATCTCAAGACCGCTTCATCGCGGTCAAGGCGAACATCTGCAACAACACGTACTCCGACAACGTGAACATGTTCGAAGAGGATCCAGACCTTGCCGAGCAGCTGCTTGACGTAATCCGCGAATTCGACACACCAGGAAGATGAAAGACACAAATCTTGCCCAGCTCATTGACCATACATTCCTAAAGCCAGCAGGCGACAAGGACGCAGTAAAGCGGCTCTGCGACGAGGCGATATCCGCAGGCTTTGCGTCCGTATGCGTAAATCCAGCAGAAGTTACGCTTGCCTCACGTCTTCTGCGCGGGAGCGGCGTAAAGGTATGCACAGTAATCGGCTTTCCCTTAGGAGCGAACACAAACCGCACGAAATGCTTTGAGGCCATGGACGCCCTTCAGGCCGGTGCCGACGAGCTAGACCTTGTGATTAACCAGCGTCTCCTGAAGTACACGCCAGCCACATGCGAGGCGGAGCTGCTACAGTGGGTGCGCACATGCCGGACGTTCCGCAGCGACGCCATTTTGAAGCTCATACTTGAATGCTGCAACCTGACAAAGGCCGAAATCGTGCGCGGATGCAAGATGGCGAAGAAAGTGGGTTTCGACTTCGTGAAAACCTCCACCGGCTTCGGCGCTGGCGGCGCGACTACCGCCGATGTGAGCCTCATGCGCCGCACCGTCGGACAGAGAATGGGCGTAAAGGCAGCAGGCGGCATACGCGATCTCGACACAGCGCTCGCAATGATAGACGCCGGGGCGACGCGTCTCGGCACAAGCTCAGGCAAAGAGATTTGCGCCCCAAGGAAGTGAACGCAGCGCAATCCGTCGCTCAGGCAATGCCGTGTGCTCGTGCCGCGTTATTTGACGGCGCCAAGATCATCAAGAAGCGCAACGGCATGAACCTCTATCCCCTTGCCAGAGCCAACGTCGTCCATTCCCTCGTTTGTCTTGCCCTTCACAGAAATGCGCCCCTTGCCAACGCCCATCACGGACGCAAGGCGCTCGCGCAAAAGCTCTATGCACGGGCGTAGCTTAGGGCTTTCGCATATTACTGTCGCATCGATGTTTGCAATCGTCCACCCTGCACCTCGAACCTCCCTAACTACCTCCGTGAGAAGCTGAGCCGAGTCGGCGTCCTTCCATGCCGGATCGTCATCGGGGAAGTGCGAGCCTATGTCGCCTAGCGCAGCGGCCCCAAGCAGCGCGTCAATTATCGCGTGTATAAGCACATCGGCGTCACTGTGCCCCTTGAGGCCTGTCTCGCCTGGGAACTCCACTCCGCCGAGGACAAGCCTGCGCCCTTCCTCAAAACGGTGCGAGTCGTATCCAAATCCGATTCTCATTTCCCCGTGACCATGTTGAAGATTTCCCTCGGCTCGGCCATGCGTCCAGTTCCAGACACGCCGCAGGCAAGCTCTCCGTCACCAGGCGCGGCGACACGCACGCCACGCGCCATTAGCGACGCGATGTTGTCCTGCGTGGCTGCAGCCTCCCACATACCAGTGTTCATAGCGGGAGCCACGACAATAGGCGCACGCGTCGCAAGAAGTGTTGCCGTGAGCAGGTTGTCCGCAATCCCCCACCGCATCTTAGCTAGAGTGTTCGCCGTTGCAGGCGCTACGACAGCCACATCGCAGTCGGAAAGCGCGATGTGCCCCGGCTTCCATTCGGTCGGAGTCGCGAACTGGTCTACGTGCACCTGGTTGCGTGAAAGCGTTTGGAACGTGAGCGGACGCATGAATTCAGTCGCTGCTAGCGTCATGACGACACGCACTTCATCGCCGTGCTTCACAAACAGGCGTACAAGCTCCGCCGCCTTGTACACAGCGACAGACCCAGTTACTCCAAGCATCACCCTCATGCAATCCTCCTTCTCATGTCGTCGACAGCCGCCCTCATGTCGGACTGCGCGAAAAGATACGACCCGGCGACGAACTGGTTCGCGCCGGCTTTCGCCGCGCTTTCAGCAGTCTCGGCGTTGATGCCTCCGTCAACCATTATGTCAAGGTTCGGGCACCGTTCACGCAGCCATGCTATTTTCAGCAGGCACGACTCAATGAACTTCTGCCCGCCATAGCCCGGATGCACAGTCATGACCAACGCCTCGTCGATTTCACCAATATATGGCGCAAGCGCCTCAATCGGAGTTTCCGGGTTTACGACGATCGCGTTCTTGAGCCCCCTGGCGCGTATGCGCCTCAGTTCCGTGTGAATGTCGCAGTCTGCCTCGATGTGGACCTGGATCGTCTGAGCACCGGTCTTCATGAATGCGTCAAGATAAAGGTCAGGGCGGTTCATCATCAAGTGGACGTTGCGGTAGAAACCTGGGCAGGTGCACCGACAGAAGTCGACGATGGACGGCCCGAAGCTCATGTTCGGAACGAACGTCGGATCCATTATGTCGAGGTGTATGGCGTCTGCGCCCGACGCCTCGGCGCGTCGCAGCTCGTCGGCAAGGTGGCCTAGGTCGGCCGCGAGGAAGGATGGCAATATCTGTTTGTTCATGTCTTATGTTGCGAACTATATCATTTCCGCCCCTCGCCGTCAACAGACAGTGGCGGCGATAGGGGTTATTTTGGTATAATGTCAAGCACATGAAGCTCGAGAACATACGGAATTTTTGCATAATCGCACACGTCGATCACGGCAAGACAACGCTGTCTGATCGAATCCTTGAACTCACGCACGCCGTCTCACAGCGCGAGCTGAAGGAACAGACGCTTGATGCCATGGACCTAGAGCGCGAACGCGGCATAACTATCAAGTCGCATCCAGTGTCGATGCACTACGAGGCAAAGGACGGCAAAACATATCTCTTCAACCTGCTGGATACGCCCGGACACGTTGACTTCGCCTACGAAGTGTCGCGCTCGATGGGCGCATGCGAAGGCGCACTGCTGGTCGTGGACGCCGCGCAGGGCGTTGAAGCGCAGACAGTCGCCAACACATACTTCGCGCAGGACGCAAAACTCGAAATCGTGCCTGTCCTGAACAAAGTAGACCTGCCGGGAGCCGACGTGAAGGAAGTATCTCGCGAAATCGAGGACATCCTCGCAATCCCGATGGACGACCCTCTGCTAGTCTCGGCCAAGACTGGCGTTGGCTGCCCCGATGTGCTGGAGGCAATAGTGAAGCGCATTCCGCCGCCGGAGACGCAAGGTGTCGATGCGCCGCTCAGGTCACTTGTGTTCGACTCGGTATTCGACGAGTTCCGCGGAGTGATTACGTACGTGCGCGTGATGGACGGAGCACTGAAAGCCGGGCAGAACGTCGCGTTCATGGGTTCTGGAGTTTCGACCACCGTGCATGAAGTCGGCGTGTTCTCCCCTGGCAAGAAACCCGTAGACCAGCTGTCGGCAGGCGAAGTCGGCTACATAGTCGGCACGGTTAAGGATCCAAGCGAAATCAAGATCGGCGACACCGTCACGACAGTGAAGCTCGGCGCAACCGAACCGCTGCCCGGCTTTCAGGACATACGCCCCACCGTCTTCTGCGGCATCTACCCGATGTCAACCGACGAATTCCAGAAAGTCGAGGCTGGTCTTGAGAAGCTGCACCTGAACGACAGCGCCTTCACTTTCCACCACGAAAGCTCCGTTGCGCTAGGCTTCGGCTTCCGCTGCGGCTTCCTGGGGCTTCTGCACATGGAAATCGTGCAGGAGCGGCTCCGCCGTGAATTCGGCCTCGACATCATATCCACGTCTCCAGGCGTCATCTACAAGCTGAAATACAAGAACGGAGAGGAAAAGGACCTCGACAACCCGCTTCAAATGCCAGACCCGTCGGCATTGGAGTCAATCGCCGAACCAGTCCTGACAGCCCGCATAATAACGCCGTCCGAGTCGATAGGCGACGTGATGCGCATTGTAATGGACCGCCGCGGAACGGTCGAAGGAACGGAAACCATAGACGCCAAACGCGTGATGCTACACTGCAAGCTGCCGCTGAACGAAATACTTATAGACTTCCACGACACGCTGAAGTCTGTGTCGCACGGCTATGCGTCGATGGACTACGAACCCGCCGGATACCAAATATCAAACATCGTGCGCATGGACATTCTGCTGAACGGCGAGACGGTGGACGCATTCGCGACGATGGTACACCGCGACAAGGCGCGCGCACGCGGAATCCAGATGTGCAAGGCACTAGCGGACACAATACCTCCGCACCAGTTCAAGATTCCTGTGCAGGCCGCAATAGGGCGCGAGATCATAGCGCGAGAGGACATACGCCCCTTCCGCAAGGACGTTCTCGCCAAGCTGTACGGCGGCGACGTGACGCGCAAGATGAAAGTGCTTGAGAAGCAGAAGCGCGGCAAGGCGCGCATGAAGGAGTTCGGCCACGTGAACGTGCCGCAGTCAGCCTTCATCGCGGTCCTGAAGGGCACCATAAAGGAGCACTAACCAGCATTGTCATGCCGCCAGACGGATGGCGTGATGCCAGTAGCGGCCTTGAAGTAGCGTATCATGGCGGCAGAGGATGAGAACTCAAATTCTGCTGCAATCTGCGAAACAGATTTCTGCGAGTTTCTCAACCTGGTTTTAAGCGCCGCTATGCGATGGTGTGTTATGATGTCCATAATTGACTCGCCTTGAATCTGCCTGAAACGCATCTCCGCAAGCCGGCGAGACACGCCGATATGCCGCGCTACGTCGTCAACGCGCAGCGGGCGCATGGCGTTGTCCGCAATGTATGACATTGCCGCAGAAATCAATCTCGCCGCAGGAGGGATGATACGCGTTGAATCGCGCATGAAGATTTCCTTCACGGACTTCGGATACACAATCTCGCGTCCGTTGCCATCACGCATCAAACGATTCAGTTCCCGGGCGGCCAGAAAGCCCACCTGTTCGTGATCCGGCAGTATGCTCGAGAGCTTCACCGGCAACGTCTTGCAGAAAAGTTCGTCGTTATCCACGCCCAGCACAGCAACCTTTTCTGGTATGGACAAATTGAAGCGGCGGCACACATCGAATATCTTGAGAGCCGCGCGGTCGCGCACGGCGAAAATCGCAGTCGGTCGCGGAAGCCGCATAAGCGTCTGACGTATCATCTCAATCTCTTTTGAATCCGCAGCCGATTCGGAAATGACCAGAGTTTCCACAGGCACTCCGACGTTGCCGAGCCGTTCGTAGAATCCCTGCCTGCGGTGCGATGGATACTGGAACTGCGGCTGGTCGATGACGCACAGGAACGAATTGTACCTTCCCCTTGAAAGAAGATGATCGGCGGCGACTCGCCCGATACCTACATCATCGAGGCGGACAATTGAGAACGGCTTGGAGATAGGCATTACATCTTGCGGCGGGATGTCAATGAATACGGTCGGCGTTAGGTTCTTCAGCAGAGTCTTCCAAGAGCGCGTCTTGTTTGGAAGGGCCACTATCACTCCATCGGGATGTCCGTTCGCACAAATGTGATGCTCAAGCTCGTCCTGTGTCTTCAGAAGATCAAGTGACCATCTTTTCCCGGTGTTTACATATCGGAATATGCCGGAGAGATAGTCGCGTTCCGCTGCTCCGGAGATGCCGACGGCCACAGCGACACGCTTAAATGATTGATTATTCACCTTCATGAACACACAGTATACCAAAACTCATTCGTAAAATGGTAATTATCTTTTGCGTTATATGTATACACGTACGCTTGTGTTCTTTTCAATTATATGGAATAATACCAACGTCCTTAAAAGAAAAGGAATAGCAGACATGAATAGATTGCATATTATGTGTGCCGTTGTGGCATTGGCGATGTGGAGCGCATTGGGCGGCGATCTGCCTTGGAAGATGGAGGGCAGCACGATCCGCACTGCTGCATCGGAATGCCCGAGCGACGCATGGAGCGCTTTCTGCCCCTATGCGGTGTGCAGATGCACCTCGCCAACATGGGAAAGCCTGATACGCAACGAATGGACGAGCTGCCTTTCTGATGTAGAGGAATTGCGCACCACGTTCGGCATCATAATTTCCATATACTAACACATCAACCAAAAGGAGGCATACAGATGAAGGCAATCGTAATGGCAGTTGCTGCAATGTCAATAATTACGGCATCCGCAACACCAACAGTCACAGGCACGACGATTGAGCAGCAAGGCTCACGCACGGTCAAGGTGACATACAACCTGAACGAAGATGCGGTTGTCACGCTGGACATACTGACAAACGCGACAGCGGACGTATGGGTTTCAATTGGTGCAAAGAACATCACGCACACGTGGGGCGACGTAAACATACTAGTGAAAGGAGCAGGAACGCACACGCTCTACTGGGCACCGGAACGTTCATGGACAGCGCAGTTCAATGAGAAATACTCCGTAAAGGCTCTCGTCAAGGCCTGGGCGAAGGATGCTCCGCCAGACTATATGGTTGTCGATCTAGAAACGCCAGGTGCAATCCGATACTATGAGACGTCTGAACAACTGCCAGACGGCGGACTTACGAACGACTGCTACCGCACCGATCGCATCGTGATGCGCAAGATTCCGGTCAAGGGCATCCAGTGGCGCATGGGTTCGCCCTCTACAGAGACAGGACGGAAAACTGGTAAGTGGGAGGCGGAAGAGACGACGCACTACGTGACGCTCACGAACGACTACTACATGGGCGTTTTTGAGGTTACAAAACGACAGGCATGGTACATGGGCGTCGAATGGCAGACTCCTGCAACTTCACCTATTGCTCAGACCTCCTATGCAAATATGCGTGGCGACAATGCGGCCTACGACTGGCCGGAGGACGGCCATGCTGTAGATCCTAATTCATATATCGGCAAGTTGCGCACCCTTACAGGCATAGACACGTTCGATCTACCTACCGAGGCGCGATGGGAATATGCCTGTCGCGCTGGCACGAGCGGAGCATACAACAACGGCAATGGCCTTGCTGCGATAGGCTGGTACAACACAAACTCCGACAATGCGACTCATCGCGTCGGCGAGAAACTGCCAAACGCATGGGGCCTTTATGACATGCACGGCAATGTAAAAGAACTGTGCCTGGACTGGGGCAAGGACGACCTCGGCTCTGCTTCGGCGATCGAACCAGAGATAGCCAAGACTGATTTGTATGGAAACGGCAACTACTATAAAATATCGCGCGGCGGTGCATATGATTCCATTGACGCAGAAAGCAGAAGCGCCTATCGCACGACATATGTCGAAGTTTCGAAAGCTTATAAGAACGTAGGCTTCCGTCTTGTCTGCGACGCCGTGGCAAAGTGAAGCTGAGATTTGGTATAATCTGCGCCATAGTGTCTGTTCTAGGTGCAGCATTGGACGCCGCTGATATCCCGCTCCTGCCTGGCGAACACTGGTGGGGCGGGAAAGCGGCAGACGGCGTGGAAATGCCGTTCTCGGAGAAGTCAGCTTATGATGCCGACTTCTCCGTGCATCATGGCTACAACCACGCCGCTCCGTTTCTCGTCTCGGACATGGGACGGTACATCTGGCGCGAAGATGCGTTTGCGCTGTCGATAACCAGCGGCGTCATGCGTACGAGCCGCCCTGTGGTAGTAGTGGATGCTGGCAGAAATCTGCGCGAGGCGTTCCTTGCCGCATCCAAAAGACACTTTCCGCCAAGTGGCAAAATGCCGCCAGTTGAGTTTATTGCTGCGCCGCAGTACAACACGTGGATCGAACTGCAATACAACCAGAACCAAGATGACATCTTGAAATACGCCAGGGACATTCTTGCGAACGGTCTGCCACCAGGTGTGCTGATGATCGATGATACATGGCAGGCCGGATACGGCGACTGGCGCTTCGAGGTGTCTCGCTTCCATGATCCGGCGGCAATGTGCCGCGAACTGCACGGCATGGGATTTAAAGTGATGCTTTGGATTGTCCCGTTCGTGTCAATGGATTCGCCCGCATACCGCAGGTTGCGCGATGAGGGCGGTTTGGTCGAACGTACAAAAGGCGATCCTGCTGTGGTGGGATGGTGGAATGGCAAAAGCGCCCTTCTCGACTTCTCGCATCCAAATGGCGTTAAATGGTTTCGTAACGTGTTGGCGCGCCTTCAACTCGACTATGGCGTGGACGGATTCAAGTTCGACGGTGGCGACATCGCAATATACAGGGGTGAGCGCCACATCCACACTCCAATGCCGCCAGAAGAGCAGATGCGCCTTTATTCGGCGTTTGGCCTAGAATTCCCTTACAACGAATATCGCGCATCGTGGAAGACTGGTGGACAGCCGCTCGTCCAAAGACTTTGCGACAAATTCCACGCTTGGAGCGAAGTGGCGAGGTGCATTGCGGACATGACGGCTGCCGGTCTGATAGGTCATCCCTTTGTGTGCCCCGACATGATTGGCGGAGGCGACTATGTGGCATCCCTCCCGGATTCGCCATTCGACCAAGAGCTTTTCATTCGCTCCGCACAAGTCCACGCACTTGCTCCCATGATGCAGTTTTCGGCCTCACCGTGGCGTGTGCTTGACGAGGCTGGCAGGCGAATAATCCGCGAAACCGTCGCACTGCGCCAGAAGTTCGCGCCATGGTTCGTCGAGCTGGCCGAAACATGCGCAAAAACCGGCGAGCCGATGCTTCGCGCAATGGAGTACAATTGGCCGCATCTGGGCTTGGCGAAAGTGAAAGACCAGTTTGCAATGGGTGATTCCCTGATCGTTGCGCCGCAAATCGCGAAAGGCGCTAAAACGCGCACTGTCGCGCTGCCAAGCGGAAAGTGGCGCGGCGACGATGGTGCCGTCATTGTCGGCCCGGCGACGATCACAGTAAACACACCGCTTGACCGTCTGCCGCACTTTGTAAAAGAATAACACTGGATGGAAGAAAGTCTGACTGATATGCGAAATGCGACAGTATGTGTTTTCGTTGCGATATGCATTGCGACCACTGCGGCGGCGGATCATTCGCTTTCCGAATTTCCGAGGGCAAACGGGGAATATGACGACTCGGCGCGTCTGCAACGTGCGGTGGATGCAACGCCGGGAGGCGTACTGCACATCCCTGCTGGCGTGTATCTGGTATCGTCCACTGTTTCCATCACCAATCTCTGTTCGCTGGACATGAACAAGTCGGCCATTCTCCGCGCGGTAAAATCTATGCCGTTTGTGCTGCGGGTTAACAACGCCAGCTGCAACGACTACAACATGTTCATTATTGGCGGGCAAATCGACGGCAATGCGCTCGCCGGATGCATGATGCTCGACGGATTCTTTCATTACACCCTGCGCGACACTACGTTCCTGAATGGACGCAAATACGGGCTGAGCGTGTGCGGCGAGAACTGCGGCGGTGCCGAGCTTGTCGCAAACAATCTGTACTTCAAGTGCATCAAGCCTGGGCTTGCCGGGAACACCGCTGTCTACATTCGCGGCGGCGACAGCCACTACACGGACTGCATAGTTGTGGACTACACAATCGGCTTTCATCTCGCAAAGGGCGGATCTAACAGATTGACGCGGTGCCATGTCTGGGGCGGACTACTTCCAGCCCCACGCAAGGGCGAGCCTCGTGAGATGCTCAAGGAAAGCATCAACTTCAAAATCAACGGCGCGGCAGCGATTTTGCGAGACTGCTACGCCGACACCGGGGAGATTGGCTTCGACATCGACGCATGGGACACTCGAATACTTGGATGCTCATACTTCAACAACAAGGTGTTCGGGCTGGACAACATCACCGTGTTCAGGCACAAGTACGGGCGACTATTGGTAAAGGACTGCACGGTCGTCAAGCCATCCGAGCACAGCAAAGTTTACGATGGATGCGGCACGGTGGAATGGCGTGACATGATGTATGTCAACTACTCATCGAATGAACAGCTTCCCGGCGCCCTGAAATTCGACAAGCAAGATATCGACGAAAGCAAGGTTGACAAGCTCCTAGTCGAATAGCGCACTTGCCAATCAACGCACAAAGGGCATGTTCCATTCCTGCGTTCACGTCCCAGCGTATCTTTGTGCTCATCGACGATTAGGCGCAAGCGACGCAGCATTGAAGAAAAAAGAGCGCCGCGATTCACGCGACGCCCTTTCTGCAAAAGCAGTAGCCAGACGCAGTGGTTACTTGACCTCAACTTCGGCGCCAGCTTTCTTGAGCTGCTCAGCAATCTTCTCAGCCTCGTCCTTGGCGATGGCTTCCTTGACCTTCTTGGGAGCGCCGTCAACCATGTCCTTGGCATCCTTGAGGCCGAGACCCGTAATCGCACGAATCTCCTTGATGACCGCAATCTTGTTCGCACCGGCAGCTTTGAGGATGACGTCGAACTCGGTCTTCTCCTCGGCGGCGGCTCCGCCTGCTCCAGGAGCGGCGACAGCAACGGCAGCGGCAGCGGAAACGCCCCACGCCTCTTCAAGAGCCTTCACGAGGTCATTAATTTCGAGAACCGTCTTGCCCGACAGTTCCTTGATGATTTCTTCGTTAGTCATTGTTCTTGTTTCCTTTTTTACTTGTCAACCTTCAGCGTTTTTCATCTGAAGGAAATCGTGGTTGTTGCTTGTCTTACGCGGCGGGCGCAGCCTCTGCAGGCACGTCGCCACCGCCCTCTTTCTTGGCCTTCTCGGAGAGAACGCGCGCGAGACGCGTCGCAGGCTCCTTGAGGAGCATGAGCAACGTGGCGCGGAGCTCATCCTTGCCAGGAACCTTCGAGAGAGCCTCGACCATCGCGGCATCGACGATCTTGCCGTCGTAGTCGGCGCCTTTTACGGAAGCCTTGCCGTTCGACGCGGTCACGAACGCCATGATGGCCTTCGCAACAGCAGTGGCCTCACCATGGCCCGTTACGACCGCAGTGTTGCCCGTGAACATGGCATTGACCTCTTCGCTCCAGCCTTTCTCCTTGGCGATCTTTGCGATGAAGGTGTTCTTCACCACGAGAAGACGGCTGTCGAGAGGGCGAAGCGCCTTGCGGAGCGCCGCGAACTGGGCGACCGTCACACCGCCGTGGTTTATGATGAAGCAGTAGTCCGAGTCCTTGACGCGGGCGGCGACTTCGCTGAGAATGGCAACCTTTTCTATACGCATTGCTAGTTACCTCCTTATTCGGCGTCGCCCGAGACGATCACTGGGACACCGACGCCCATGGTGGAAGCGATTGTCATCGACTTCACGAACATGCCCTTGACGGAAGCGGGCTTTGCAGCCTGAACCGCCGAGATAATCGCCTTTATGTTGCCAACGAGCTTGTCGGCGTCGAACGAGCGCTTGCCCGCAACGACGGCCATGTTGCCCGTCCTGTCCATGCGGAAATCGACCTTGCCGCCCTTCGCCTCCTTCACGGCAGTCGCCGTGTCATCGGTTACAGTTCCCGTCTTCGGGTTCGGCATGAGACCACGAGGACCGAGGATTCGCGCACACTTGCGCACTTCCTTCATGGCCTCGACGGTGGCGATTGCAACGTCAAAATCGCACCAGCTCTCCTTGACAACCTTCTCGATAAGGTCGGCCATGCCCACAAAGTCAGCACCTGCAGCCTTCGCCGCCTCTGCGGCATCACCGCCGGCGAACACCGCGACGCGGACACTCTTGCCCGAGCCGTTGGGAAGCTTGACCGTGCCGCGAACGGCAGTATCGCCCTTCGTCAGCTCCTTGCCAAGATGAAAATAGACATCGACTGTTTCGTCGAACTTGGCGCCTGAGTGGTCCTTGACGAATTTGACGGCCTCCTCAAGGGAAACCGGCTTCTTGGGAGCCTTCTTGAGCGCATTGAAATATCTCTTGCCGTGCCTGCTCATTCAACCACCTCGATTCCCATGTTGCGCGCCGTGCCTGCAATCATCTTGATCGCCTGCTCAGGATCGTCGGTGTTGAGGTCGGCCTTCTTCATCTCTACAATCTTGAGAAGCTGGGCCTTTGTGACCTTGCCAACCTTGTTCTTGTTGGGAACGCCGCTGCCCTTTGCAAGGCCAGCTTCCTTCTTGAGAAGCGTCGATGCCGGCGGCGACTTGAACTGCAGCGAGAAGCTGCGATCCTGATAAACGGTGATGACCACCGGGATTACAAGACCAGCGTCCTTAGCCGTCTTCGCATTGAACTCCTTGCAGAACTGCATGATGTTGACACCAGCAGAGCCAAGGGCAGGACCGACAGGCGGCGCAGGATTTGCAGCACCAGCCGGAATCTGGAGCTTTACCACTCCAGTGACTTTCTTAGCCATTTCTCTCCTTTTCCTTCATTCGTGCGGCTCCTCCCGGGGATCCTTTCCCGGTCAAGCGGACCGCAAAACCTGACCCATCCTACTTGGCCGACTCGAAGGTGTCCTCGACGGACACCTTCTCGACCTGCCAGTATTCGGCGTCGACAGGAACCTTGCGGCCGAAGACCTGTACTTCGACCTTGAGTTTGCCCTTGTCGGGATCTACCATGCTGATCTGGCCCATCAAACCCATGAATGCGCCATCAGTTATCTTCACCGTCTCGTCGACGGAGAAATTCACACGAGGACGCGCAGTGCCCTGACCAGACGACGGCTTGTCGAGCAATATCGCATCCACTTCCTGTTGTTTGAGCGGCATCGGCCTGTCACCTCCAACGAACCCGATGACCCCCGGAGTTTCACGTAGAAACTGCCATGTGCGCTCGTAAATCGCCTTCTTCCCGTTTTCGTCCACTCCCTTGGCCTCATCATAGAGCGCCAATTCGCACAAGACGTAGCCAGGAAAGAACTTCTTCGTAATAGTGCGCTTCTTGCCGTCCTTCTTCTCTGTCACGCGTTCGGTCGGAATAACGCACCGCCCGACGAAGTCCTCCATGCGCTCAAGCTTCACCCGAGCTTCAATCGACCTCTGCGCCTTGTTCTCCTGTCCAGTGAGGGTGTGAAGGACGAACCAACTCTTTACCATGCTTCCCTCCCCTTCCTTGCTGCTATCTGACTATGAAACCTCGCCGTATAGCCCTGCGCCGTCACGCGCCAGCGTGGACGATCTTCAGGAAGCCCTCTATCACCTTGTCACAGACAAGCGTGGTTATGGCAAGTATGAAAATGAACGAGATCACGACGAGCGTGGACTCCCACAGCTCGCGACGACCGGGCCATGTAACGCGTTTTGCCTCAGCACCGACGCCAGTCAGGTATTCTTTTGTCTTTGTGATTATGTCCATCTTCTAGCTCTCCACGTCCTTTGGCAGGGTAGGAGGGAATCGAACCCCCATAGGCGGTTTTGGAGACCGCTGCACTGCCATTGTGCTACTACCCTAGCTGGGTGAGAATCACTTTGTCTCTTTATGGGTCGTGCGCTTGCGGCAATGCGGGCAGAACTTCACCTTCTCAAGACGCTCCGGAGTCGTCTTCTTGTTCCGGGTCGTCGTGTAGTTGCGGTTCTTGCACTCGCCGCAGGCCAATATAGCCAGTTCACGCATTTTCGTCTACCTTCGATGTCTGCTGGATTCAGCCCACCCGCCGCTCTGACCGACCACATGGGGCCGAGCCTGCGGGCAGGCATCTCACAGAAGACTTCTTTGCCTTACTTGATGATCTTCGAAACCGTGCCGGCGCCGACCGTGCGGCCACCTTCGCGGATAGCGAAGCGCATCTTCTCCTCAAGCGCGACAGGCGCGATCAGCTTGACGCTAAGCTCGACGTTGTCGCCCGGCATGACCATCTCGACACCCTCAGGGAGCTGGATGTCGCCAGTCACGTCCGTCGTGCGGATGTAGAACTGAGGACGATAGCCCTTCATGAACGCCGTGTGGCGGCCGCCCTCGTCCTTCGTCAAGACGTAGACCTGGCCCTTGAACTCGGTATGAGGCGTGATCGAACCCGGCTTGGCGAGCACCTGACCGCGCTCGACCTCCTCCTTCTTCGTGCCACGGAGAAGCGTACCAATGTTGTCGCCAGCCTGCCCCTGGTCGAGCAGCTTGCGGAACATCTCAACGCCTGTGACAGCCGTCTTCGCCGTCGGCTTGAGACCGACGATTTCGACTTCGTCGCCAACCTTGATGACACCGCGCTCGACACGACCAGTGACGACCGTGCCACGACCTTCGATCGAGAAGATGTCTTCTATAGGCATGAGGAACGGCTTGTCAAGCTCGCGGACAGGCTCAGGAATGTAGCTGTCGAGAGCGTCCATGAGTTCGTCGATGCACTTGCAAGCCGCATCGTCTGCGGAAGAGGCCTGGGTGGCGGGGTACGCGGCACCGCGTATCACCGGGGCATTGTCGCCATCGTACTCGTACTTGGAAAGAAGCTCGCGAACCTCCATCTCGACTAGGTCAAGCATCTCGGCATCGTCAACGAGGTCGCACTTGTTGAGGAACACGACAATCTTCGGAACGCCAACCTGGCGGGCGAGAAGGACATGCTCACGCGTCTGGGGCATCGGGCCGTCGACGGCGGACACAACTAGGATTGCGCCATCCATCTGGGCAGCGCCGGTAATCATGTTCTTCACGTAGTCGGCATGGCCGGGGCAGTCGACGTGCGCATAGTGGCGGTTAGCCGTTGCATACTCGACGTGAGAGGACGCGATCGTGAGAATCTTAGTCGCGTCGCGGCGACCAGCGGACTCGGAGGCCTTGGCGACCTCGTCGTACTTGATCTCGGAGCAGAGCCCCTTGAGCGCCTGGACGTGCGTGATGGCGGCCGTAAGTGTGGTCTTGCCGTGGTCGACGTGGCCGATGGTGCCGACGTTCACGTGCGGCTTTCCG
>CACYCL010000175.1 GCA_902772905.1 uncultured bacterium | reverse complement strand
TGGGCGATCTACGACATCCAGAAAGCTGAAAATCTCTCTTGCGGAGAGGTTCCGCAGCGATGACGCCCCTATCCCCCGACGGGTCGGGCGTTCCCCCTACACGGGGTGGCTGTTCTCCCTACACGGGGTGGCCGTTCTCCCTACACGGGGGGAACGGTTTCTCTACACGGAGCAAACGCCTTCCCTACACGGAACAAATGGTTTCCCTGCGTGGGTGCGGAGGGAATAGTACAAACAAAGAAAGGAAAGGCAATGCATAGTGGAACATGTACGAATGTACCTACACGTTTCAATATGCGCTCAAATATGGTACAATACCAGCATGAAGCACCAAAAGAAACTAGCTATCGCCGCCGAGCGTTCAAGCGCCTACGGGCGCAGCTTCATACGTGGTGTTGCCGAAGTTGCAGAGAAACACCCTGAATGGGATCTCGTCTTAATTGACCCGCACAGCATAGCCTCCAAATCCGCAGAGACGTTCGATGGCTGGATATGCCGCGTTGCCGACATGCGCACGGCGCATGCGCTCATGCGGAGCGGACAACCCGTAGTTGACTGCCTGTGCCCACAGCCAATCACGCAGTTTGCGTCAATTATGACCGATGCGGAGCAGATTGGACAACTCGCTGCCGAGCATCTTCTGCGCCGCCGCTTCACCAACTTCGCCTTCTGCGGATACAGGCGCGTCGCCTTCTCCGACAGACGTCGCAACACCTTCGCCTCGTTTCTGGAACAGAAGAAAATACGCCCGTCCATATACAGGCCGCCGTTCCGCAAGGAAAACTGCTTCGGCCGCGACTTCCTGCTTGGCGACAGGGTCGATTCACCACCCGACGCAGCTGACCTCGCCCAATGGCTGCTGCGCCTTCCAAAGCCAGTTGGCATATTCTGCTGCGACGACCTGCGAGCATCCAACGTACTATCCATCTGCCGCTCGCTCAACATCTCCGTGCCAGACGATGTGGCAATACTTGGGGTGGACGACGACCCGATATACTGCATGTTCTCAACGCCTCGTCTTTCCAGCATCGACCCAGACGCCTTCACCATCGGAAAGACCGCAGCCGCCACGATGGCTAAAATGCTCGAAAACGGCAGCATTGCGGCCAATCCACCGAAACTGATTGTGCCGCCAAAGGGGATAGTGGAGCGAGCTTCCACAAACACCTATCCACATGCGCCGCCGTGGTTTGCAGAAGCTCTCGCATTCATACAGGCAAACGTGTCGCATGGCATTTCCGCCTCTGACGTATTCAGGCACGTCGGGTTCTCACGCACTCTCGTGGAGAGGGCTTTTCGAAAGTGCATATCATCCTCTGTGCAGGGCCGAATCGCCGAATCACGCATAGAAGAGGCCAAGCGCCTTTTGGAGTCCACTTCGCTTCAAATAAAGGAAATAGCCACCCTTTCTGGCTTCTCGTCGCTTGAATACCTCTCGCGCGCCTTCACATGCGCCACCGGGCTGTCGCCGAGCGCATGGCGCGCAAAGAACGCATAACGTCAATACAGGCGCGTGCCGTATACAAGTATCTTGGAGAGGTGGAACACCTCGTCCTTCGCATCCGGCGTGCGGCGCACACGGATGTAGCGCGAGCGCAGGTCGTTCTTGCGAAGGTCGATGCGGTATGTTTCCCTCGCCTCGCCGTCGGTAAACACCGTATGCCATTCATCGCCTGTCTCAGAGAGCTGCACTTCCAACGGCACCTGCCGCGCACGGTTGCCGACGCTTGTGCACCTGTTTTCAACAATCACGCCTTTAACCACCGCTGGCCCAGGCAGCGTCACCATCGCCCAAGGGCACTTCTCCTTGCTTGTGTGCAAGGCATTGCCGTCGCGCGGCGTAGCGTCTATTGCATGCACATGAAGCTGCGGGGTGTCCCACCGACTTGTCGTTGAAACCGTGAGCATTCCGTCCGCCGACAGGAGCGGTGCACCGAAGTCGCGCATAGGATACTGCTTGCCTGGCGTTTTTACCGCCGATGGCGACAGCTTGTCCTGCAAGTCGGCGAGCTGTCGGAAAGCATGGAGGTTGCCATTCTTCGCGGCAGCAAGGATCATCGGCGCGAGATCCGTGTTCTGAGCGGCGCCACTCTTGCCAAGAGCCGCTACAAATCTCTTTAGGCGAGCCGCATCGGCCAACATGAAGTCGCCGCACCATGCAAGCGTCTGCGCAAAGAAGTCACGCGTCCCGCGCTGCGCCGCGACAACTGCCATTACAGCAGCTTCCATGAGCGCTTTGTCGCCTTCGAGCGGCTTGACCCATTGTTTCATGGCCGCGCTGAAGTCGCCTTCCTCGGCAATTATGTCTTCGCCTTGCCTCAGAAGCGGCGCGAATTCGACAAGCGCATCCTTGAGCGCCCTAGGCCCTGATTCGCCTGCGACACGGGCAAAGTACGGTGAAAGCAGATCCCAAAGCGGCTGACGCCACCCCGCAAGCGACTTCGCGCAATCCATGGCAAACGCACGGTGCTCTGCGAGCGGACGCTTCGCTCTTGCAATCCATTCTCCGTACGACTGCCGCGCAGTGTAGTGTCCAGGCCACGCGCCGCACGCGCGTTTGTGAAACTCGGCGATTTCCACGGCGGAAGCCCCACGCTTCTCCGCAAAGCGAGCAAGCTCAGAGAACCGGGCGGCGTCGAGCCGCTTTTCCCTGTCGCCCTCGAATGTGCCTTCGTGCGCCTGAAGGTACGTCCATAGATTGCGTCCCGGGAAGAGACTAAGGTGGACCCTCGTGGGGCTTTCGACGTTGTTGCAAATCTCCCAGCGGCCATCTGGGCGACGGCGCGTATAGGCGCAGTGGGCAGGCTGCCCTGCCGTCGAGGAAGAGAGCCCGTGTGCGTTGGCACATGCCGAACCAAACTTCGACAGCTCTCCGCAGACACCTCCAATGATCGGCGAATACCTACGCTTCACCCATTCACCAGCTGCTATCCAAGGTTCATAATAGGCCGGCGTCTGAACGGACTCGCCAAAGCAGTTGTATGTGCGGTACGGGATGTTCCAATGTGCCTCCTGGTACCTTGCCAGCGGCACGTTGAAATACTTGTCGATGTGGCGCTGCTGATTCGCCGGGTCGTCGGAATGCGCCTCGCGGTGGCTCTGCTGTATGGCAAAACGCCACTGCCATACAGGTTGCGAAACAGCGTGGCGGTGAAGCCGCTTTGCAAGCGCCGTTGCACGAAACGCATCCATGTAGTCCGCCAGCCACCCTTCGTCGCGCTCCGGCTGCTCCAATGCCACAGCCGTGGCGAAGCGCCGCCCCGTGCAGTCGCCGCCCCTTATCCAGCGTCCGTCGTCCTGAAACACCAACGACTCCAGAGCGAGAATCGACTTGGCGCCATCGCACGGTCCACTCCAGGCGAAATCCTCCATCCAGCCACGGTCGCGGAAGAAAGCCGACATGAACTTGTGCGAGCCAGGCCGCGTCCTAAGCTCGTCCCAAGCGTCCTTGCCGATGCGCATGAGAACGGCATAAAGCGCGATGTCGCGCCTCTCCTTCTCCGTAAGCTCCGCATCTGCGGCGATCCGCCCGATTCGCCTTTCCACGGCAGAAAGCTTCATCTCGGGCGCGGATGGCCCTTCTGGCTCCGGGCGCGGTATAACTGGCGCACGGTAGCGCGCACGAGGCGGTATTTCCTCGCCGGAGAGCACTATGTAGCCAAGGGCGCACTGCCCCCACACCGTATCGCGCCCAAGAGCCAGCGCACGCTTCAATATCTCAACGTTTTCTTCCAGCCGGTCATCCTTCTTTCGCCAAAGGGCGTATTCCGCGATATCAATGCACTGCCTCTGCTCGACAGTAAGGTGTTTCGTAGGAATCTTTCGCAGCGAGGCAATGTACTCGGAGCCTCCCCGAAAGTCATCGTCGGTGCGGAACTTGGTGGCTTTCTCTATTATGTCCACACCGTAACCCATCTCAAAGCGATACGTCCATCCATAACGCCCGCCCTCATCCAGAGCCGCAAGCGCGCGCCACTCCGCCTCGTAGGCAAGATCGCCTTCGCGCAGACGCTTTTCATTGAACTCGCCGACATGCGCCGCAAGAATCTCAAATGCGCGTCCATAGCAGTCGGCTGACGCTTCGCCGCGCATTGAAGCGCCCTGCCTGAAAAGGGTCTCGGCTTCGTTCTTCGCTTTCGTCGCCTCCGAAACCTGCGCCGCCAAGCCATCAGAAGTCACATCAAACGGTATGTTCTCAAGTTGCGCGTAGAACCGGCGCGGTTCGCCTGTAAGACAAGTAATTGCCGGAAAGCGCCGCGTCTCGACACGCAATCTGGCAAGCTTCTCGTTCGCGGCCTTGACGGTCGGCGTCGGGTTGTCCATGTCGTCATAGACCGCGAACTCGAACCCTGAGCCAATGGCGCGCCTGAACGACGCGCTCTCGAACACCCTGCGCACGTCTTCTCCGCTATCGCACCAGTCGCTGCCGACCTGCAAAACAAGCAGCGCCTTGCCCTCGCCAGACGCACAAAAGCAGGCAAGCAGCGCTGAAGCGAAAACTATGCGCAGGACCGACTTCATAGCGTTGCATCTGCGGGCGAAAGCACCTCGCAACCGTTCTCGGTTATGAGAATCAGGTCTTCAATGCGAACGCCGAGATTTCCTTCAAGGTAAATGCCAGGCTCAATTGTGACGAGCATCCCCGGCTTAAGCTTCATCTTCCCTTTCTTCGACACTGCCGGCGCCTCATGCACCTCATACCCGACGCCGTGTCCAAGGGAATGCCCGAAGCATCTGCCGAAACCGCCCTTGCTTATCACGTCGCGCGCCACCTTGTCGAGCGCCTTCGCCGTCATCCCGGGCTTGGCGGCCGCTATCGCCGCACGGTTCGCATCAAGAACAAGCGAATAAACTTTGCGGTAAAGTCTGGACGGCTTCACAACGAGGTTTCGCGTCAGGTCGGAGCATACTCCGCCGAGTTTCACGCCTATGTCCACAAGCACGCTGTCACGTCCGTTCCAGACCGTGTCGTCCGGTTCGTGATGACACTCGGCCGCGTTCTTCCCAACGCACACGATAGACGGGAAGGCCTCGCCATCGCCACGCTCAATCATCATCGTCTGTATGATGCGAGCCATGTCACGTTCCGTCATGCCGGCACGGAACCGAGCGCTCGCCGCCTCCCATATCTCGCAAACCAGCTTTTCGGCCGCACGTATCTTCACTATCTCGTCTGGCGTCTTCACGGCGCGGATCTCGGCTACAGCCGTTGAGACATCCACGAACTCGGCATTCGGCGCCATCTTCTGAAGCTTGAGGAACCTGGAATGCGGAATGGACACTTCATAGCCGATGCGCGCGCCCGCCACCCTCAACCGATTGATGTCGCGGCAGACAATCGACGGCGCAACGCGATGCACCATCGGAATGTAGCGAAAGTCAGTGTAGATCACAACCTTTGCACATTCACCAGAGCGCGTGTCCAGTTCAAGCGAAAGCACGGCGTTGTCGCTGTCGACTCCAGTAAAGGCACGTATGTTGGCCTGGTTGCAAACTAGCACCCGATCGAGCTTCATGTTGCGGGCGGCCTCCAAAAGCGCGTCTATGCGCATTGTTTCCTTTTCTTTCATATCCATGTTGCTTCGTCCTGTGAAAGCACCTTGAGCAAGACATCTGCGCGGCCAACCTCTTCAAGCGCGCTGCGCACCGCCTCAAGCGCCAGATGCGGCGCATTGCAGTCGCGCGAGAGATGGGCAAGGGCGAGCCTACTGAGACGCGGCGAGGCAAAACGACGGACAAGATCGCCGGCATCGTCGTTCGAGAGATGCCCGCGCGGCCCTGCGATGCGCTGAATCAACGACGGCGGACGCCCGCTGGTGCGCAGCATTACCGGGTCATGGTTCGCCTCCAATGTCGCTATGTCAGCCTCTGCGAGCTTCAAGCCAACAGAGTCAAGCGGCATTCCTATGTCCGTTCCGTGAAAATACACACTGGTCCCGCGCACAAGGTAACCAACAGGGTCGCTTGTATCGTGCGGAATGGAAAACGCGCTAACCTCAAACGGGCCGACATCGAACGACTGACCATTCTCGAAGCAAACAAACGCGGAGTCGTCTATTCGCTCCTGGATAGCTGTAGCCTCGGCGGTCATTACGTTCGCATATACAGGAACACCATGCTTTGAAAGGAGCGGGCGCAGTCCAGCCGCATGGTCGCTGTGGGAATGCGTCAAAAGAACGCCGCACAGATTCGGAACACAGCCGTCGCCGGACTTGCTCAAAAGCTCACGCAGGCGCATGCGCAACGTCTTTAAGCACAGGCCGCAGTCGATGAGAAGCGCCTCTCCATCCTGCTCGACGATATAGGCGTTACCCTTCGACCCGCTCGCAAGCGACGCAACGCGCATCTCAGTCATCGCGCCACCTCCTATGCATCCACAAATACTGCTCTGGATATTTTCTGATGGCCTCTTCAAGCCGGTCGTTGATGAGCTGAGTGGCCTCGTTTCTGTCGGCGTCCTTTGAGAAAAAAAGCGGCTTGCCTGAAACGGCGCGGTACTTGTACGGTCCGGTTCTCACGAACGAGCCAACCACCATCGGAACGCCGAATCGCATGGCAAGGCGCGCGGCGGACGTGACCGTGCGCGCAGGGCGGCCAAAGAACTTGAGCATCGCGCCGCCGTATGTGTGCTGGTCAGAGAGAATGGTCAGCGCCGAACGCTCGCGCCGCCACTGCTCCAGAACGGCCGCGTTCAGTCCGTTGTTCTTGCTGATTACTGTTACCGACCCGCGAAAGCTGTGCTTTTTCATCCACCTGCGCAAAATGGGATTGTCCATAACTCGCGCAATGGCGATCATCGGACGGCGAAACGGGATTATGTGCGTCGCAGCCTCCCAGCATCCATGATGCCCCGAAACTATAAGTATCGGCGTGTCAATACGCTCAAGGAGCAAATCCAACGCCTCGGGATCTGCATCTGAAAAGTCGAAGTGCTCGCGCCAGTTCGCCTCGTTCACAACCTTCGACGCAAACAACGCCTCGCAGATATGCCCAGCAAAATGGCAAAACGACTTCTTTGCAATTCGCCGTGCATCGGCTTCACATGCAGCGACCTTGCATTTCAATATGTTCTCGACAGATATTCGACGACGCTTGACGAAGAACGGCCATAGCGTGGCAGCAGCCCAGCAACCTATCGCGTATGCATGTCTCTGGAGGAAAGTCATGGCATCAGACAAACTTTATGCGTCTGCGCTCTTCGCCATCAAGATGCGTGAACACAACACGACGAGCGTTGCGAGGCACCAACGATCCGGCACGTTCCGGCCATTCGACAACCAGGATCGCACCATCCGCGAGGTAATCTTCCCAGCCGATCGCAAGAACGTCATCCTCGCCATGCAGACGGTAAAGATCCATGTGGACCAGAAAGACGCCATTCCCACGATGTTCCTGCACAAGGCAGAACGTAGGAGAAGTAACACGCCCCGCGACACCAAGCGCAACTGCCAGCCCCTGCGTGAACGTCGTCTTTCCAGCGCCAAGATCGCCCTCAAGGCAGACTACGTCGCCAGACTTCAGCTCGGCGGCCAACTGCCGTGCAAGCGCCCAAGTCTCCTCGACGGAACCGACGTCAAACGAGCCGGTCATCACCGTTCGTTGAGCGTACCCTTGTATGCGACGCGGCGCACCTTGCCGATGGATGTGCGCTCAAGGGGCTCCTTGGCAACTACCCATTTGCGCACGCGCTTGTAGTCGGCAAGCTCCGCGCACTTCTCCGCCGCCCTCTTCGTCGCAACCTTTTCGATCTCGCTCCAGTCAAGCGTCTTGCCGCCGTTCTGGTTCTTGAACCAGTCTTCGTTGGGATATATTACCGCGCCTACCTTCTCGCCGGGATCATCACCATGCGTGTAGCCGACAACCACGACATCCTGCACGCAGGGCTCTCGGGCAATCATGTTCTCGACTTCCTCGGGATAGATGTTCTTGCCCTCTCGGTTTACGATAAGCGCCTTCTTGCGTCCGCGTATCGTTATGAAACCATCCTCGTCCATCGACGCCAGGTCACCGGTCCGGAACCACAGGCCACCATTGCCGTCATCCTCAAACGCCTCGGCTGTCGCGTCGGGATTGTGATAGTAGCCATGCATGACGATCGGTCCCTTGACCTGAATCTCCCCAACGCCAGCCTCGTTCTTGTCCGCAAGGCGAACTTCTATGCCTTTTATGGCCGGTCCGATGGTCCCGACCTTTATCACTTCCGGCGGACACACCGAGACAATAGGCGAACATTCGGTGAGACCATATCCTTCCAGGAAGCGAACGTGTATGCGCTTGAAACTCTCCATAACCGGATGCGGACATGGAGCTCCGCCTGTTATGAAGAACCTGAGACGCCCACCAAGTTTGCGCTTGACCATGTGCATGACAGGTCCGCGAAGACCAAGTCTAAGAAGAAACTGCGCCACCTTAGACTTCGCAAGCCCAGCTTCAATGCGTTCATGCAGCTTCTCGGCCAGGAGCGGAACCGCGCAGATCACGGTCGGCTGAAGATCGTGTATGTCTTGCCCGACAGTACGCAGCGACTGGCAGAAGCACAGCGACGCGCCCTTCATGAACGCCGCGATGAAATTCGCAGAGAACGAGAACGCATGAAAGAGCGGCAGAACAACAAAGAACGAGTCAGACGAATCTACAGGAGCACCGAAGAGCTCATAGGAACCCTCAAGGTCGGCAATGAAGTTTGAATGGCGCAGCATTGCGCCCTTTGGACGGCCAGTCGTGCCCGACGTGTAGATTATGGACGCGATGTCCTCTGGCTTCGCAACATGCGCATCGTACCACGCTCCGCCTCCAGCGACACGCAGCGACTCATAGCCGACGACGTCTACGCGCCCATCTATCTTCTGACCGGGATTGATCACGCCGCCGACAACAACCACGCCGCGCAAGGCGGGAAGGTTTTTCGCGATGGACATCATCATGCGCAAATGATGCGGATCCGTCGTCACCACGCGAACCTCGGCATCTTTGAGGATATACTCAACCTCTTCGTTGTGGAGCTTCGGGTCAATCGGCACGACCGCCGCACCAGTGCCAACCTGCGCCAGATAGGATTCTATCCACGTAGGACCGTTTGAAAGGATGAGCGCCGCGTTTTCCTCGCCAGGCTTGAGCCCAAAGCGTACGCCATAACCCTCGGCCACGGCGCGCACTCCCTCCAATGCGGCTTCATAAGAGCGTGTTCTCCAAGCTCCTTCATCAAAATACTTGAACGCCGTCGCCTTAGGCAACGATTGCGCCCACTTCTCCAAAAGACCTCTTATAGTCATGGTATGGCGTATTGTATCATTTAGGCGGCTCTTCATCAAGCCGCCGTGATTGTTTTAGCGTCGATAACCTGTTGCGCTGGCATTCCAGGCAAAAAGGAAAAGAATCATGCCAATAATGGCAAATCCGGCAATGGAACCAAGCGTCACGCCCCAGCCAAACGTTTCTTTGATGAATGCGATTCCAAGGCCGGACACAATAGTGGAGGCATAGCCCATTATGCCTGTGAAGCCATTCGCCATAGCCGCCGCCTCCTTAGTGGCCTGATTTGCGGCCACGATTCCAATCAGCGCCTGAGGCCCGTATATGCAGAAGCCCGTACCCATCAGAAGAAGAGTCGCCCACGCACTGGACGCGCCATCAGGCAGATACCAAAAGCCAAACGCAAATAGCGCCGCAAAGAACATGCATATAACGCATGTGCGGACGCCACGACCCTTGAACACCCGATCCGTGACCCAACCGGCGAAGACAGTACCAACGACTGCCGCCAGCTCGAATGCGATTATCATGAGACCACCCTTTTCAACAGGGATTCCTTTGTACTGCTTGAGGAACGTTGGACCCCAATCGAGAAAGCCAAACCTGACGATGTAAACGAAGAAGTTCGCAATGGCTATGAGCCAAATCACCTTGTTGCCGAATACAAGGCGACGACGATCGGCCGTTGTGATCTGCGAGGCCGGCTTGTCGGCTGCACCTTCGATCTCAAGCTCGGGCACACCGGCCTCGGTCGGCGAATCCTTCACGCAGAAGAAGCAGAACACTGCCGCAAAGCCAGCAAGCGCAGCCGGAACGTAGAAGCACCAGCGCCAGCCAAGCCCCATAGCAAACAGCAGAGAACAAAGACCAAGCGCAAGGAACGCCCCGAAAGAGTGCGACGTGTTCCATACGGACATCTTCGTTGCCAATTCCTTAGGGTGTATCCAATGCGTAAGCATCTTCGCGCAAGGGGGAAATCCCATGCCTTGCGTCCAGCCGTTTAATATCCAGAATGCGGCAAAGAGAACAGTGAGAGACGAGCAGCCAAAGAAGAAATTCATCAGTGCGGAGAGGGCCAGACCTATCGTCATGAATATGCGGCCATTGAGCCTGTCGGCCCAGAAACCGTTCGCAAAGCGGCTCACACCGTAAAGCACGCCATGCACCGTCATGATTGTGCCGAGCGCGTACGTTGAGATGACACCTTCCTCCAACATGCCTGGCTGAGCCATCGACAAGTTCTTGCGCGTCACGTAGAAGAACGCATAGGCAATCATGCTGCAGAGAATGAACCTCCACTGCGCCCTGCGGAACTTGGCCTGGACTTCGGATGTCATTGCCCCCCCTCTCTCTCTTCTTAGGATTTCGAGATGTTCATCGCTCACTTCAGCAGCACACCAACGGCACTCGCGAACTTCTTGTAGTCCGTTATTACTATGTGATCCATGCCCTTGATGCGCACGTGGCTGTCGCCGCCTCCGTCAGCAAAGTCATCGCCTATGAACACCACGTCGTCCAGGTTGTAGCCATGATCCCTTGCCCAGGCGAGCGTTGCATCGTACTTGTTGTATTCCTTGCCCGCGAAGTCAAACGAGGTTGAGCCGCCGATGTAGACGGAGAAGTCCTTGAAAATCTTGCAGACCTCTGGATACATCGCGCGGCGTTTCTTCCTGTCGGGGTCGAATGCAATTTTATGCTCAGAGGATGGCTTCGTGCCAAGCAATCCGAACGTCACCATGCCGGAGTCGTGAAACTCAAGCGGCTCGCCGTCATACTTGGTGTAGCCGTACTTCTTTCTGAGCGCATCTGTGTTCTCGCGGAAAAACTTGCGGTCCACGCTGTTGGTCACAGCCTTGACAATGCAGAAATTACCGTCGGACGCCTCCGCAGTCTGCATTCCGTAGTTCCCGACGATGTCAATCGGGTGGTTGCCCATCTGGCGGTATATGCGCGGAGCATTGCCCGCGCCGATCATGACGCACTTGTATTTCGACTCAAGTTCCTTAAGCGCGGCGAGGTTCTCCGCAGGAATCGGCGAGCGGTGCTGGCAGAGAGTGGCATCCAAGTCCATGGCGACGACTTTCTTGCGGCGACCGTCGATGGCGCGCTTCAGGAGCATCGGGTAGTCGCTGGTCGCGCGGTCGGCGCCCTTGGCTGCGTACTCGTCCCAGTCTGCCTTGTTCTGGCACATCCAGAGGCAGACCGTGAGCCCAGCAGCATGAGCCTTGTCCACCATTTCCTTCGTCGTCTTCTTGCCAAGCGGCGCCACACTGCAGCAGCCAAGCGCCTTGGCAGTAGCGATATGCGACTCGTCAAGTCCCTTGCCGACTATGTAGCCAATTGGAGCCGACGGGGCGACGCGGCGCATAGTTGCCAGCGTATTCGTGTTGAAGCACGTGAAGGCGTACGTTCCTGGAGCCAACATGCGACTGGCGGCAGCCTCCAGAGCGGCGCAGTACTCGGCGAGTACCTCTGGCGTGTAGAACGCGCTTGGATACGCCTTCATTTCAAGCTCGATGAACACGTCGCCACGCCCGTCGAACGCGCCAAGCACTTCCTCAAGCGTAGGCACCGGCTCGGAGCATGCCTGAAGACGGCACTTGCGGATTTCTTCCAGCGTCATTTCCTCAACAATGCCCTTGCCGTCTGTGGTTCGTTCTACACGACTGTCGTGCATGATCACAAGCTTGCGGTCCTTCGTGAAGCGGATATCCGTCTCGAAACCGCGTATGCCGTTGGCCAGGCACAGCTTGAAGCCCCCTGCCGCATTGTCGTCGTATTCTCCGCGACTGCCGCGATGCGCCTGCACGAGCGGTCCGCCGGCCGTCTTGAGTGTGGCATTCGCCGGAGTCGGCGCAACGGTTGTGGCGACACACCCCGTGAGAAAAGCGACAGCTGCAACCGCAACCGTGCGCAACATTTCGTTTCTGCTGATCCTATTCATGTTTTCCTCCCTCGTTAGATTTTCCGTCGACTCTCGGCGCTCAGCCTTCTACTCTGTTGAATGTCTCAACCACTATGGCAGGCGGCGTCCCCTTGTAAGCCTTCAGGTCTTCAAGCGTGGTCTCGCCGGAGAGCACGCACACAAAGTCCACGCCAGCGTTGTCGGCGATGGCTTTGTCGGTATAGAGACGATCGCCGACAACGGCGATTTCCTCTGGCTTGAACTGAGCCAGCACAGGCGCAAGCAGCGTAGGCGACGGCTTGCCGAACACATGGCTCGGCTTCATGCCGTTCGTGATCTCAAGGAACTTCATCATGCCGCCTATGTCTGGTATCGGGCCTCGCTCGCTGGGGCAGCAGTTGTCTGGATGCGTAGCCACGAAGTCTACCGGCGTCTGGTTCTTTGTCCGCACAGGGCACATCGGCGACGGCGGGCAGTTGCGCATGTTCCACAGGCTCGTCGCCTTGGCAAGCTTGTCGTAGGTAAGCTCCTTGTCGTAAGTCAGGGCAATCAGCTCGTTCTCCTCTGGATCGTATCCGAAACGCACCTCCACGTCGGCGAGACGTGCGGCCATGTGCTCGGTTACCTTCTCGCTCGCAAGGATGTAGACCGACTTGTACGCTTTCTCGCGTATGTACGCCTCAAGGGTTATGAGCGGCGTGAGAATCTGATCCTCCGCAACGGGTATCGCCGCGCCGGATATCTTCTTCATGTACTCGTCGGGGCACTTCGACGTGTTGTTGGTGAGATAGAAGTACCTGAAGCGCCCTGACTTAGTGTTCGCTATGACAAAGTCAACGGCGGGCTTTATTGGGTTGGGCCCCATGAACAGCGTACCGTCGAGATCACATACAAACGCCTTTTTCTTCGCAAGGTCAAATGCCATGTCAAAGTCTCCCGTAAGAGGGCAGGATCGCCTACGCCTTTGGCCAGAACTTGTCGGACAGCTTGGTTGGAATGCCAACCTCCGAACGGCTGAAATTGTCGGCAAGTATCTTCCAGCCCAGGTCTAGCGCCTGCTCAAGTGGTATGTTCACCGAAAGATCCATCATCTCGCGCTCGAAGTCCGCGCCGTACTTGAGGAGCTTTTTGTCCCAGTCAGACATCTTGAAGCCCATCGACTGCTTTTCAACTGCTTCCTTGTACTGCGCGTAGAGCTTGATCATCGCGTCCATCACTGTACGGTGGTCTTCGCGTGTGGCCTTGTTGACCTGCTGTTTAAGGCGCGAAAGCGAACCGAACGGCTCGATTCGGCTGTTCTTCAGGTAGAACTGTCCCTCGGTGATGTAGCCGGTGTTGTCCGGCACCGGGTGCGTTACGTCGTCGCCGGGCATCGTAGTCACGGCCAGGATGGTGATCGAACCAGCGCCGTCGAAGTCCACAGCCTTCTCGTAGCGCGAAGCGAGCTGTGAGTAGAGATCGCCTGGATACCCGCGATTTGATGGAATCTGCTCCATGGTAATCGCGATTTCCTTCAACGCATCGGCAAACGACGTCATGTCGGTCAGAAGCACAAGCACGTCCTTGCCATCAAGGGCGAATTTCTCGGCAACGGCAAGCGAAACATCCGGAACGAGCACGCACTCGACCGTAGGATCCGCAGCCGTGTGAACGAACATCACCGTCTTCGCGAGCGCACCGGACTTGTCGAGAGTCGAACGGAACTTCAAGTATTCGTCGTACTTCAGCCCCATTCCGCCGATGACTATCACGTCGGAATCCGCCTGAAGCGCAATGCGGGCGAGAAGTTCGTTGTATGGCTCGCCGGCACGCGCGAAAATAGGCAGTTTCTGGGACTTTACAAGGGAATTGAAGAGGTCGATCATCGGAATGTTCGTTCGCACCATCTCATGCGGCATGATGCGCTTTGCGGGATTCACGGAAGGCTGACCTATGGGCGAATTCTCGCCTTCAACGACCGGACCGCCGTCGCGCGGCACGCCAGAGCCCGTGAACGCACGCCCGAGCAAAGCCTCGGAGAAGGAAACCTTCATCGCCTCGCCAAGGAACCGAACCTTGGCCGACGTGTCTACGCCGCGCGCACCTGCGAATATCTGCAACGTTACGCTGCCACCATCTAGTTTAATCACCTGTGCAAGCGACGTGCCAGCACGTGACTCAATCTCGGCGATTTCGCCATACCTGACGCCCTCGGCGCGCAACGTCGCAACCGACCCTGACAGAGCGTCGATCCTATGATAGACCTTATTATTGAACATGTTTACAATTATACCAAAAAAACGCCGTCTAGGACAAGTGCAACAAGTACGCCGTCCCGCGCCCCCATGCTACTCGGATTCCATTGACTCTTCGCCAGAATTTGACTCCTTCTCGCGAGCCGCCCGCTCCTCGCGCGCCTTGCGAAGCTCTTCCTGTATCTGCATTAACTGACGACGGCTTTCCTCGCGCTCTGCGGCACGCTGTGCCTTTTCTTCCTCTTCACGGCGCGCTCGTTCCTCGTCGCGCGCCTTTTCCTCCGCCGCGCGACGCTCGGCGCGCTCGTTTGCGGCACGCTCCTCCGCTTCTTCGCGCTCGCGTCGCGCCCTGCGGCGGCCACTAAGCGTGTTAAGGAGCGAGCTGCGATGACTGCCGTTGGCAGATGTCGCGTCACTGCCACCGGCTGCAGCCGCAGTGCCGGTCGCCTTGGACGAATCGCCGCCAAGCGACAGGGAAACCTCTATGCCGTCCTTTACTACTGTCATCGTGGCGGCCTTGGCATCCGCCTCCTTCACTTCCCATCCGCCACGCGTCTCGCCTACTTTCATGTAGTAGTGAACCGGCATCTTGGGATCGGCGTTGTCGGTGAAGCCGACAGCCGTCTCCCCATTGGGAGTCACATTTATAACCGAGAAGCGTATGGAGCTCTTTACTTTTTCCTGCTCTTTGGTAAGCTCCTTCTCCGCGGCGGAGCCCGCCCCCTTTGAAACCTCGGACGGCGACTTCGTCGGGTCGAAGCCGACGGGCAGAGGTCCGAACATCTGCCTGTCGACTATGGACTTGTAGCGGTCGTACGGCTGACGCTCCGCGACAGCCTGCGACGCCAGGGCAACCGCCCCGGCCAGGATCATCCACGCACTGCCAGTCCGCAAGCAAATCATGCGACCACTCCCCGTCAGGCGCCGGCGTAGCGCCGCACGATGTCCTCGTACTCCGCAGCCTGGGCTTCCATCGACTCCACCATCTTGAACTGAGTGTGGCACCGCACAAGGTTGTGGCCTTCGTACGCCGTATGGAAATACGTGTCGCCAGCCAGGTAGTCGGTGAGAAATCGTATGCCGATCGTGAGCGTTATGAGCCGACCGGAGAACGCGAGGTTCGCCTTCTCGGCATCGGTCAGGAACTTCGCCTGCGCGAGATAGCCCTTTACAAGGGCCTCGAAGTACTCCTTCTTGGAATATACCTTGGACAAGTCCCGCTCATCCTCTGCGGCTGCGGCGGATGACGTGCGCACCATGTCGCCAAAGTCGTACAATGCCGAGCCTGGCATGGTCGTGTCGAGGTCAATGACGACATTCGATCCGTCCGATGCCATCATCACGTTGTTGATCTTTGTGTCGTTGTGCGTGATGCGCTCTGGAATCTCGCCATTTGCCATCATCGTAACGATCTTAGCGGCCTCCTCGCGACGCGCGTCAACAAACGCGAGCTCGGCAGCGACCGAAGCCTTGCGCCCCTTCACGTCCGCCGCAACCGCCTCGTCGAGTAGGCGTATGCGGTCCACCGTGTCGTGAAAGCGAGGAATGACCGGCAACAGTGCTGGTTCGGGCAGGTCGGCGAGCGCGTTCTGGAACGCCGCGAACGCTCCTGCCGCAAGCTCGGCCTGTGCCGGCTCGGATATGACGTCGACCGACGTGTAGCCCTCAAGGAACGCATACACGCGCCACGGATTTTCATAGCCGACCACGTCGAGCGTCTTTACGCCCTTCGCCTTCAGGTGGCCTGTAACGCGAAGGATGTTCGCCTTGAGCACGTCCTTGTCGAACGCATCTGTTACGCGCTGCAGTATGTAGCGCCGCCCGGACGCGGTCTCTACCTTGAACGTGTCGTTGATGTGCCCGGAGCCGTAGCGCGAGACGTCCGTCGGGTCCTTTATGCCGAACCCGGCGAGAACAGAGCGCAGTTCCTCCTGCGGATATGTTCTGTTCGACATGACTCAGCGTTTCCTTATGACCGGGATCTGCGCGGCGGCGACGGACTGGCCGAGGCGGCGCGCCTTCTCGTCGGGCATGAAGATGTCAATTTTCTCCGCCCATTCGGGGTAGACGTCCTTGAGGATTCGCTTTGCCGTCTCCAGGATTATCTCGCCACCGAGGCCGGAGGTAACGCGACCGAGGATCATCATGTTCTCGTAGTCGTAGAACTCGTTGTACCACGGAATCGCATGCGCGAGGAAGCGGCCGATCTCAAGGTAGACCTTGAGAGCCTTTGAATCTCTCTTCTCCATTGCGGCCTGAACGACCTTTAGCCTCTCTGGGAGCTTCATCGACTTCGGGAACTTGAAGCCGTACTTCTCTGCCAGCCAGTTCACGGCCTGCTGCGAGAACGCCATCGCGCCGACGCCATAGTCGCCGGACCACTCGTCCTTCGGGGCGCACGGGTTGAAGTCGACCGGCGCA
>CACYCL010000174.1 GCA_902772905.1 uncultured bacterium | reverse complement strand
GAGCGCGTGGAGCGGCGAAACGGGGAGCTGTCTGTCGAAAGCAGTCCGGGCAAAGGCACGAGCGTCACGGTGTCGCTCAGGATTGGCGAGGAGGATCGCGATGAGCGGTAAAAAGAAGATAAGGGTGATGCTCGCCGACGACCATCTCGTCGTGCGCATGGGGCTGGCGGCGATCATACGCATCGAGCGGGACATGGAAGTAGTGGGCGAGGCGGCGGACGGAGCCGAATCCGTCAGACTCGCGGCGGAACTACGTCCTGATGTCATTATCATGGACATCATGATGCCAAAGCTCGACGGCATCGCCGCGACCGCCGAGATACGCAAGCGCAACCCCGAAACGCAAATTCTCATCCTCACGACGTTCGGCACATCCAACGACCTGCGCCGTGCGCTTGAAGTTGGTGCAACAGGAGCGCTGGTCAAGGATTCCGCACAGACGGAACTCGTCAGCGCGATACGCGAATGCGCCGCCGGAAGGGAAGCAATAAGCCCTACCATCGTGCGCCAGCTAAAATGTGAAACGCCTAAGATCGATCTTTCGCCGCGCCAGCTGGAAATGCTGAACTATGTCGCAAAGGGATTCAACAACGCTGAAATCGCCTCGATGGCCGGCATCGGCCGCGACTGCGTGAAGGCGCACCTAAGCGCGGCCTTCGCCCGCCTCAACGCCGCCACGCGCTCGGAAGCCGTGGCCATCGCCATTAACCTCGGGCTTCTCCGCTGATAAGCTTAGAATCAGCAAGCGTTAGAAACGCCCCAAAAAGCGTGAGGCCAAATTCCGAGGCAAAGGACCCACTGGTGTCAACGCGTAAGCCCTGTAAGGTCACGAGGTCGCTCTGGAACAACAAATGATGCAGCCCAGGCGGTGATGACGCACAGCACAAAGCCGATGCCTCCCACCAGGAACACATGCGGACGCTCGAAAGGCAACGGCGCATACCGCAGCGCAAAGCAAACGACGTAGTTCACCACCAGCCCAACAACCGCCGCACGGCCACCGACGCGCCTGACGAACACACCAAGGAAGAACAGCCCCGCCAACCCAGCCGTCAGCACGGATATGAACTCCTTGAACTTGTCGAACAGCGAGCGCGTCTCCGTATGCGCGAGCACAAGCGCCGCCGCTATGCCGAAAATCCCTGTCGCAAACGTGAACACACGCCCCCAGCGCACCTGCGCATCCGGCGATGTGGACGGGCGGAACTTCACGACAAAATCAGCAGTTAGCGCAGTCGCCGCGCTCGAAAGGTTAGCAGACAGCGTAGAAATAGTCGCCGCAAAGAGCGCGGCGGCTACAAGCCCCGCCAATGCAGGCGGGAGTCCAGACACTATAAAGTATGGCAATATGCTGTCGGCCTTGGGCAAAGACGGATCAAGCATTTCCGGATGGCTGCGGTAGTACGTCCATAATGCCGTTCCGATAGCGCTCAACACCGTGCTCACCAGCACCGTGAACACTCCATTGAACCAGATGGAGCGGGCTGCCGCCTTTTCGTCCTTCACCGACATGTACCGCTGTATTACGCACTGGTCGCTCGTGTAGGAAGAGAGATTCTCGATGAGTGCCAGAACAAGCACAACCCATAAAACAGGCTCCGTGGCGACAAACCGCAAGTCAAGAAGCATCGTCTTGCCGTGCGCAGAGGCATCTGCAAACGCCCCTGCCATTCCGCCATCCGTGCCGTGCACTAGTGCCACAAAAATAGCCAAGGCGCCCGAGACGAGCACGATGCCCTGCACAAAGTCGCTCCACACGACAGCCTCGAACCCGCCGAAAGCGCAGTATACGATCGTCGCCGCGCCGCACACAAGAATGCATCCGTCGATAGATACGCCTGTCATCGCATTGAGCGCGAGCGCGGGCAGAAGCGTCACAATCGCAACGCGCGATATCATGAACACCACGTATGCGCCAGACGCGAACAGCCGCACAGCTGCGTTGAAGCGCCTCTCAAGATATTCGTAGGCGCTCGCAACCTTGAGTCGGCGGAAGAACGGCAGATAGAAGTATATCACAACAGGCGCAAGGGCGAATATGCCGAACGTGAGCGGGAAATAGCGCCAATCCGAAATGTAGTACTGCGCTGGAACGGCGAGGAACGATATGGAAGAGAGCATAGTTGCAAATATGCTCATGCCTGCGACATACCAAGGTATCTTGCCACCGCCGGTAAAGTAGTCGGCTGCCGACTTCTTCTTGCGAATGAAGTGCCAGGCCATTCCCGCCATCAGCAGGAAGTATGCGACTAGAATGCTCCACGCGACTGGACCAAAGCCCTTCCTGACATGTACATCTTCCGCATTGACCCAGCGATCGGTAACGAGGTGATAGTAGAGCAGCGGCCTTCCCGCCGAATCCTCCAGAACAAGGTGCTGGTCGCCAATTGGGCTGAGCCGTGCCCCATCTGGCGGAATCATAGGCAGCGATGCGCATGCATTGCGAGAGGAATCGGACTTGTCAGCCTGTCTAGCCCAGCAGTTTGTGCCATCGACCGCAACGACATATCTTTTCTTCTGGCTGCCGTTCTGCTCTGCCGTCAGCACCGCAGATGATGCAACGAACGACAGCAGGCAAGCAGCAATACATGCGACAAGCCGCGTAATTATCATTTGTCACCCTTCTCTATGAAAGCGAAGTTAGTCTTTACGACATCCTCGCCGCGCGCCGCCACAAGCTCGTGCAACTTCGCCTCCGCTTCGGCGCGCGTCCCGAACGCCCAGAACTCGCACTTCGGCGTCGTTCGACCGATGATATCGTAAACCATGAAGTAGCCGGCCCACGCGATCACGCGCCCCACCCAGCCTGGGCAATGGTCGCAGTAGCGTTCGCACGGCTCTGCATCGTTGTCCATTACCTTCGAGAGCGATGGGCACGTCCGCATCCGACAGTGGTAGCAGGTTCCGTCGTATTCGTGCACCATGTCGCAGTTCTCTTCGATGCGAATGCGCTCCCAGTAATCGTACATTCCCTTGAGACCATAGCGCTTGAAGGCGTCGAGGGTGAAATAGGCCTGACGATCCGCGACTCGTGCGTAGTAGCGGTCAAGCTCCTGTGGTCCTTTGCGTTCAAGATACTTGAATATCTCGTTGTAGAACTTGACAAAGTGGTCGCTCGGGATCATTTCACCCTCCTAAGCGTCTGGCGGCAAGAGCGCTCCCCAGTTTCCTCCAGCACTATTTCGTAGGGCGAACCAGAGCAGAACGCCTCGTTGAGAATCCGCGTAGCAACGCAAAGTCCCTTGCCGCCGGGGATCTTGCGACCTTCCAGATGCTTCAGAGCAGGGCATTGATTGACCGTGAGCACCGCGCCATCTTCAGTCTCATCAAGCGAATAGTCAGCGCCCTCGCGGTCCATATAGTAGCGCCACCACGCAAGCAGCTCCGACTTGTCGCCGGCGACAAGCTTCTCGTGGAGCGTCTTGTACACCTTGGTGCCTGTCTCGAACAGAACCTCTCGCAGCGCATCCTCGCCGTAGTTGTCGCGCATGTAGTTTGCGCCGTCAAGAATCGACGCATGGAAGTCGCGGTGAAGCTCGCCAACCGACGCGTATCTCAAGCCATCTGCATTTACCGCCATGCTCAGCTCACGTGGAGGACGCGCTCCTTGATCTCCTGCGTACGGCCCTGGTTCCAGAACTGCGACCCGATGTAGCCGCACGTGCGGCGAGCCACGTTGAGCTTAGATTCGTCGGTATTGCCGCACTTCGGGCACTTCCAGACAAGTTTGCCTGCCTCGTCCCTCACTATCTCGATCTCGCCGTCGAAGCCGCACACCTGGCAATAGTCGCTCTTCGTGTTCAGCTCGGCATACATTATGTTGTCGTAGATGTACTGCATGATCGACAGAACAGCCTTCAGGTTGTTCTGCATGTTCGGCACCTCCACGTAGCTGATCGCGCCGCCAGGCGAAAGCTTCTGGAACTTCGCCTCAAGCTCAAGCTTCTTGAACGCGTCAATCTTCTCCGTCACGTGAACGTGGTAGGAGTTTGTTATGTAGTTGCGGTCTGTAACGCCCTTCACAATGCCAAAGCGCTTCTGAAGGCACTTCGCGAACTTGTACGTCGTAGACTCAAGAGGCGTACCGTAGAGAGAGTAGTCTATGTCCTCCGCAGCCTTCCACTTGGCGGTGTACTCATTGAGCTTCTTCATGACCTCAAGGCCAAACGCCTCGCCCTCAGGCTCAGTCAGCTTCTTGCCGGTCATCGCGAAGACGCACTCCCACAGCCCAGCGTAGCCGAGCGAAATGGTCGAGTAGCCGCCATACAGAAGCTTGTCAATCTTCTCGCCCTTTTCAAGACGCGCAAGCGCACCATACTGCCAGAGAATCGGAGCAGCATCGCTGGATGTGCCCTTGAGACGGTCGTGGCGGCAGCGCAGCGCCTTGTGGCAAAGCTCGCAGCGCTCGCCGAATATCTCCCAGAACTTGATCATGTCGCCGTGAGCCGAGAGCGCCACATCCACGAGGTTGAGCGTGACTACGCCTTGATTGAAGCGGCCATAGTACTTCGGCTTGCTCGGATCGTAGTTGCCCGCATTCGCAACGTTTCCGTATCCGTTGCCGGAACGATCCGGGGTAAGGAACGAGCGGCAGCCCATGCACGTGTACGTGTCGCCATGGCCGGGGACCTCTCCCTTGGAAAGCTTGTACTCGCGCATCTTCTTCTCGCTGATGTAGTCGGGAACCATGCGCCTGGCGGTGCATTTCGCTGCAAGTTCGGTAAGATACCAGTATGGTGCCCCCTCGCGCACGTTCTGCTCCTCAAGTACGTATATGAGTTTCGGGAACGCCGGGGTTATGTAGACGCCCTGCTCGTTCTTCACCCCAAGAATTCGCTCCTTGAGAACCTCCTCGATTATCATCGCAAGATCCTTGCGCTCGGAATCGTCACGCGCCTCGCCGAGATACATATACACCGTCACGAACGGAGCCTGCCCATTCGTCGTCATGAGTGTAACGACCTGGTACTGAATCGTCTGTACGCCTTTCTGTATCTCCTTGCGCACACGTTTTTCGACGATAACGTCGAACGCCGACTTCTCCATCTTCACGCCAGCCAGCACACATTCATCGGCAAGCTCTTTCGCAATGGCCTTGCGAGAGACCTCAACGAACGGCGCGAGATGCGTGAGCGAAATCGACTGCCCGCCGTACTGGTTCGACGCGACCTGGGCGATGATCTGCGTGGCGATGTTGCAGGCCGTCGAGAAGCTCTTCGGCTTCTCGATCATCGTGCCAGAGATCACAGTTCCGTTCTGCAGCATGTCCTCGAGGTTCACGAGATCGCAGTTGTGCATCCTCTGCGCATAGTAGTCCATGTCGTGGAAATGGATGATGCCCTCTTCGTGCGCCTTCACCACCTCCTGCGGAAGGAGAAGGCGCCGCGTGACGTCCTTCGAGACCGCGCCCGCCATGTAGTCGCGCTGGACGGAGTTGATCGTCGGGTTCTTGTTCGCGTTCTCCTGCTTCGCCTCCTCGTTGGTGCAGTTGATGAGGGAGAGGATCTCGCCGTCGGTCGTGTTCTTCTGGCGCTTCAGCTCCTGGATGAAGCGGTACTTGATGTAGTTC
>CACYCL010000173.1 GCA_902772905.1 uncultured bacterium | reverse complement strand
GGGCAGATGCAGATGCGATACGCGCAGCTGAATTGGAATTTCGTTTGTGGGGTGTCAATTCTCTAACGGATATGGAACGGGCGAAGGAATTGGGCGCGACTGGTTTCACAAGTAATTATTGGCGCAAAACGTTTAACTGGGCGAAGACTATAGGTGTTGATTTACTTAAGTGATTGCGTTCAATAGATAAGTAAGTGTTATTTGATGTTCCCTTAAGCCCCGTTTATGATGCCTTGAAGATGCGTTCGACTTCCCTTGAAGAGAGGGATTTATGAGCCACATGGAGGGGAATTATGAGCCACGCGAAAAGGATTTGTGAGCTACACGAAGGGGAATTATGAGCCGCATGAAGTGAATTAAATGCCTAGAGGGTTAGGTGACCTTTGCGCCAAGGGAGAGTTGAGATTCGTCGTTTGTGCAATACGACGTATTGAGTTGCCAAATTACCTAATGCAACTTCGCCAAATTACCTAATGTGATTGCGCCTTCGGAGCGGGGAAGGACAGGCGCTGTTCGTCATGCAATCCTGAGCAGTGCGGATTTATGGTATAATAATGCCCTGTATCTGGTCAAAAGGAGAATCATGAAGAGAATCTTTTCTGCGGTTTGCTGTCTGATGGCTGGCGCGGTGTTTGCCGGCACGCCAGTGGAGTTGACGAATGCGGGATTCCACGAGACTGACGGCAAGGGCGGCGCCGTCGGCTGGAGCCACCATCCGAACTGGCACGCCGAAAAGGCGGGGCACAACGGCTCCGGCGGCATGGTGTGGGAGTGCGCATCCGCCGCTGCGTTCAAGAGCGGCGGACCCGGGCAGCGCGTGACTCTCAAGCCCGGCAAGCGATATGACTTTCACGCGCTTGTAAAGACGGACGGCGTTGTCACGCAGCGCAAGTCGATTTATCAGGGGCTGACTGTGTGCGTGGAATGTTATGGTGCCGACGGCAAGATGATGTTCTACGACATGGCGCGCCCAACGGTGAGCGGCACGTCGGACTGGACCAGGGTGTCGGGCGTGACGCGCGAGATTCCCGACGGCGTTGCGGAGTCGTATCTGCGCGCGCTGGCGAAGCGGTGCGTCTCTGGACGCGGGGCGGTCGACAACATGTATCTCGCCGAGCACGATACGCCGCCCGTTGAAGGCGTCTTCCCTCATGTGTACCGCCGGGAGGCAACTGGCGGGAAGGTTCGCTTTTCGGCGTCGATAAACGCGGATGTGCACGAGAACAGGCTTGAGGATCATTCGGTGGAGTTCACGTACGTGGCGGTGGACGGCAAGCGCGTGACGGTGCCTGGCAGGGTCGTCTCGCCTGTCGAGGCGGTCGCCATGCTCGACACGTCTCTATTTGCGTTCGGCACGAACGATGTCGTTTGTGCGCTATACCTGAAGGGGAAGGAAATCGGCTCGGCATCGGTTCCTTTCGCGCATCTCGCGAAGCCCACGTCGCGCCGCGTGTACATCGACCGCCATCTCCGAACCAGCGTGGACGGCAAGCCGTTCTTCCCGCTCGGAATGTGTTACTGGGGCAAAGTCACGAAGGACGGACTCGAACGGTATGCGGAAGGTCCCTTCAACTGCCTGAACACCAGCTGGAGCATGCAGCCAGAGCAACTTGAACTTTGCCGCGAAAAGGGGCTGCTTGCCATCTGCGGTCTCGAAAAGGGTTTTGACCAGCCGGACGAAGGCAAGGCGTGGCTCACTGAGCGTGTGAACGCCATGAAGTCGCATCCTGCCGTCATGGGCTGGTTCGTGAGCGACGAACAGCCTATTGCGGACATTCCGAAGATGAGGCGCCGGCAGGGATGGATGGAGTCCCTCGACCCGGACCATCCGACATGGTTTGCGCTTGACACCGTGCGCGAGGCGAGGCATTACCTTGGCACTGCGGACGTGATTGGTCTCGATCCCTATCCAATACCGACGAAGCCCATCGGACTCGTCTATTCCACGACTTGCCGAGGCGTGACGAACACTTTCGGAGCGATGCCCAACTGGCAGTTCCCGCAGGCGTTCGGCTGGGGCTGGCTCAAGCGTCGCGAGACGAAGGGCCAGCGTGCGCCCACGCAGAAGGAAATGGCGAACATGGGCTGGCAGGCGATGGCCGGCGGCGCGAACGGACTTGTCTTCTATGCCTACCAGCACCTCTCGGAACCACACGACGATCCAGAGGATGCGTTCGAGCCGGCCTGGGCGCGGACGAAGGCGATGGCCGTGGAGTTCAAGAAGTACATTGACGTGTTCCTTTCGGTCGATCCCGCCCCGGCGGCGAGCAGCTCCAACGGCAACGTCGCCGTGCGCACATGGCGTCACGCGGGCGACACGTATCTTCTCGTCGTGAACTGCACGGCGGACGCGCAGAGCGCAACGATCACACTTTCGGAGGAGGCTGGAAGTCTCGTCTCGTCCGACTTCGGGTCTGCGCCTATGATCGCCGGCAAGGCGCTAGATGTCGCGCTGGAGCCGATCGGCTACAGGATGCTGCACTTTCGAAGCTCAGACAAATCTGACTTTATGGGAATGCCGCTGAATAAGTGAACTGTCGCCGGCTTCGGCGGCGTTTCGCGTGCCGTAGGGCGGTTTGCGTTCCTGGGGCTGTTGACTTTTCACCTGAACACGCCGTCGGCAAAGTCCAGGAGCCACTTCCAGTCGTATGCCGAGATGCCGTGGCTTCCGCTGCGGCGCACGTAGCCGAGGTGCCGGCCTATGGCGGAGGTGTCGAAGTCGTCGGGCCAGGCGACGTCGGGCATTCCGTCCCTGCCCAGGAATTCCCAGACCTCGCTTGCCGCTTTCACCGACAGATATTCGCCTTCCGTGTCGAACCACGGCTTGTCGAAGCCCTCCACCAGCAGTGCGCGTGGCGCGATGCAGACTATGAACAGGTGCTGGTCGAACGGCAGGGTCTTCCATGGCGCCTCGGCGTATTTGGCGTAGGCGCGGCAGTACCAGTGCGTAAAGGAGCGGTTCTCGGTTGAAACGTTTTCGCCGTAGTCGCGCTTTGCGAGCGGCACGCCGCCGCCGCCCGTCTGGTTTGGCACGCACACTGCGAAGCGCTCGTCTCTCGCCGCTGCTATGAGCGCGGCCTTGCCGAGCCGCGAGCATCCGGTGACGACGGCTCTCTTCGCGTCCAGTTCCGGCAGCCGCTCGGCCAGGTCGAGGCCGCGCGACAGCGCCCAGGCCCATGCGCCGAGCGAGGTTGCGTTGTCGGTGCGCGACGGATCGCGTCTGCCCCACAGCTCGAACACGCCAGTGTATGCAAATGGGTTCTGCATGAATCGCGCATCCTTCTCTTTGCATTCCGGGTCAGGCGAGACCTCGCAGTAGCATGCGCTCATTACCGCGTAGCCACGTGCGAGAATCATGCCGACCGGGAAGACGCTCGCCTTGTTCGGATCCTGCATGATGCCGCGCGTAGCCGCGCTTGACGTGTTGTTGGTCACTCCGTATTTCTCGCCTGCGCGCGTCCAGCCTTGCTGCACGGGAATGTCGTCGTCGGGCACTAGTTCGTGGTTGCCGCGGTAGTTGAGGAACGATATGACGGGCACGGGCTTCTTCGCCGGTTTTGGAATCCACATTATCCAGTTTATGCATGGACCCGACCTGTCGGCCCGAAACCACATTTTGTATTGGCGGCGCACAGCCTGGCCGTCGATAGCGTCCTTTTCGTCGGCAAGCTCGATGGCCATCGTCTCTGGCGCGGGCGGTTCCTCGCCGTACATCTCCCTTGCGAAGATTGCGAGTATTTCACGTCGGCGCTCCGCCCAGTCCGCGACCGTTGCGACCTTGCGTCCGCTTGCGAACGTGAGCGGGTCTTCCAGAGTGTACGGTGGAATCTTGGTCTTGTCGTAGTTGGCGGCGCGCACGAAAACCTCGCGATCCTGTACGAACACGGTTTCGGCGAGCGCGTTCGGCAGACACGATGCGAGCACGGTGTAGGCCGCAGCCGTCATTGCGCATGAGTTAATGCCACAGTTCATGTAGTATGCCTCCTTATTTGGTTCTTCCAGTGTCAGGTAACAGTATAATACCAAAATTCTAGATATAGGGTTGGTGAAAAAATGAGAAAGTGAAAAATAAGCCAACCAAATCCGACTGAAGTGGTATAATACTCATGAAATGGTATTCCATTCGTGTATGTCGTCGATTGTAAGTGAAATACGGAGCGACCGGGAAAAGGGCGCGAAAAGACTCGAAAGCGAGTACAAGGCAGGGCTTATGGTCCTGGCGCGGCGCTTTTGTCCCGATGAAACCGATGCAGAAGAACTGGTGAACAGCACGTTCGCCGCCGTCATCGACAATATCGACAGCTATCTTGAGCAATCGGCCTTTTTCGCGTGGATGTCGCGCATCCTCGTCAACATACACGCCAAGCGCGTCCGCCGCAAGTCCAACAAGGTCGAGTTCTGCTGTGCGGACCTTCCCGAGGAGAAGCCCGACGACGATGCTTGTTCAAAGGTGTTTCGCGAAGTAGACGCCGCCATTCTGCGAGACGCCATAGACCGGTTGCCGAAGGACATGAAGCAGACTCTTATGCTCCACTATTTCATGGACATATCCGTGGGCGAGGTGGCGAAGATACTTTCGATTCCATCTGGCACTGTGAAGTGGAGGCTTCATTACGCCAGGCAGATTCTCGCGGCGAAACTCGGCGCCGGCATCAAAAAGAAGCCGCTAGCCGCGATTGCGGCCGCATTGCTCTTTCTGGCAGCAGGCGCAATGGTTGTAGCGGGCGTGGCGAATGCGGTTCTGAAGTCGGCGGGCGCGGAGCCGCAAAGAGCGGAGGAGACTAGTGCAGAGGCTGCTGAGACCCGTGCAATCACTCCGAACGCCTCGTTCGTCCAGTCAAATTCCCCATCCATTTCCGTGCCGCAAATACCATCCATTTTCCCACAACAAGGAGAAACAACGATGAACATCAGGCAAACCACGACTGCTGCGCTGGCGGCGGCAACATTGTCAATGCCGTTCGCGGCTCTGGCGTCTGCGAACTACGGCGGCGAAACCGCAGTTTCGCTGGACTCGACCGCATACGTGAAGGTGATGGAGGATGCCGGGCCGCTGGCCGGCAGATGGTCGCTCAAGGGCATAACGGCCTGGAACGGCGCCGAGCAGGCATCGTTCGCGTGCGTGTCGAACAGGCCGTACGCCTCGGCCACTATGACTGCTGCGGATGCCGCACGCGGCGACATGCCGACCGGCAATTATGTGCATCAGGTTTCG
>CACYCL010000172.1 GCA_902772905.1 uncultured bacterium | reverse complement strand
TTTACTGCTGGTGGGCTATAGTGGATTCGAACCACTGACCTCTTCCATGTCAAGGAAGCGCTCTAACCAACTGAGCTAATAGCCCGCGAATTGGTGTGTAGTATATCAAAAACGGCTATGCTCCGTCAACTGCGAATTTTCAACCCCAAGAATCACCGCTACAGCAACCAGAATGCGACTTCAGCAAGACCTTGGATTCATTAGCCCGCTTTCCCTTTCCACCAACCGTCCGATATCTCGGCATAGTCAACAACGGGCAAAATATGATATAATACCACGTAGTACAACAACCAAGGAGTAAAGACATGATTCTCGCATTCCTCCAGAATATCGGTCCGTGGCAGCTCATCATCTGCCTCGCAGTTGCGTTTGTCCTTTTCGGCGGTGCAAAGAAGATACCCGAACTCGCAAAGTCGCTAGGCAAGGCCAAGAGCGAATTCAAGAAGGGTCTCGCCGAAGGCGAACGCGAAGAGGCCGAGACCGACGCCGAGTCTGCGAAGGCGAAGGAGCCGGCCAAGGAGATCGCCTGATGTGCCATCTGAACTGATCAGGCAGCGGCTAAAGGAACTCCCTGATCGCCCCGGCTGCTATCTCATGCGAGATCGTCGGGGCATAATAATCTATGTAGGCAAGGCGAAAAACCTCAGGCGCCGAGTATCGTCGTACTTCCGGCCCGGTGCGCGGCATCCGCCTAAAGTGCGCTCGATGGTTGACACCGTGTACGACTTCGAGACGATGACCGTCAAGAACGAGGCGGAGTCGCTTCTCACCGAGGCTGCGCTGATCAAGAAGTACAAGCCGCGCTTCAACATTCTGATGCGCGACGACAAGCGCTATCTCGCCCTGCGCGCCGATGCTTCTGCCGAATGGCCACGCTTCACATGCTGTCGCATCGTGCGCGACGATGGCGCACGCTACTTTGGCCCATTCCCGTCGTCTCCCGTCGTGCGAGCCGCCAAGGACTTCGTAGAGAAGCGCTGGGGCATACGCGAGTGCGACGCGATACGACCAGACGAGGAATGTCACCGCCACTGCCTAGCCGACGTGATACGAACGTGCTCCGCGCCATGCCTCGGGCGCATCACGCAAGATGAGTACCGCGCACGATTCGACGAAGCTTGCGAATTCCTCGACGGACGCCGCCCCGATGTATTCGGCGATGTCGAAGCCAAAATGCGCGCAGCAGCCGAGAAAGGCGACTACGAAGAAGCCGCGCGACTGCGTGACACCGTCTTCGCCCTCAAGGAAATGACCAAAGCCCATTTCGTCAGGCGCTCCCCTCACATGCGCGAGGACGACGCTCGCCGCGGCATTGCCGAACTCGCCGAAGCGCTTGGGCTTGACGCGCCTCCGCGCACCATCGAGTGCGTGGACATATCGAATCTCTTCGGTACGGACTCCGTTGCATCGCTGGTGGTTGCACGCGACGGACTACCAGACGGCAGGTTCTACCGCCACTTCAGAATCAAGACCGTCACGGGCGCAGACGATCCACTTTCAATGGCCGAAGTCGTGCGCCGCCGCTACGGGCCAGATTCCACCCTTCTCGCGACTTCGCCACGCGCGGACCTGTTCGTCTGCGACGGCGGCATAACACAGCTCAGGGCGGCTCGTGCGGCGTTCGCCGAGATAGGAGTGTCTGGAATACCGACTGTAGGGCTTGCCGAACGACAGGAGGAGATCGTGTTCGACGATGGACGCGAGAACCTTCTTCTACCCCGAGACTCCCAGGCTCTATTCGTGCTGACGCGTCTCAGAGACGAGGCGCACCGGTTTGCGATAACGTACCACCGAGGTCTGCGCGAAAAACACATCCGTGAATCCATCCTTGACGATGTTCCCGGCATAGGCGAGGCAAAAAAAGCAAAGCTGCTGAAGACATTCCGCTCCATCTACGGCATGGCAAAGGCCACTGCCGAAGAAATCGCCGCCACAGCAGGCGTGAGTTCAACGATAGCCGAGGCTGTCCTCAAGGCGGCACGCTCCGTCGCCGCGCAATAGGCAGCTAGAAGCGCGGCAGCTTGGACAGCGACTCCACGCGCCCTTCCGGCTCGAACCTCATTCGCCAGACATGCCCGTGCGCGTCACGCAGTTCGCGCAGCATCGGCTCGTTGCGCCGGTGACACGCGCAGTCAAGCAGAAGCGCCGCGTACGACATCTCTTTTGCCCAGTCGCTGCGGTCAATCCAGCGCTCCAGCGCGATGCGGACGCCGCGCGCGACGCCGGAGACGTCGTCCAGCACAAACTGCGTGATTCCAGGATGACGCGAATAGCCGACATCACCGGAAAGTATGTTAAAGTACTCTGACGCATCAGAACGCATTGCGCCTCCGCGCAGGTAGAGTGTTCCGAGCTTCTGAAGCAGCCCACCGACAGGAAGGTCCATTACCGAGCAAAGGTCTTTTTCAAGATCCATCTTCGCGGCAACGCGCCCGGCGGTCATCAAGTTGCCGGCGAGGATTATCGCAGGAAGCGACACGCACAGAGGATGCCACGCGTAGCCGTCAGACATGTCAGAGACAAGAAAGCGCCTGGCCTTCCTGGCTGAGCCAGCGGCCTCGGTCCGCTCCATCGCCTCGCGCATTTCCTCTATGCGACCGCACAGCGAGCGCGCGGCAAACGTCGGCGCGATGACCGTCGATGCATCCGTCTCAAGCGCGCGCAGCCCGTCTGCGCCGATTCGTCGGAAGTCTATGTCCTGCATCTGGCAGTACGCGGCTATCTTGCCTGTCTCAAGCGGAGTTTCGCGCGTTTCGGCGGCATCGTAGAAATAGAATTCGTTGTAGCGAAAACGCGCCAGCACGTCAACAAGCTCCTGCAGCGTCCGTCTGTTCGGACAGCGGTCGGTGACGTCCAGCAGATATGCGCGGCGTTCAAACATGACCCTGTACAAGCTCCTTCATGGCCGCGGAGAGATTGTCGAGGCAACGGCTGCGATTGTCGCAGTACTGTCCGGTCATTGAACCTCGCCCAGCGACATTCGTTACGCACTTGAACGAAACGCACGGCACATTGCGGCGCATGCAGACGTGCGCAATCGCCGCACCTTCCATGTCACGCAAAGATGCGCCAAGAGTCTGCGTTATGAGCGAATAGTCGTTCTCACTGTCGTTGAAGTGGTCGCCGGTGGCGAGCGTGCGCCAGCCTTTGAAGTTCGGGAATCGCATCGCGGCGTCCTCGACAGTACGTAGCGGCAGATAAGGAGTCGTCATCTCGTCCAGTACGCCTATGGCCGTGCCGTTCAGTTTCGCGAGGTCGAAATCGTACTCGACGGCGCTATCCACGCCGTACACCCCGCCGACTTCCACATTGCCGAATCCGCCGCAAAGCCCGGCGTTCCATATTTCCCCTGCACCTTCGCAGATCGCCAGCTGCGCGGCGGCGGCGGCGTTCACCTTGCCTATGCCAGAAACGTACAGCTTGTCGCCATCGCGCAATGCAGGCCGTACGGCCTCGGCCTCGCACTCCATCGCAATAACAAAAGCCCTCAAAGCCCTAACCTCCCAACGGCGGCAAGCAGCTCTTTGCGGGCGCTTGCGGCGGCAGCCCAACCGCCGAATCCACCGTTCACACTGCCTTTCTCGTACACGACACGCCCGCCGACAATCGTCATCGCCACGTCATCAGCCCCCATTGAGTTGACTACAAGATTGGGAATGTCGATGGCAGGCGCAAGGTGCATGCGATTCATGTCCACCACGCACAGGTCGGCGGCAAAGCCAACGGCGATCTCGCCGGTGTCCTTCAGCCCCAGCGCCTTCGCTCCGTTTCTCGTCGCCATGTCTATGACTTCCCAGGCTGGAAGAACCGTCGGATCACACGCAAGCCCTTTGTGCACAAGCGAGGCGATGTGCATCTCCTCGAACATGTCCAGGTTGTCGTTGGAAGCGCAGCCATCGGTTCCAAGCGCCACATTCACCCCAAGCTCCATTGCACGAGGGATTCGGGCGAATCCGCTCCCAAGCTTCATGTTGCTCGTCGGATTGTGCACAAGCGACACGCCTCTCTCCGCCATTATCCTGAAGTCGTCGTCGGTGCACCAAACGCAGTGTGCGGCGTATCCGCCATTGTCGAAAAGACCTGTGTCGGCAATATACTCAATCGGCGTCTTGCCGTGGCGCGCGATGCACTCCTCGTGTTCCTTGCGGGTTTCGGACACATGCACGTGCAGCGGCCGCTTCAGCTCGCGGTTCGCATCTGCCAGGGCACGGCAGAACGCCTTGTCTGTCAGATACTCGGAATGGATGCAAAGATCGAACCGGACATCATTTCGCGCGACATGACCGTTCCAGGCGCGCGTGGACTCTATGCAGTCCGCAAGTCGCCCTTCCACGAAACTGAGCCCGACACGGCAAATGCGCCCCTTCATGCCAGATTCCAGCAGCGCGGCGCCCATCTCCTCAGGAAAGTCATACATGTCCGCAACGCACGTCGTGCCGCCTGCAAGCATCTCCATTATGCCCCATGCCGCACCTGCGCGAACGTCCCTTGGCGTCATCTTGGCCTCGACGGGGAAAATAGCCTCCTCCAGCCATCGCTTCAGCGGCAGGCCGCCGCCGAGGCCTCGCACAAGCGTCATCGCAGTGTGCCCGTGGCAATTGACGAGACCCGGCATGACAAGCCTGTCAGGTTCGCAGTCGCGTTCTTCGATGGATACGATGCGACCGCCTTCTATTACAATGTCGCCTCGCCCGACGCGATGTTCGGGGAGCAGGAAGAAACAGTTGTCAATCTTCATGTTGTTGAATCATATTATCCGCGTTGCGCACGAATCCGAGAACTCCGCAGCCCTTGCCGACAAAGCAGGAGCAAGCGATTGCCGAGCGCACGTATCTCTTCGCCCCGGCGACAGCCTCCGACACGCCATGCCCAAGCGCAAGTTCGGCCGCAAGCGCCGCCGCCAGAGAGCAGCCGGTGCCGTGGGTCGAAACCGGGTTCGACACCCATGGAAGGCTGAATTCACGCAGCTCTCCGCCATCGCACAGCACATCAACTGCGTCAGTGCCAGGGCTGTGCCCGCCCTTTACGAGCACGGCGCAGCCATACCGCTCGTTCAGCTCCTTCGCAAGCTCCGCCTGAGTTCCATCACGTCCGCACAGCGCGACGGCCTCGGGGATGTTCGGCGTGATGATAGTAGCAATAGGCATCAGACATCGCTTCAATGCGTCAATCGCATCGTCGGATATGAGCTTCGCGCCACTGGTCGCTATCATGACGGGATCAACCACCTTGGCAATCTCGGAATGCTCCGCAAGACGCCCGGCCACTGCCTCGACCGCCGCGACTTCGGACAGCATCCCGGTCTTCATTGCGCGTATGTCGTAGACTCCCAAGACCGCATCAAGCTGCGCCGCCACGAAAGCAGGCGGCACTGCGTGTATCGCAAAGACGCCATGCGGGTTCTGAGCCGTCAGAGCGGCAAATGCCGTGCAGCCGTGCAAACCATAGTCATGAAACACACGCAGATCAGCCTGCACTCCGGCGTTGCCGCCAGAGTCAGACCCTGCAATCGTAAGGCAGCAGCCCCGCTCACTCGACAATTCTGTCATGACTGAAAGTAAAGAAGAAACTGACGGCCATCATGACCGCACCGACGACATACGCCCCTCCCATGAGCGCAAAGCCGATTTCAAAGCCGCGCACACCGTATTTCTGCGACAACGCACCCATCAGCACACCGGACAGACCGCCGAAGAAGAACGCGAACACGGTGAATATGCCGACTGACGTTGAGCGGTAGCGCGGCGGAATCACATCGAAGAGCGACGTATGCGTATTGACCTCGAAGAACCCCCTGAACACGCCATACGCCGCCGACATCGCGACCGCAACCGCGACTGTGGACGACATTCCGAGCATGACGAGACACGGTGCTCCGGCGAGCATTGCGCACATCTGGAAGCCCAGGCGGAACCGCGGCATGCTGCGCACGAACCTGTCAGTGACAACGCCACCTACAAGAATCGCGATAAACGCCAGAAGATGATGGTAGAGCATCGACATTGTGCCGGCCTTGCCTACTATGGCCTTCATTCCGTCCGCTGTCGCCGCATTGACGCCAAGCATCTGCTCAAAGGATGGCGTGAACTTCGCGACCATGAACTTCGGCGCCCAGAACATATAGGCGTTGTTCACGAACACAATCGCTATGAAGCCAGCCATCGCACAAATCGCAGACGGCTTGGAGAAGAAGCACTTCACCCCTGCAAGCGGAGACTCGTGCCGTTTATTCATATGCTCCGCCCCGCCACCGGAACCATCCTTCAGCGCCCAGATGAAGAACACGCCGAGGGCGAAACCCGCCGCGCCGAAAGCCATGAAGACGTGCCGCCACGAGCCAAGAAAACTTAGCGCCCAGGCCGTCAGGACTCCAGACGTCATCAGCCCGAAGTAAAGCGCGCCCTGGTGAATCGACAGGGCTATCGACCGCGTATCCTTGTGGTAGCTGGCGAGAAGCGGCGGATAGCAAGGCCCGTAAAAGCTCTCGCCCACGCCAGTCGCAATGGACCGGAAGAACATCACAACGAAATACGCAGGTATGAACACCCCGAGAATCGTCCAATCACCGACGAAGCCCATAATGAACGTCATCAACGACCACGACAGCAACGAAATGGTTATTATCCACTTGCGGGAGAACCGGTCACCGACCGGCCCGGCGATGAACGCCATTCCCGCGAGCGTCCAGGACAATACAGTGTTGATCCACCCAATCTGGACGTCAGAGAGGCCAAGGTCCTTCTGGATCGGCACCGTCAGCAGACCGAACAGCGCACGGTCCGCCTGATGGAAGAAAAAGGCGCAGCTCAACAGCGCCAAAACAAGCCACTTGTACGAACCGCTCTTCAAGCCTGCGCCTTTCTACCGTCTGCGCGGACGCCTCAATCCTTCGCAGCCGGGCGCTCGCCAGGCCTGACATTGCGCGGCGGACGCGGCGGACGCATAGGACGAGCGTAGAGCTTGTCAATCGTCTCGGCGAGTTCTTTCGCCTTCGCTTCGTCAGTTATGCCTGCGGCCTTGACAGCCTCGACAACCTTCACCAGACGATCCGCCCTGCGCTGCTTCATGCGTTCCTCGAACTTGGCACGGTCAAACTGATGACGCTGACGAACGCCCTTTCCTGGATTGACAGCCTCGACGTTCTTCGACGCCTCTGCAGGGACAGCCGGAGCCGCCGCTTCGGCAAATGCCCCAGACGTCATAGCCGCGACAACAGCGGCCAACACTAATTTCTTCATAATATTCGCTCCTTTCAGGATGTGACAGGACGGAGACTTCCGCCGTGTTGCATATTATATCACGAACCCGTGTTTCACATCAATGGGACATTTTTACAGTAGAACGGGCTCCGGCGTGCTGTCAATCGTCGGCGGCATCGAACACAACGCGCCATGGCCCGTGCGCACGCCAACATTCGCGCACTGACTCTATCGTTGGCTCAACGTACAGAGGAGTCGCCTGATGGCGAAACCATGTGTCCTGACGCTTCGCCAACTGGCATGTGCGCGTAAGTATCTTGGCGCGATCATCGCCCTCCCGGTAGCCTATGGCCAAGGAGGCGGTGCGCGACCAAACCGGATACTTCTCGTGCAGTCGGCGCTTCTCGTCGTCCAACCCTGCCAGGAACATGTCGTCAAGCCGAGCAGCGATTCGCGAGCGGACGATTGCACGGTCTATACGCACAACTGGGTATTCCGGCGGCGGCTTTTCCCATCGGCGGTCAAGTCCGCGCAACAGCGCGGAGAAGTACAGCCCCGTTCCGCCGACAATCACGATTGGCGTTTCACGCGGCACCTCAGCCGCCCACTCGGCGGCGGCGCGCAGCCATGCGCCGGACGAAAACTCGTCCGCCGGCGTCACGAGGTCAACGCCACCCATGTGGAACTCGGCGCGCTCCTCGACGGACGGCTTGGCTGTGCCGACATCCATGCCTCGGTAGACGTTCATCGAATCGGCACTCAGTATCCATGCGCCAATCTCACGCGCAAGCACCGCAGCGATAGCGCTTTTGCCGCTCGCCGTCGGACCTGCAAGAATATATGCCGTGCGCTCGATGCGAACGCCCATCACGCCAGCCTGGCGAGCTTCGCCGCCATGCCGATGTAGTTGGCCGGCGTCATCTTCAGAAGCCGGTCGCGGTCGGCCTTCGGGAGCGGAAGAGACTTGACGAAGTCTCGCATGATTTCCTGGGTGACGCGCCGTCCGCGCGTAAGTTCCTTGAGCCGCTCGTATGGATGATCCATGCCGACCTTGCGCATGACTGTCTGGATCGGCTCGGCGAGAACCTCCCAGTTGGAGTCGAGATCGGCCGCAAGCCTTTCCTCGTTCAGCTCAAGCTTGCCAAGCCCCTTCAATGTGGAACGCATAGCGATGAGCGAGTAGCCAAAGCCTACGCCCATGTTTCGAAGCGTAGTTGAATCGGTGAGGTCGCGTTGCATGCGTGACACGGCAAGCTTGCGCGCCATGAAGCCCATCACGGCGTTCGCAAGGCCGATGTTGCCCTCGGAGTTCTCGAAGTCGATCGGGTTTACCTTGTGCGGCATCGTGGACGAACCGATCTCGCCTTTCACCGTGCGCTGGCGGAAGTAGCCCATCGACACGTAAGTCCACACGTCGCGGTCGAAGTCTAGCAGCACGGAGTTCCAGCGGCAGACGGCATCGAAGAGCTCGGCTATTCCGTCATGCGACTCGATCTGCGTCGTGAGCCTGTTCTGGCGCAGGCCGAGCGATTCTATGACGCCGCGAGAAAGCTTCTCCCAGTCGACATCGGGATATGCAGAGAGATGTGCGTTGAAGTTGCCGACGGCGCCGTTCATCTTGGCAGGCATGACAAGCCGGTCTATCTCCGCGGCCTGGCGCCTCAGGCGAGCCGTCACAACGGCAAGCTCCTTTCCGACGGTAGTCGGCGAAGCCGGCTGGCCGTGGGTGTGCGCCAGCATCGGAACCTTGGCCCACTCCTTGGCCATTGCGGCGACCTTGCCCGTGACCTCGTCCATTACCGCACGCAGAACGGCCTTGCCGTCGCGCAGCATGAGCGCGTGAGACATGTTGTTGATGTCTTCTGACGTGCAGGCAAAGTGGATGAACTCGGAGCGGGATTCAAGTGAAGTGCCCTTCACGCGCTCCTTGAGAAAGTATTCCACGGCCTTCACGTCATGGTTCGTAGTGCGCTCTATCTCCTTCACGCGCGCGGCGTCCTCTACGGAGAACGAAGAGGCTATCGCACGCAGCGCCTTGCGCTCGGCGACGGAAAGCGCCTTGCACTCTCGAATCTCCCTGGCCCCGCACAACGCCTCCAGCCAGGTGCATTCCACGAGCACGCGGCGGCGTATGAGGCCGTATTCGGAGAATACGTCGCGAAGCTCCGCGCACTTCGACGCGTAGCGCCCATCTATCGGAGAGACAGCAAGCAGATTGTCAAATGTCATGATGCGCGTAGTGTATCATATTCCCCCGTCTCCTTCAACCGCAATGTTCTTCGCCGCCGGCTTCGAGCCATTGGATGCGGCTTCAGTACACGAACAATATCTCGCGGTACTTCGGGAGAGGCCAGCGCGCGTCGTCGACAAGCGACTCCAGCCTGTCCACCGTGCGACGGAGGTCACCCATGGCAGCTAGCTGCGACTCGTGCTTGCCGCGAGCGATCTCGCGCTCAAGCCTGTCGCACTTGACATGCAGGTCGTCCAGCCCTGCGCCAAGTTTCATCGAAAGCGCAGTAAGGCCGCGTATGCCCGCCTTGAGTCCGTCGGCCTTGGCCTGCCCAAGAGCAGAGGCCAGGCGCGAGAACTCGTCCGCAACCACAGGACGTATCATCGAACGCGCGATCTCCAGCGCGATCGACGCCTCGATTCTGATGCGGCGATGATAATCCTCCATGCCTATTTCCCAGCGTGAAAGCATCTCGGTGCGCGAAAGCACTCCATACTTCTCGAATAGCGCGATGTTGCGCGGGTCCTTGAGCGGAGCGAGCGACGCCATCGTGTCGCGCAGGTTGGGCAGTCCACGCCGCGCCGCCTCCCTAGGCCAGTCAGCCGAATAGCCGTCTCCAGAGAATATCACGCGCTTGTGCGCCGTGACCTGCCGCCGCAGGAGCTTTTGAAGGTTCGCGTTGAAGTCGCCCTTCATTCCGTCAAGCTTGTCGCACAGCGCGTCAATGGATTCCGCCACGATGGTGTTCAGAACCATCTGGCTCTGCGCGCAGTTCTGCGACGATCCGGGCGCGCGGAACTCGAACTTGTTGCCCGTGAACGCGAACGGCGACGTGCGGTTGCGGTCTGTCGTGTCCTTGGGGAGCGGCGGCAGCGTGTCCACGCCTATGCGCACTGTCTCATGGCGGCTGCGCCCTTCCTTGCGTCCGTTCTCTATTGCGTCCAGCACGGCGTTCAGCTCGTCTCCAAGGAATACGGATATGATCGCCGGCGGCGCCTCGTTCGCCCCAAGGCGGTGGTCGTTGCCCGCGCCGGCGGTAGACATTCTCAGTATGTCGGCATGCATCTCGATTGCGCGGATGATCGACAGCAGCACAGTCAGGAATATCGCGTTCTCGCGCGGGTTTGCCCCTGGCGTTAGCAGGTTGCGCCCGCCATACGATATCGACCAGTTGCAGTGCTTGCCGGAGCCGTTCACGCCTGCGAACGGCTTCTCGTGCAGCAGGCACACAAGGCCATGCCGCTCAGCCGTCTGGCGCAGCACCTCCATGATCATCATGTTATGGTCCACGGCAAGGTTCAGGTCCTCGAACATCGGCGCAAGCTCGAACTGCGCCGGCGCGACCTCGTTATGGCGCGTCCGCGCCGGTATGCCCAGCTGCCAGAGGCGTTCCTCGACCTCGGTCATGAACTTCAGCACCCTCGGGCGTATCGCTCCGAAATAGTGGTCTTCAAGCTGCTGGTGCTTCGCAGGCGCCGCGCCGAACACGGTGCGCCCGGTCTGAAGCAGATCGGGGCGCTTCATGTAGAAGCGCCGGTCTACGAGAAAATACTCCTGCTCCGCGCCAAGCGTTATCTCGACATGCGCCTTGGGCTGGCCGAACTTGCCCATCAGCCGCTCTATCGCCCTCGAAACCGCCTGGATCGAGCGCAGAAGCGGAGTCTTCATGTCCAGCGTGTCGCCGGTGAACGAGCAGAACGCAGTGGGTATGCAAAGCGTCGCGCCGTTGTCGTGGCGCTTTATGAACGCGGGCGACGTTGGATCCCAGGCCGTGTAGCCGCGCGCCTCGAACGTAGACCTCAGCCCGCCGGACGGAAACGAGCTCGCGTCCGCCTCGCCGCCTATGAGGTTCTTCCCGGAGAAGCGCTGCACCGCCTGCGCCGGGCCTGTAGGCTCCAGAAACGCGTCATGCTTCTCGGCAGTTCCACCGGTGAGCGGCTGGAACCAGTGCGTGAAGTGCGTGGCCCCGCGCGAAATCGCCCACTTCTTCATCCCCTCCGCCACTGCGTCGGCAATCGTAGGGTCGAGCGGCTTTGAGTCGCGCATCGTAGCAATAAGCTTCGCCGCGACGGTTTTGGACAGGTTTGCGCGAATCGCCTTTTCGGAAAAGACGTCTTCGCCGTATGTCTTGAGGTTCGTATCTGACATGAAGAATCCTTGATGTTCTACCTTGCCTTGACATTCATTCAACAGCCGCCGCTCGCTCGTATAGGCGGCGCTGCTCGCGCGCCTGCGCCTTCAGCATCGAGAATCCGTTCTCGACGCGGCACCCTGCCGCTGCGGCGCGCGCCATGAGCGGCGTAACCGCCGGAACGTACACGAGGTCGTAGACAAGCTCGCGCCCGGTGAATTCGTAATCGGGAATGGGATCCACGGGCGTCGCATTCACGATCATGTCGTATCCGCCGGGCGGCGTCTCCCTGTGGAACACCCTAAAGCGGGCGCCAAGCGTCCTCAGAGCTACCTTCACCGCCTGAGCCGCACCGCCATCGCCCAAGAGCGCCACCTTGCGTCCGCGCAATTCGCCGGCAAACGACTTGAGCGCCTCGGCGATTCCGGCAACATCGGTGTTGTAGCCGACTAGCCGCCGCCCTTCGCGCACCACGGTGTTCACGGCGCCGACGCGCCTTGCAAACGTGTCTATGCGGTCGAGAAGCGGCATAACGCCGCGCTTGTGCGGAATGGTCACGGCCATGCCGCGCATGCGGAGAGCATTCATGAAGCGCAACGCCGCCTCGGGCGTCTCAGACGGGAATGGCACCATCACGGCGTCTTCGTCCTCCGCTGCAAACGCGGCATTGTTGATCTCTGGGCTGCGCGTTGCCTTGAGCGGCCAGCCTGTCACGCCGAAGAGCGCCGCGTCCTGCGTGACGGTGCGCATACGGTATGTTCGCACAAGCTCATGCGGCGTCACATGCCCTAGCTCGGAAAGCCCGCCGACGGACGCATACGTCCAGAGAGACCCAAGCCGCCCTGCAAGCGCACGCGTCGGAAAGCCCGCAAGCCCCATCGCCATTACTACGTGCGGTACGCGGCGCAACAGCGATTCAGGCCCAAGCACGCGAAACAGGCGCGTCACGTCGTCAAGGCATCGCGGACGAAACGCAACTTTCGCGATGTCGCCATTCGCCGCAAGCGCCCTGATGCGCATCGGGAGATTGTGCACCGGCCCGGCGAAGTCGTGAAGCGAGCGCACCACCTTCGCTCCAGCCCTGTGCGCGAGATCGACGAGTTCCGCTCCGCCAAAGCCCTCTTCAAAGTCAACATACGCAAAGCCTTTCGCGCCGCCGTTTCGCGTCCGCCACGAAAGTGCTTTTCTGAAGAACGCGAGTCGCTCGCCCTCGTCGCCCTCGAACGCACCGCCGTCAGACTTGCGCCGGAAAGTGAGAACAGTCGGCACATCCACCATTGCCGGAAACTTCGCCGCCTTTGCGCGCTCTCCCCTGGTCAGCAAGTCCACTCGCAGCTCAACCATGTCGGCAAAGTAGCGCTGCGACGCAAACTGCTTCATGTCTTCGGCAAGAGTTCGCCCAGTGAGCGTAAGACATATTCGCGGATGGGCCGCCTCGTCGGCGAGAAGCAGGTCTGCGATGACGAACGCCGCAAGCGCCTCCACGACGGGAACCGCCCTCAGCGCAATGCATGGGTCGTGCCTGCCTTTCATCGCGCACACTGTCGGCTTCATCGTTGCGAGGTCAACGCTGTCGAGCGGCTTGAACACTGTTGGCGTGGGCTTCATGGCCACGCGGAACACGAGCGGCATTCCGCTGGTGCGGCCACCGAGGATGCCGCCATGCCTGTTGCCCTTGGTGACCACGCGTCCATCGACCACATCGAACGAATCGTCATTCTCGGAACCGCGCAGTCTCGTCGCCGCGAAACCCTCACCGAACTCGATGCCTTTGACTCCAGGAATCGCGAACACAGCCGCCGCAAGCTCCGATTCTGCACCAGCAAAGAGCGCACCGCCAAGTCCAGCGGGCACACCGCCGACCTCGCATACTATTGTTCCGCCTACGGAATCTCCCGATTTCTTGGCCGAGAGTATCGTCTTTTCGAAATCCCTGGCTTTCCCTCCCACAGTCTCGACCCTTGCCGACACGGAAATGCCGCGCGCAGCGAGGTACTGCAGGCATATCCCCCCTGCCGCGCAGAGCGGCGCCGTGAGGCGTCCCGAATTCTTGCCGCCGCCTGTCGGTATCGCGCCAGACTCCACCCACTGCCCGAAATCGGCATGGCCGGGGCGCGGCACAGTGCGCTCCGCGCCATAGTCGCCCGGACGCATGTCGCGGTTTGCAATCTCGCCGCGCACGATGCCGCCGGTCGTTACGCCGTCGACTAACCCCGATGTGAATACCACTTCGTCTGTCTCGCGCCGCGCAGTGGAAAGCGCATCGCGTCCAGGCGCACGGCGCTCCATGAACGTCCGAAGCGAGTTAGCGTCCACAGTGAAGCCAGCGGGGAAGCCGTCCAGAAAAAACTCCAGCCGCCGCGCGTGAGACGCGCCACGGACGGAAAGCCTGAGTCTGCTGCCGAATGCATCCATAAGCGTACTACGCCTTTATTGATTCTACTGCCTGCAAGTTTCGCATGAACTGGTATTATAGCATATTTGCAGCCTCGCATCGCTCAGCTTCTGAGCGACCGTGCAAGCGTGACGCACCAAACACGCGACGCGCCTGCGCGCTTGAGCTCCGCCGCACATTCGGAAAGAGTCGATCCCGTCGTCATTATGTCGTCCACAACCAATACCGTGCGCCCTCGCACCTGCGACGGCCGCACAACCGCAAACGTGCCGATCACGTTTTCCCGGCGCTCCGCCTCGCCCAATCCGCCCTGTCTGCGCGGTCGCCCCTTTCGGCGCATCACGAAACGCCCGCACGGCTTGCCAATCCGCCGCGCAAGCGGACGGGCCAGAACGCCGCACTGGTTGCAGCCACGGTTCCATAGTCTCGCGGTGGTGGACGGCATGGGCAGAACCAAGTCAATCTCGCCAATGCGAAAACGTGCGCGAAGCACACCCTCCAGCCAATCCACGAGGTCGTTCCTGAGCCACATGCTGCTGCGAAACTTGAAGGCGTTCACAAGTTCGCGCGCCTCGCCGTCAAACCTGACGGCACTGGCAACGCGGTCGAAGCCAGGGCGGAACACCCGGCAGTCCTCGCAGAGGAACTCTCCATCCAATCCAACGGCGTCGCGTCCGCACCGACGGCAGCAGCCATTCACCGGTATGAACGCGATTCTGTTGAGGCAATCGGAGCAGATGTAGCGTGCGGAACGATCCGACGGTCTCCCGCACACTTCGCATCTGCGCGGCCAGATGACGTCTAGCAGCCTATCGAGCAAGCAGATTCGACGGATACTCTCCCGCATCCACAAGCGCCCGGATGGCAGCGGTGACATGCGGCTTGTCTTCGCGGTACGTAACGCCGAACCAGCTCGAATCGGTCGGAAGCACACGGCAGTCGGCCTTGCCCTCGTGGATCAGCTCGTCAACGACGAACGGAATGTACCACTCGCTCTTCTCCTTCGCGCCGTTGACGGCTAGCCATTCCGGGAAGCGGCGCTCAAGCTCGGCGAACAGCCCCGGCGTGAAGCCCCAGAGATTCATCGAGACACGAGCATCCAGCGGAACCTTGTCGGGAGCGTCCGGATTCTCGCGGTTCTCGGCGGTGTCGCCAGCGCGCACCAGCTTCGTCATCTCCTTGACGCCACGAAGCGTGCCGTCTTCTGCCACGTCGCAGATGCCACGGGCAACTGATCCATTCTCGGACAGCGTGAGATCCAGCCTGTAGCCGACCATCGCAAAATGCAGCTTGTCGCCGCCGTCCACCGGAGCGGAAAGGAACGCGCCAAGCTTTGCAAATGCGTCGCGGCCATAGAAATCGTCCGCGTTGATCACGGCGAACGGCTCGTTCACCACGCTGCGCGCGGCGCGCGTCGCATGGGCAGTGCCCCACGGCTTCGTGCGACCGGCGGGCACAGCGTACGGCGCAGGCAGGTCTGCAATGTCCTGATAGCAGTAGTCGACAGGAAGCAGCCCTTCGTACTTGCGGCCAACCTTCTCCTTGAACTCGGCCTCGAAGTCGTGGCGGATGATGAACACAACCTTGCCAAATCCTCCACGGACGGCATCGAACACGGAATAGTCAAGTATGGCTTCGCCGCTGGGACCAACAGGATCAACCTGCTTTAGCCCGCCGTAACGGCTTCCCATTCCAGCTGCAAGAACAACCAACGTAGGTTTCATTTATAAGTTTCTCCTTTTCTGTTCAATTCGAAGGTGCAACTAAATGCGTATTGTATCATGTTTCACACCCCGCCGTCCAGCACACACTTCAGCGTTGACAGCATACCAAAAAGAGACCTGCGCGTTGGGCACAGGTCTCCTTTCATTAGCTATCTGCAAGCAGAGTCTGTCACTTGAACGGAGTCGCGCTCAGCTCAACCTTGTAGAAGCCCTTCTGCTCAGCGCTGTTGCTGATCTCAGGAGCGTCAACGCTGCCAGAGGAGAGACCTGTTGCCGCAGTGCCCCATGTGCCGAGTTCCGCCGCCGGCGTGATCCTGTAGTAGAGACCCGCAGGGATCGCGATGGTTTCAGCGGTTGCGTCCGTAAGGGCCGCGATGGCGGACTCCTCGACACCGGTCTCAACCGTTTCGGCAATTGCGGCAGTCACCACCCACTTGCCGTCGGCATACACTGCTGTCTTTGTGAAGTAGCCCTGATACGTCTCGTCAGCGACAGCACTGGCTGCCGCAGGCTTCTGAACAGTGACACCGGCCGCGATGTCAGCGGGGGATTCAGTTCCGTCACCGGCAACCTCGATGGAGTCGCTATTAGCCGGGTCAATCACAGTGCCACCCTCGTCCGCGACATACAGACCAGCGCCATCCGCGCCATCGGCCTTGTACTCCAGCGTCTTGCCAGTGTCTACATCGCCAACGTAAAGAGGAACGTCGGTATTGACGGCTCCTGTCGCAGTCTTCACTACGCACGTGCCCTCCGCCGGAAGCTCGGATACGTTTACACAACCAATCGTGACATCGGTTCCCGAACTGACCGTGATCACGCCGGTGTATTTGTCAAGCTTCTTAATTTCATAGTAGACCGTGCCGCTTACCGTTTTCGTGCAGGTCGTCAAGTTGCCTGAACCCGAGAGCTTCGCAAACGTTGTCTTAGAACCTGTGCCCGGATATCCGTCGCCAATCGTCCAATTCGCGTTTAGAACGACTTCGCCAGTGACATTAGGCGCAGCGCTGCCAGTTGTAGGATAGCCATTAAATGCGCCCTCCACTCCGTTGATGACTGTGGTAGCCTTTTGCGGCATGACGAATGCACCTGTGGCGGCAGCGTTATCGTAGTTTACGACATAGCGACCTTCCCAACTTGTCGAGTTGCCAAACTGAAACGCGCCAGCCTTGTTAACGGTAAGGACCGCGCTAGAATGATTGTTCCACACAGAACCAGGCGTCGTGCCATCGAGAGCGCGCAGATCGCCGTCGAGCGTGACGGTTCCGTGAAGCATGAAGTTGCTTGACGTCCAGGTCTTTCCGGAGGCGACAGTGACAACAGCATCGTCGCCGGTCAAGATACGCTTCGCTGCCAGCTCGCTTGAGGCAATGCCCGTTGAACCAAACTGGACGTAGGCATTCGCATTTTCGTCAAAAGCAACGCTTCCTGCGAATCCGGTTGAATCACCGATGAACTGAACCCCCTTGAGCGTCGTGCCGCTCGCGGAGTCTTTCACTTTGACGGTAATCCTGCCAGAGCCGGTCAACGCGCACGGGAAAGCAAACGTTCCAGACGCATAGGCACCCTCAAGAGTAAGGCCATTCGCACCAATCTCAAGAGCCTTGACGGAATTACCGTCGTTCGCCGGTGCGAAGAATATATAATTGGCGCACACGGTGGAATTCTTGTTTCCGAATTGATCCAGTCTCACAATGGTGTTAGCCCATGACGCATTCTTGACCTCCAGCGTTCCGCACCATGTCGACTGCTGGACAAGAGATGTCAGCGTCTGCGCCTGGGTCGTGGCGACGATGCGCCCCTCGCCCGAAAGCACCGTAACGCCACCGACAGCACTTGAAGAGGCAATGTTGACCGTTACGTTGGCGGGGACATTCAGCTCGATGCTGGAACTCGTGAACTCGCCCTTGTCAATTGAGAAGTTCATTGTCTCGCCGTCAACTGCGGTAATCGTCTCATCAACCTCTGCGAGAAGGACGATAACTGTTCCGGGCGTCTGTTTTGCGACAGCGTACGCATCAGCAAATGACGCATAGGCAGTCGTGCCAATCTTCGCGACGCCAATGGCAGTCGTGTAAGTCGTGATGCCGTTTCCGTCGGTTGTCGTGCTAAGGACGAAATCGCCGACAATCGTGGGCGTGAACGGATGGCCATTGGCCTTGACCTTGATCGTCGTTGCGCTGTCAATTGTCGCTGCGACATTGTCGGCTATGAGCGTGACGAAATCGTCCTTTTCGGGATCGTCCGTGATTGCCGCAAGCGCATCGGCGAAGGTTGCGTAGGCGACATCATCGACCGAAGCAACGCCGGCAGTGGCGGTAAACGTCTTGACCGCGTCCGCCGTGCTGTCCGTGACGACGATGGTTGACGTACCGGCGACAGTGCCCGCGAAGTTGAAGCCGTTCGTGTTGAACGCAATCGTGTCACCAACAGTCGTCAGCGTGAATACAGGCGTCGCGGAAGCCGCGACGTCGGCCAGCAGCGTGTAGGTGTTGCCCACCGCGAGGTCGGACTGCGCAACCGTGGTCAGGTAATCAGTATTATCTATGGTCAACGCCGTCGCATAAGCGCGCCCGAACACCGCATTCTTGACATAGCCACAGTCAGCGGTCGAAGCCTTGAAGGTGTTGCCGCCACCATCGGTGTACGTGTAGGACTCGTTCCAGTTCGAGCCGACGATCGCACCGGCATGGCCACCAGAGCCCTGCGCCGTCTCGGAACCGAAGTCAGCGCAGTTGCGGATGATTGTATCAGCGTCGGTCGGTGAATTTTTCACTCCGCCT
>CACYCL010000171.1 GCA_902772905.1 uncultured bacterium | reverse complement strand
TGGATATGGATCTCGCTTATGATAGTCGGCTCGCTCATCGACTACGACCACAAGCTTCTGCCGGACTTCGTGACTGTAGGCGGCATTCTTCTCGGAGTCGCATACTGGACGCTTGTCAGCTTGAGCTTCAAGAACTTCGCCATGGAGTTCTCGAATCCCAAGATGTACCTTCCGCTTGCATTGTCTCTTGCTGGTCTCGTGTTCGGCTTCGGGCTTCTGTGGCTCGTGAGGTTCTTTGGATCGATGGCGTTCAAGAGGGAGGCGATGGGCATGGGCGACGTGTTTCTGATGGGTGCGGTGGGTGCGATGTTTGGGCCGTTCGCCGTGCTGGTGACGCTCATCCTATCGTCCGTATTCGGCTCGGTCGTCGGGCTTTCGGCGGTGGCGCTCTCCAAGACGAGGCTCGGGCGGTTCACCGAGATTCCGTACGGCCCGTACATCTGCATGGGCTGCCTCGTCTGGATGTTCTGGGGGCCGCAGCTTGTCAGGGCGTACATGAGGATGATGAGATGAGCGCGAAGACGGCGGCGATGGCGCTTGCGGCGGCGATGCTGGCGCTGGACGGATGCTTCACGGTCGAGGAGGCGTCCACCTCTGCGCTTGGCAGGGGCGTCAAGAAGCACGTGATGGTCGAGAACTACGGCTGGTACCTGTTCGGGTGCGTCCCGATCGTGTGCGGCAACGAGAACCTGGCCTCCTGGTGTCCGTTCTCGCTGTTCTGCGACGAGGTTAAGATGCCCATAGCCTACTCGAAGCTGGAAGAACTCGCCGAGCGGGAGGGGTGCAAGATAGCAGACCTTCACATAGACGACGACAACGAGGTGCTGTTCAATGCGTACTACGTGACTATACCGTGGGTCGTCGTCTGCAAGGACGTCAGCATATCCGCCAATCTTGTTGAAACGGGCGGAGGTGGAAAATGAAGGCGGTTGTGATGTGCCTGGCTGCCGTGCTTCTTGACGGGTGCGCTACGGTCGTCAGGGTTGAAGCCGAGAGCTGCTCGCCGCTTGTCGACGGGGCTGTTCCGGTCAAGACGGTTCAGGTTATGAACACCAACTGGCGACTGCTTTCCTTCATGCCGCTTGCTTCCGGCGACCCGGAGAATCCGAACCGCTGCACATGTCTGTGGTTTAGGAACACCGTTACGCTCCAGAGCCAACTGGACATGCTGGCAGAGGAGATTCGCCGCGCCGGAGCGACGAGAGCCGTTCGCGTGACGTCCGATGTCAACAAGGAGCGTGCGCTTTTCTTCCTTTTCCTGAGGGAAAAGATGCGTACTTCGGCGATGTTGGTGAGGGATCCAGTGAAAGTCGAGCCATGATTATGGTATAATTCACCTTGAAGTGGCGGTTGTGGACATATTGACTTTGACAGCATGATTTCGAAGTTGCTAGTTATTGCAGGGGCGGGCGACTACCCCCGATTCGTTATCGAAGGTGCGCGGCGCGCCGGCGTGCCTCGTGTGGACGTGCTTGCTGTCAAGGGGTCGTGTGCGCGCTCCACAGCGAGACTTGGTGCGCATTCTTATCCGTTTGCCGTCGGCGAGTCTGACCGCGCCGTCGCGTGGGCGGCGGAAGAGGGCTACGAGGGGGCGGTGCTCGCAGGGCAGGTAAACCCGCTTTCTCTCTTCCGAGGGCGCTTTGACGACACAGTGAAGCGGTGGCTCAGCGAAATGCCCGTGAAGAACGCGCACACGATATTCGGCAAGCTCGTGGCAGAGTTCGAGCGCGCGGGCGTGAAGATGTATCCAGCCTCGCTTTACATGGATGATCACATGCCTGCCGCGGGACAGCTCACGGAGCGTGGGTTCACTGGCCTTGAGCGTGACGACGTTGCGCGCGGAATGCAGGTGGCCGCCGACATGGGGCGGCACGACGTGGGGCAGACGGTGCTCGTGAAGTCTGGCATGGTTCTTGCCGTCGAGGCGTTCGAGGGCACGAACGCTGCAATCAAGCGTGCGGGCAGGCTGTCGAAGGGGTCTGTGCTGTGCAAGGCTGCGCGGGAGGGGCACGACTGGCGCTTTGACATACCGGTGGTCGGCCTCACCACCTTTAAGAAGATGAAGAAGGCTGGCGTCACGGCACTTGCGTTCCAGGCCGGACGGCTCATACTGCTTGACCGCGAGGCTGTTGTATCGTTTGCCAACAAGAACGGCATGGCCATAGTCGGGGTAGACTCTGGCCTTCCCCCGGCACCATTGAGGCCATGAAGGCATGAAAATTCTGCTTCTCGCCGGTGAGGAGTCCGGCATGATCTACCGCGAACACATAGCCGTGAAGGTACGTGAGCTGTGCCCTGGCGTAGAGATACGCGGTTATGGAGACTATGGGTTCAAGATCGGCGATTTGGCCGTGATGGGCATCGTTCAGGTGCTCAGGAGGATATTCTACTTCCTTCGTGTGAAGAGGACCATGGAGCGGGCGATTGACGAATGGAGACCCGATGTTGTATGCACGGTTGACTATCCTGGCATGAATCTCAAGCTTGATGCGTACGCCAGGTCGCGTGGGATAAGGACCGTCCACGTGGTATGTCCTCAGGTATGGGCATGGCATCAGAGCCGCATACCCAAGATCGAGCGGATGGTAGATAAGATATGCTGCTTCCTTCCGTTTGAGCCAAAGATATTCCGGCCCGGGCTTGCGGAGTTCGTTGGGCATCCGCTTGCACTTGCCATGGAGAGAGAGGGAAAGAGGGAAGAATTAAAGAAAGATGGAGGCAGGCTGCTTGCCGTCCTGCCAGGCAGCAGGCTTGGCGAGATAAAGCATCACATGCCGAAGCTGCTCAGGGTCATAGCCGAGCTTCGTCGGGAGCTGCCTGGCTTGCGAGTTGTAATACCGGCGGCGAACGAGAAGGTGAAGAAGGCGATAGACGCTTACGTCTCTGATGCAGTCGAAGTGCGTCTGGGTGGCGCAAGGGAGCTTTTGCGGGAGGCCGATGCGGCAGTTGTGGCAAGTGGCACTGCCACGCTTGAAGCGGCGCTTGCGGGTTGCCCGACCGTTCTGGTGTACCATGTAGACCTGCTGTTCGAGATAATCTGCCGCTTTACGCTGAAGGGAGTGAAGCACATAGGCCTTATAAACATTGTATGCGAGAAGACGGGCGAGACGGTGCCGTGCCCCATGCCGGAACTGATCCAGCAGGACTTCACGGTCGAGAACGTGTTGAAGCGTATTCGCCCGTGGCTTACGGATGCCGAAGCCAACGCTGCCGCGCGAGCAGCGTTGGCAAATGCCGCAGGTCTGTTGCGCCCCGAAGGCGATCCAGTCGACAAAATCGCGCGGCTGCTAGTGTAATCGCGGCGATTTTTTGATATAATACACGCTATATGAATCTGTTGAAGTTTTTATTTGGAACGAAGAACGAGCGTGAGCTTAAGAAACTGTGGCCGATTGTCCGTGAGATTAACCGCATAGAGGAGGAGTATCAGTCGAAGAACTTTGCGGATGCGGATTTTCCGGCGAAGACGCAGGAATTTCGAGAGCGCGTCGCCAATGGCGAGACGCTTGACCATATCTTGCCCGAGGCATACGCCCTTGTGAAGAATGCCTGCCGGCATCTCGTCGGCACAACCGAGGAGGTCTGTGGCCATACGCTTACGTGGAACATGGTGCCGTTCGACGTGCAGCTCCTTGGCGGCATAGTGTTGCACCAGGGCAAAATCGCAGAAATGCAGACGGGCGAAGGCAAGACGTTGGTCGCCACGCTTCCGTTGTACCTGAACGCGCTAGCTGGCAAGAACGTGCAGCTTGTCACCGTCAACGACTATCTTGCGCGACGCGACGCCACGTGGATGGGCCATCTCTACAAGTACCTGGGCCTCACGGTCGGCTGCATCCAGAACTCGATGGATTCCGATGAGCGCCGCGCGCAGTACGCCTGCGACATAACATACGGAACCAACAGCGAGTTCGGCTTTGACTATCTGCGCGACAACGGCATGGCGCAGCAGCCCGATCAGGTTGTGCAGAATGGCCACAACTTCGCTATTGTTGACGAGGTGGACTCGATTCTCATCGACGAGGCCAGGACGCCGCTCATTATATCTGGCCCGGCCACGATATCGACGGCACACGTCTACGTCGAGCTGAATCCGCTCGTGTCGTCCATAGTGCGCGTGCAGACCTCGATGTGCAACGAGCTTGTGCAGGAGGCCAAGAAGGCCTATGAAGCCGGCGATGTCGAGACGTTCAAGGAGAAGATATACCAGGTCTACCACTCGATGCCTCGCCACAAGCAGTTCCGCCATCTGCTTGAGAACGCTGAGCTGCGCAAGCACCATGAGGATGTGGAGATGCAGATGCTCTCTGAGATGCGCAAGGAGCGCGCCCGTGAGCTGAAGGGCGAACTGTACTTCACCATTGACGAGCGCACCAGGGAGGTCTCGCTGACAGACAAGGGATGCGAGAAGATTTGCCCGCAGGATCCACAGATGTTCGTGTTGCCAGACCTTGCCGCGCAGATGTCCGCAATAGACGGCGACAAGTCGCTAACGGACGCTGAGCGCATCGAACGCCGGCGCAATGCGCAGAGCGCTTTCGTCGAGAAGTCCGACAGGGTGCACGTCGTGGACCAGCTGCTGAGAGCCTACTGCCTGTACGAAAGGGATGTTGAGTACGTCGTGCAGGACAACCACGTCTACATCGTTGACGAGTTCACCGGTCGCGTTCTTCCTGGTCGTCGCTGGTCTGATGGCCTCCACCAGGCGGTCGAGGCGAAGGAAGGTGTCGAGATCGAGAAGGAGTCGCAGACGCTGGCGACTATCACGATCCAGAACTACTTCCGCCTGTACAAGAAGCTCTCCGGCATGACGGGCACGGCTGAGACGGAAGCAGCGGAGTTCAAGTCGATCTACAAGCTGGATGTCGTGTCAGTTCCGACGAACAAGCCGGTCAACCGCGTGGACGGCAACGACCAGATTTACCGCACGGAGCGTGAGAAGTTCAAGGCCATAATCGCCGACGTCGAGCGTCGGCATGCGAATGGCCAGCCGATACTGCTCGGCACGGTCGAGGTGGCCACGTCGGAAGTGTTGTCGAGAATGCTCAAAATAGCGCACATACCGCACGAGGTGCTGAACGCGAAGAACCACGCACGCGAGGCGGAGATTGTTTCTCTCGCGGGGCAGAGGGGCGCTGTGACAATTGCTACCAACATGGCGGGCCGCGGCACCGACATCAAGCTTGGAGATGGTGTCGCCGAGGTCGGCGGTCTGCATGTGATTGGGTCGGAGCGTCATGAATCGCGGCGTATCGACCGCCAGTTGCGTGGGCGTTGCTCGCGTCAGGGCGATCCCGGCAGCTCGCAGTTCTTCATTTCGCTTGAAGACAAGCTGATGCGGCTCTTCGGCTCGCAGCGTCTTTCGGGCATAATGCAGCGTCTAGGCCTCAAAGAAGGCGAGGTCATGGAGCATCGCTGGCTGAACCGCTCAGTTGAGACGGCGCAGCGCCGCGTGGAGCAGCAGCATTTCGCGGTCAGAAAGCGCACCCTTGAATACGACGACGTTATGAACAAGCAGCGCTCGGTCGTGTACGAGCTGCGCGGCAAGGTGCTAACGGGCGACCAGGCGACGGTGCATAACCTCGTGCTAGACGTTATGAACGACCTTGTGCTGACGCAGGCGGAGCGCTATCTCTTTGACGCGAAGGACGGCTCGATTGTTGACTTCATGAACTGGCTTGGCGTCACGTTCCCCATTACCGTCACAGAAGACGAGATACGCCCGCTCATTGGTACGCCTGATGCGGCTGGCGAACTGGTGATGAAGAAGGTCGAGGAGGCTTACGAGACGAAGTGCGCTGGCGAGGACCAGGAGACGCTTCCATATATGGAGCGCGGAGTCTTCCTTCAGGTCATAGACCGCGAATGGCAGGACTATCTGCGCGCCATGGACGATCTCAGGACGGGTGTGAATCTCCGTGCGTACGGACAGCGAGATCCGCTCATAGAATACAAAAAGGAAGCCTTTGGCATGTTTGAGACGCTGATGTCTACGATTAAGTCGAAGGTGGTCTCAGCCGAGTTCAGAAGCGCAACGGCCTCGCGTTTGCAGGCTGCGCTGAACATGATGCAGCGGGCGCAGACGAACGCTGGGGAGTTTGATGGCGAGACCGGTGAAGAAGTCGGCGAGCCTCGTCAGGCAAAGAAGTCGCCTTCGCCCGCCTCCGCGAAGACCATTGGCGACGTGTTCGCGTCTATGATGTCGCGTCCACCGATGTCAGGCGGCGGGATTCCGTTTCCGGTGCAGGGTGCGGCTCCTGCGCCGCGTACGGTCGTCGGGCGAAATGATCCGTGTCCATGTGGTTCGGGCAAGAAGTATAAGAAGTGCTGTGGAAGGGGGTTGGTATGACTACTGCGATAATTCTTGCGGCAGGCAAGTCGGAACGGATGGGCAAGGAGGTTGACAAGGCGTTTCTGAGTCTTGTTGACAAGCCGGTTGTGGCATGGTCGTTGTTGGCATTTGAGCGCTGCGTTGACATAGACAGAATCGTTCTTGTTGTGCGCAAGGAGCAGCAGTTGGCTGCTAAGGCCGTTTGCAAGATGTTCGGCATATCTAAGCTGGACAAGATAATCCAGGGCGGACAGCGGCGTCAGGAGTCTGTTGCGGCTGGGCTGGCGGCGTGCGATCTCGATACGCGCATCGTCGTAACCCACGACGGCGCGCGCCCTCTCGTCACGTCCGAAATGGTGTCCGAGATAGTCAAGGCGGCAAAGCGCAGCCCGGCGGTTGCGGTCGGGCGGCCTCTGACCGACACTGTGAAGAGTTGCGTCAAGGGCACTGTCGTTGCCGATACCGTGCCGCGCGAAAAGCTGTGGGCCGTGCAGACGCCGCAGGCGTTTCAGATGAGGGAGTTCCGCGCCGCGTTCCGTGCGCTAGGCAAGCGCGAGGTTACGGACGACTGCCAGGTTGTGGAACTTTGCGGCGGGGTGGTGCGCATTGTGCCGATCCTTAAGCCAAACTTCAAGATCACGACGGTTGAGGATCTGCAGCTTGCGTCCGCTCTGCTGAAATAGGGCTTGCTCGGAATATGGACAGGCTATTTGCCATTCTCGGCGACATTCACTCAAATCTGGACGCGCTCCAGGTTGTATTGGACGACTGCCGCGCTCAGGGCGTGACAGATTTTCTGTGCACGGGCGATGTCGTTGGGTACAACGCCTGTCCGCACGAATGTCTGCAGATAGTGCGTGATCTAGGCTGCCCCGTCGTGATGGGCAACCATGACCACTACGTGTCGTCGGTGCAGAATCTCGACGACTTCAATCCACATGCGGCGGCGGTGATAGAGTGGACGCGTAGCCAGATCACTGATGACGAACTTGCGTATCTGCGCACGCTGCCGTTTTCCGCCACGAAGATGGGCGTGACGCTTGTGCATGCTACGCTGGACAACCCTTCGGCGTTCGGTTACGTTTTCGACCACTTGCAGGCGGAGTCACACTTTGTGCATCAGGTTACGCCGCTTTGCTTCCATGGCCATACGCACTGCCCGATGATTTACGAGAAGCAGCTGGGCGCCGTTTATCGCATAGATGCGCAGGATTTTCGCATGCCGATAGGCCGCAAGTATTTCATAAACGTTGGATCTGTTGGTCAGCCGCGAGATGGCGATCCGCGCGCGGCATACGCAATATACAGTCCAAAGGATCGCATGGTGCGCTTTCGCAGGCTTGAATACGACATAGAGGCGGCGCAGGGGCGGATACGCGCCGCCGGGCTGCCCGAGCGGCTTGCGGAGCGTCTAGCCGTCGGCCAGTAGCGCCCATGTCCGCCCAGTCTGTGGCACCCATTTCCGTTTTGATGGCCGTAGTTGCATGCCGCGGCGTTTTTTGGTATACTACACCACTAATTCGCCCACGGTGGGCGGGTTGAAGCGAATGAGTCGGGGCGCCATTCCCGGCCAAAGCGGATTGATGAGTCTATCAAAACGAAAGGAAAAACTATGGAGATGCCTACATCCGCCCTTACGGGCATAACACTCAAGGACATGTTTGACGCCGGTCTTCACTTCGGCCACCAAACGAAGCGCTGGAATCCCAAGATGAAGGGCTACATCTTCGACAAGCGCAACGGCATCCACGTCATCGACCTCCAGCAGTCGGTCGAGCTTCTCGACGAGGCGGCGGCGTTCGTGAAAGACACGGTTCTCGCGGGCAAAAAGATTCTTTTTGTCGCAACTAAAAAGCAGGTTGCCGAATTCGTCAAGGAAGCGGCGCAAGGCGTCGGCCAGTTCTACGTGACCGAGCGCTGGCTAGGCGGCACACTCACGAATGCGAAGACAATTCGCTCCAGCGTGAAGCGCATGCGCCAGCTTCAGGCGACGGCCAAGGCGAATGGTGGCCAGCTATCCGAGCACAAGCAGGAGAACTCGATGCTCCGTCGTGAACTCACCAAGCTTGAGACGAACCTTACGGGCATCGCCGAGATGGCTGAGCTTCCGGGAGCGGTCATTATTATCGACTGCGTGAAGGAGGCAAATGCCGTCAAGGAGGCCGTGAGGCTTCGCATCCCCGTAGTCGCGATTGTCGACACGAACGCCGATCCAGAGCCGATTGACTATGTGATTCCCGGCAACGACGACAGCGTTCGCGGCGTCGAGCTCATACTTAACGGTCTCTGCAAAGTTATCCAGGGCGCGAACGATGAATATGGCGCAAAGGCCGCAGAGGAAAGCCGCCGCCGCGAGGCTGAGCGCGCCGAGCGCGAAGCCGCTCAGAAGGCCGAGCGCGCCGAGCGCAAGGCGAAGGTTGCCGCGCGTCCTGCGGGCGGAGCGAAGCGTTCCGCGAAGAAGGGTGCGGTTGCCGCCGATGTGAAAGCTGCCGCTCGCGCCGCCAAGGAGGCCGCCGAGATCAAGGCCAAGGCCGACCTCGCCGCCAAGCGCCAGGCCAAGGTTGCGGAGGCGCAGGCCGCCGCCGCCGCCGCCGTGGCTCCAGAGGCTCCAGCCGCCGAGGCTCCTGTCCAGGCGTGACATCCAAACTTACAAAACTCAAAACTTTCGAATACAATGACTATCACAATTGACATGATCAAGCAGCTTCGCGAGGCGACCGCCGCCGGAATGGGAGCTTGCAAGGAGGCTCTCGCCGCTACCGAGGGCAATATGGACGAGGCCGTCAAGTACCTTCGCGAGAAGGGGCTTGCCGTGGCCGCCAAGCGTGTCGACAAGGAGTCGAAGCAGGGCATCGTGGCGCTCGCCAAGTCTGCTGACGGCAAGGCGATGGCACTTGCCGAGGTAAACTGCGAGACCGACTTCGTTGCGAAGACCGAGGCGTTCATCAAGTTTGTGGACGATGCCGCGAAGGCGGCGCTTGACGGCAAGGACATTGCCGAGGCTCTGGCAGACGACTACAAGATGCTCCTCACCAAGACTGGCGAGAACGTTAAGATCCGCCGCGCCGAGCGTTATGCGCTTGAGGGCGCTGGGTGCCTCTCCGGCTACATTCACATGGGCGGCAAGATTGGTGTTTTGGTGGAGCTCGCGTGCGACAAGCCGTGCGAGAAGCTCGACGAGGCTGCGCACATGTTGTGCCTGCACGTTGCCGCGAACAGCCCGAAGTACATTGCGCCCGATGCGGTTCCGCAGTCCGAGATCGACGCTGAGCTTGAGATCAAGCTCAATGCGCTCAAGGAGCAGAAGGGCAAGCTTCCGCCGGAGCAGGCGCTTGTGGGCATCAAAAAAGGCATGGCGGCGAAGTTCTGCTCCCAGATATGTCTTCTGAAGCAGGACTACGTTGCCGACGGAGACATAACCGTCGAGACCTATCTTGCGAACGTCGGGAAGGAGATTGGTGCGCCGATCACGGTGCGTCGTTTCGCCCGTCTGCAGCTCGGTGCGTAACATTTTCATACATGCCACTTGCGCAATCGCACATATTTGTGGTATACTACACAGGTTTTCGTCTCAGAAAGAGGCCACTTTAGCTCAGTAGGTAGAGCACATCCTTGGTAAGGATGAGGTCGGCGGTTCGATTCCGCTAGGTGGCTCCAGGACGGGGCGGGGCAAAAAGAAGACAAGAAACAACTCACAGGAGTACAGAAATGGCTAAGGAAACATTCGATCGCGGCGGAAAGCCGCACGTGAACGTCGGCACCATCGGCCACGT
>CACYCL010000170.1 GCA_902772905.1 uncultured bacterium | reverse complement strand
TCTTGCCTTTGCAGGCGATTCGAATGTGAAGCACTTCACCAGTTCGATATCCGTCGGCGCGAGCCATACCAACTACACGTTCGGCGTCTGGATTCCGGAAGGGATGGGCGAAAAGTGCGGCTGGAAGTTCCGCACGAAGACGACGGACGTAAGTGGCGACAATGGGTTCACCGAGCAGCACACCGTCTATGTGAACGGCATGGCCGTCGGCGCGCACGACGGAAAGTTCAAACGGAACGAGCCGTTCACGCTGAATATTCCCGCCGGCACGCTGCACGACGGCATGAACTACGTGCAGTGGGTGCAGACCTTGCCGACGCGAGCCGAGCAGCAGGCGACTGATGGCAAGCCGGGCGTCTACCAGTATTATGATTACTGGAGCATGACGCTTGTGCCGCCGCCGAAAGGCTTGATGGTCATTCTGCAGTAACGGCGGCTTATCAGCTTGCACGAATTCTGTTGCGCCATTCTCGTGGAGAAATCCCGAAATGGGCTTTGAATGACTTTCGGAAGGCCAGGTCGGACTTCCATCCGCAGAAGTTCGCGATTGCGTAGATGGAGGCCTTGCCTTCCTTTAGGTATGCGCATGCGACGGAGAGCCGCTTTTCGAGAATCTCGTGTCCGATGGAGCGGCCTGTCGCCGCTTTGAACCGTATCTCGGCCATTCTGCGCGATGTGCCGAATTTCCCGGCGATGTCATGCGGAGTTATCCCGTTGCATGCATCGAGCCGGATTGACTCCAGTGCGTCGTGGACTTTCTTGTCGTAGATGCGCGTCAGGCGTGTCGAGGCGCGGCGCACTATGCCGAGTGGCGCGACCTCAATTCGCTTTGGACTCGCATTGGGATGCTCCATCGCCTCGCAGAGAAGACTTGCCGCCGAGAAGCCAAGCTGATGAAAGTCGGGGCGCACGCTTGAAAGCGTGGGTGAACAGCTTTCGCATATCTCAGGATCGTCATCGACGGAAATAACGGAGATGTCTTCAGGGATGTTGGCGCCGATGCGTCGCGCCGCTGATACGGCGGCGGCTCCTATTATATCTGAAACAGCGAACACTCCGCAGGGGCGAGGCAGTGTCTTCAGCATGGTGGATATTCGTTTTTCCAGCTTTGACGGATTTGTCATGTCGCTTGGCGTCGGCGTTATAATCCTCAAAGGTATGCCGTGCAATGCTGAAAGCTCGGATGCAACCTCGCGTTTTATCGATGACCAGCGCATTGATGGATTGAACCATTCAATGAACACGAACATCGATGGATTTGCCTCAAGCAGCTCCGAGACGGCGAGCTTTGCGATCTCGCGTGAATCGCTGGAAACCGATGACTGCGCTTTTTTGCCCATGTTGGACTCCAGATTCATGATGACGACCGGGATGTTGCCGAAGTCAACATTAGCGAATGTCTGCGGAGAGCCGGAGGCGTCAAGAATGATTCCGGCTGGCGAGTAATACCTTATAATCTGTCTAAAATTGGGACTGTTGACGCGGGCATCGACAGGGCGCAGCAGCCAGTCCTTAGACTTGGCGTACTCCGCTATGCCGTTGTACTTTTCGGCGTCTGCGGCAACAAGGATGCCGCTGGCGCGGAGGCTGTGGCAAGGGAATGCGAGAAGTTCGGCGTCAAGACGAAGGTATATCTTGGCGACGTCGGCTCTCACGACTTCTGCAAGGCGACGATGGAGGATTTCATTGCAACGTTCGGGAAGATCGATGTTCTCATCAACAACGCAGGCGGAGCGCTGAAGATTCCAGATGGCCCGAAAGGCGAGTTCAAGGACATGCCCATGGACTACTGGGACAGCCAGATCGCGTTGAACCTCAACGCTGCTGCGTATCTTTCGCGCTACGCCGTTGTGGACATGGTGGACAAGAAGACCGAGGGGCGCATCGTCAACATATCGTCGGTACACGGTCAAGTTACGTGGGTGCACCGCCGCATGTTGCCGTACTCAGCCGGCAAGGCTGGCATCAACATGTTCACAAAGGCTCTCGGAGTGGAAGTTGCGAAGTACGGCATACGTGTAAACTGCGTTGCGCCTGGCCTCATTTACACGAAGATTCCTCGCCGACAAACATGCCAACAAAGATGAAGTGTCGCGAGCGATATTTGCCGAGATCAAGGCTGGACGCGGCGTGGACGGCGGAGTGTGGTTCGACGCGACTGGCGTTCCGAAATCGCTTTTGGAGACGACATATGTCGATACGCTGCGCCGCTATGCGTTGGCGGGCGTCGACATTTCTAGTGAACCCATGTTAGTTGCGCCCGCACCGCACACTTCGCTTGGTGGCCTCGTGATTGACGCTCAGTGCCGTGTGCTCCGTGCCGACGGCTCGCCGATTTCCGGTCTCTTCGCGGCCGGCGAGGTGACAGGCGGCGTTCACGGGCTCAATCGCATCGGCGGAAACGCCGGGACTGAAGTGCTAGTTTTCGGCAGAATCGCCGGAGATTCAGCCGCTTCGTTTGCGAAGATGGTATAATACGCAATTACCATGCTTAATCACCTTGATGTCCTGGAGTATTCTGGCGAAGGCTATTCGCGCGTCGTGAGCGGCGCTAAGTGGACCGTCGCCTCTCTCAACTACGCGCCGAGGTTCGACGAGAAAAACATCGCGGATCTCGAACGGCACAACTTGACCGACGAGACATTCGTGCTTCTCGCCGGCGAGGCGACGCTTCTCATTGGCGAGGATGCGAAGCGCGTAAACATGGAGCCTCTCAAGTTCTACAATGTCCGCGCCGGTGTCTGGCACAACATTGCCGTTTCACCAGACGCGCGCGTGCTGGTCGCTGAAAATGCCGATACGTCCAGGGACAACACCGACTACCTCGACCTCAAGACGCGAAAAGTGTTCAAGAAGCTGCCGTCATTTGAAGAAGTGGTGCCAGGGGCGTTTCTCTTGAAAGTGCCGTTTGGTCCTGTTTGGACGGGCATCGTCCTCCTTCGCGGCGAAAAAAACTTTCTCATAGACTCATCTCATCTTGAGCCTGAGAGATATCTAATTCCCGCGCTGGATGAAATTGACCTGAAGCCTGCCGACATCGACTGGCTTCTCTGCACGCACGTGCACGGCGACCATGTCGGCGGACATCATACGCTCCACGAGAAGTATGGCATAAAGGTTGCGACGCTTGCGTCCGCAGCAGACGCTCTGCGAGACCCGGTGAAAGTGGCGATTCACGTGCGTACGCGCTTTCCGGAGAACTCGCCGCCGCCGCAGTCGCATCTGAGGGGTGCCGAGCCTGATCGACTGCTCCGCGAAGGCGAGTTGCTTGAAGGGCGTTTACGCGCTGTTCCTGCGCCTGGGCACGACGATGATTGCATCGTCTGGATTGACACCACGAATGGCACGGCCTTTACAGGCGACTCCATACAGGCCAACGGCACCGTCTGCCAGGGCATCGCATTTTATCGTGACCTTGCGGCATATCGAGACACGTTGGCGAGACTTTCGCGCGAAGGCGTGAGCAACATCGTTTGCGGGCACGTATACGACGGCATTGGATCGGTTGTGGTCGGGCATGAGGCCGTTGCAGCCGCTCTCAAATACTGTGAAGAGCGCGTAAAACTCTACGGTGAGCGCATCGCTGCGTACGTCAAAGAGGGCTTGCCGGTGGAAAAGGAGCCTGTTTCCATTGCCAGGCGGCTTATTGCAGACGTCGGGTGTGGTATGCCCGAAAATCTGTTCCTTGCGCTTCACACGGTTTCGGAACATCTTAGGGAGCTAGGACATGGATTCTGAGAAGCTGCGCGAGCTTGGCGATCCGTTCTGGGTTGACGTGCAGCCGGCAGGCGAGTTTCTTGGGCTTGCCGACAAGACGGTTCTGCATTCCGGTCCGCCGATAGAATACGCCCGCATGTGCGAGGGCCACCGTCGCAGCATGGTGAACGCGTGCCTTTTCTGCGGCTGGGGCGTATACACAGCCGAGATCGCGGCAAATCTCGCTTGGATGCGCGACAGTCTCTTTGCCGATCTCGTTGCGGTGCTCAAAGCCGAAGACGGTTTTCCGCTATGCTGGCCGTGGGCGGTGTTTGAAGGAGAGAAGGGCTGTAAAATACACGGCTTCACGCGCTATGTCACATGGCGCGTCGCAAAGAGGTCTGACGATTCCGTTACTCTTGCTCTGGACGACTCGTACGAAACCCGCGCAGTCTGGCCACACCGCTTTCACGCGGAGCTGACGTATCGTATCGGGAAGAACAATTTCTCGGCGGAGTTCATCGTGAAAAACACGGGCGAGCGCAAATTCGCATGCACCGAACTCATGCACCCGTACTTTCGCGTGGGCGACGCCGCCAAGTGCAGCGTTGAAGGTCTCGATGGCTTGCGTTACTTCTGGAAAGGCGAACCAGATCTAGGCTGCAGCAGACGGTGGAAGGGAGGTTTCTCGGGTGGACTCTTTCATGACAAGGCGCCAGGATATGTGTTTGAGAAAGAGCGCGACACTCCGCTCTGCATGGTGGATCCCGTTCTGAACCGCGTCATAAGGCTGGACTATCAAGGCAACCGCAAATACTGTATATGGGGTTCTGGCGCCGACTTCTCCGCATACGGAGCGTCTGACGATCCCGAGTTCGGCAGACGGTATCTTTGCGTCGAGGAAGGCACAATCTATCGAGACTGCGCCTATTCGCTCTCGCCGGGCGAAAGCCACAAACTGTCTGTGTCAATTCTCGTTACGCCAAAAGGAAAGCTGAAGCAATGAACATTGGGAGATTGGAGGCGACTCGCCGGGATTTCATCCTCGCTGGCACGGCGTTGGCTGGTGCTGGTTGCGTGCCAGGCGGAGAAAAGAATACATGCGGCGGGGCAGTCGAAGTTTCGGCAGAGCCGCCGCGCTTGAAGATAGGCGTCCTTTCTGACATTCACATAACGAGGCGTGAAAACGCAACAACGTTCGAGAAGGCACTGCGCTATTTCCGAGACATGGGCGTTGACGGCGTGCTCGTCACGGGCGATCTCGGAACGAAAGGCACGATTGACGAACTTGAAGTCGTGGCTGAGACGTGGTACAAGGTTTTCCCCGACGACAGGGATGCCAATGGTCGGCGCGTCGAGCGGCTGTTCCTGCTTGGCAATCATGACGTTGATGGCTTTGCATCCAAGGCGTCGTGGCCAAGAAAGCAGATACCGTCTCGTGAAGAGGCCGAGCGCACATGCCTGGCGTTCCATCGCAAGGAAGTGTGGAAGAGGCTCTTCGGCGAAGAATTCGCGCAGATCGTCGTCAAGGAGGTAAGGGGCTACAGGTTCGTCCTGAACAGTTGGTACTCGCGCGAGCTTCGCGAGAAGGACGAGCTGGAGAGCTTCTGGAAGGGCTTTGCGCCGACAATCGATCCGTCTAGGCCGATCTTCTACTGCCAGCACCCGCATCCAAAGGACACTTGCTGCGCGGGCTATCTGCTTGGAGGCGCGTTTTGGCATGGCGGATGGGACGGCGGAACGTCAACGCGACTTCTTTCCGCGCATCCGAATTGCATTGCACTTTCCGGCCATTCGCACTACTCGATAGACGATGAGCGCTCCATTTGGCAGGGCGCGTTCACTAGCGTGAACTGTGGCTGCGCCAGAGGTTTCGCTTTCACGTTCCCCGGGCGTGAGAACGGGCATTCCGTGTCTGACATGAAAGCCGGCACGGTGTTCCAGATGCCCAGCATAGACATCAAGAAGGTCAGGCAGGGAATGTTGATGGAAGTCTATTTGGATCGTGTGGTGTTTCATCGTCGCGAGTTCGTGTTCGATCGAGTCTTGGGGCCGGACTGGGTCGTCCCGCTAGGACGAGAGGCTCCACGTCCGTACGAGTTCGCGCCGCGCAGCAGAGCATCGCGTCCGCCGCAGTTTGGCGATGGAGCGGTTGCGATTGTTGCGCAAAGACGTGACGGCGTGAACAGGAAGGGCGAGAAGTGCGAGCAGATGGAGGTTTCCTTCCCGCCAGCCGCTGAAGGGCAGGTCTACGACTACGAAGTCTGCGCCGAGGTGTGCATAGCGGACTTCACGCGGACGGTTGCGTCGAAGCGTGTCTTTGCGCCAGATGCATTTCTTGGTGTAGGTAGAAATGGACAAAAGGTGACGTGCGTTTTCGCGAAGAGCGAATTGCCAAAGAAGCGTGACATTCGTTTCTCCGTGCGGCCCTTCAACTGCTGGGGAAAGTGTGGTGCGCCGGTTGTCTCTAAGTGGATTATGGTATAATAGCCGTGCCATGGAGAGGTTGCATTGTTTTCTTCGGCTGCTGTGCGCAGTGGTTCTTGCGGCAGCGGCCGTGTCGCCGAATGTCGTCTGCGCCGGCGTTTCGCTGGAGCAGATGGCAATGTCGCTGTTTCCGCCGGAGCGATTTGACCACATCGCAGGCTTCTTCGGCCCTGTGACGAAGCGCTATCAGCCTGTCTTCTACAAGTTTTGCCATGAATATAACTCCGCAGATGACAAGCTCGCCATAGCGCAGAAGTACATGCCGCAGGCCGAAAAGGCGTTGGACGAGGCGCGGCGAATGCGCGTTCCGCCGCGCTACGAGGCCGAGAAGGCGAAGTACATAAAGATGTTCGAGATGCTGCTTGCGTCCGCGAAACTGTCCGTAAAGTTCGCGGAGAAGACGGGCATGGGGCGCGGCGCGTCAAAATAAGACTGGAGAGATTGACATGAAGATATGCGAAATTCTCGCGAACGGACGCCCGAGCGTGTCCTTCGAGATATTTCCGCCACGGCGCGACGTGCCGTTCGACGGAATCCGTGCGACTGTGGAACGGCTTGCGCACCAGCGTCCTGCGTTCATGTCGGTAACGTACGGCGCGGCGGGCGGAGCAAGCGCCAACACAACCGCAGTTGCGTCGTTTGTGCAGTCGTGCGGCGTTCCTGCGCTTGCGCATCTAACGTGTCTTGCCGCCTCTCACGAGATGATAGACGGCGAGATCGCGGCGTTGCGAAAGGCTGGCATAGAGAACATACTCTGTCTGCGCGGTGACATGCCTAAGGAGTCATCAGATGCGTCTCCGGGTCACTTCCTTCACGCCGTTGACCTTGTACGAGAGCTGAGGCCGCACGGCTTCTGCCTCGGCGGCGCTTGCTACCCAGAGTGCCATCCAGAATGCGAGCATGTCGAGGTGGACATAGCTCGTCTGCGCGAGAAGGTTGAGGCCGGCCTTGATTTCGTCACTACGCAAATGTTTTTCGACAACAACATTTTCTACCGCTACCTCGCCAAGCTGCGAGACCGTGGCGTTACCGTGCCGGTCATAGCAGGCATAATGCCGGTGACGAACGGACGCCAGATATCGCGCATCTGCAGGCTCTCCGGGACGTATCTGCCGAGCCGCTTCAAGGCTATTGTGGACCGATTCGGCGACTGTCCGGCCGCAATGCTGGACGCCGGAGTTGCATACGCAACCGAACAGATAGTGGACCTGTTCGCGAACGGCGTGAACTCGGTGCATGTCTACACGATGAACAAGCCGGAAGTGGCCGAGCGCATAATGGACAACCTTCGCGGCATACTTGAACCAGACCGTGCTGCATGACGGTTGACATACCCGACATCATGCCCTATCTGCGAATGGGGCACGTATCGCCCGGCCAAGTCCTTGCAGGGCGTATCAAGGCTCTGCTGGGCGAATCGCTCGCCGCAGTTCGCGCGGCTCGAACATGGCGGCGCATGGCAATTCCGCATAAGTGGCTGGACAGTTCAAAGGCGCTTTCGATCAGACTTGCCGGATGCAGCGAGGCGTATCTTGCCTGTGGGACGCTCGGCGCGTCGTTCGACGCGTACCATCGGCGCGTCTCTGTGTCGTCAGGAGCGGACGCGCTGATAGTGCAGGCGATCGGCGCGGCGGCGATAGAGAAGGTGATGGATTCAATCGAGGACGACATACGAACCGAGCTTGCGGAAGATGAGAGGCTGGTCACGCGCTATTCGCCGGGATACGCAGACTTCCCGCTGGCCGAACAGCGGACGCTGCTCGGGCTGCTTGATGCGCCGCGCGTAGTGGGCGTATCGCTGACAGACTCGTTGCTGATGGTGCCGTCGAAGTCCGTCAGCGCGGTAATTGGCGTTGCTTCGCGATAATTGGCGAGAGTCGGCTTCGCGATGTCGTGGTTTATGGTATAATGTTCGCCATGAAAAATAATATAGCCAATAATCCATGTCTGGGCAGCCTTTCTGCAACGCTGGCTGCTCTTGTCTTGCTGACAGGGTGCGCATCGTCATGCGCGAAAACCGCGTTCAGCGAATACGACAACGTTAAGGAGGTTGCGATACACGAACTCATGTGCACGTCGCAGAGCTGGGACGGTGCAGAGCTGCCTAATTATCCAGTCGGCAAGCCGGAGCTTATCGTAAGGCGCTATGTGTTCCCTGCGGGCAGCAAGCTCGGCTGGCATCATCACCCTGTCATGAACTATGGCATAGTGCAGCAGGGCGAACTTACGATCATTGGGCTGGACGGCAAGGAAACGACCGTGCGTGCAGGGGAACCCGTGGTCGAAATGGTAGGTACAATACATCACGGCGAAAACAGGGGCGACAAGGCCGTGGTTCTGGACATGTTCTACATATCGCAGAAAGGCACGCCAATCGCCGTCCAGCACCCAGAGATCAACATTAACCAGTTCGTTAAATAGAAAGGCCATTTTTCCTGGTTGAAGTGTTCATCTCGTGTTCATCGTTGCAGACGCACTTGACGTGGTCGCCGCGAAAGTGTAAAATACGCACCAAACGTGAAATAGTCATTTCAAGTCATCAAGGAGAAAGAACAATGAACAAATGCATTAAGCTCGGTCTTGTCGCGGCGGCGCTGTCCGCCGTAGTTCCTGCCTTCGCTGAAGTCGAAGAGGAAGAGGAGGGTGCTGTCGGCTGGACTCCGCTCGCCCTTGGTCTCGCCTCGCCTGTCCAGCTTCCGTGGGGCAGCCATCAGTGGGACGTGTTCGGCCTCAATCTCGGTCTTATCTGGACCGATGCGCCGAAGATGTATGGTCTTGACGTCACTGGCATTGCGTCCGCGTCTCGCGACGATCTGAAGGGGCTCAAAGTCGCAGGGCTCTGCAACTGGAACTCTGCAGACGTGTACGGCATGCGTGTAACCGTCGGCTGCAACTACTGCGCAGGAACGGAGTATGGCTGGGATACAGGCCTCTTTGCGATCCGCGAGGCGATGTGGGGTGTTGACGTCGAGTTCGTCGGCTCATATCAGGAAGAGTTCCACGGTGTTCAGATTGGTGGCCTTGCAAATGTTTCGAAGAGCCTCAGCTATGGCGCTGGCGTTGCGCTTGCCTGCAATTGGGCGCCGAAGATGTATGGCTTCGACCTGGCCATCTTCAACTACACGAAGGAACTCCATGGTTGCCAGCTCGGCATCGTGAACTACGCTGCTGAATGCCCTTGGGGCTTCCAGATCGGCCTCATCAACATAATCATGGACAACAGCTGGAAGGTCCTCCCGATTGTCAACGGCTTCTTCTGATTCGAAGACCGTGTCCAAAAGCAGGCAATTTCTGAAGAAACCCACGGGGGCCGCGAAGGCTCCCGTTGTGGTTGACCGTAAGCGGCATGGTCTCGGGCGTTCCGTTGATTTTTCCGGGGGGGTGAACGGGCTTCTGGGTACGCCTGTAGCCGTGCCGGTTGCAGCTGGTCAGGCGCTGGAGTTGCCGATTCTTGAGATAGAACGCTCGCCGTACCAGCCAAGAAGGGATTTCCGAGAAGAGGAGCTCAAGGAACTTGCCGAGTCGCTGAAGAACAACGGGCTTGTTCAGCCGCCCACTGTTCGTCGCAACGCATCGGGGCGCTATGAGCTCATTGCGGGAGAACGCCGGCTTCGTGCTGCGCAGCTTGCAGGTTGGTCCAAGATTCGCGTAACGCTTGTCGAGGCCGATGATCAGACTGCCGCAGTGATGACCACTACGGAGAACTTGCAGCGCGAAGATTTGAACCCGATAGAAGAGGCCGTTTCGTACAAGACCCTTCAGGAGAAATTCAACCTTACGCAGGCGGAGGTGGCCGAGAAAGTGGGCAAGGGACGGGCCACGGTTGCGAATGCAACACGTCTCCTGGAGTTGCCTGACGAAGTCAAGCAGTTGCTTGCGGAGTCTTTGCTCTCGGTTGGCCATGCGAAAGTTCTTCTCTCGGTAGACGGCGAAAAGGAGCGCACTCTCCTTGCGCGGGATTGCGTGAACAACCAGCTTACCGTGCGCGCACTCGAGAAGAAGGTGCTGCGCATGCATGCACCAGTGGAGTCGAGGCAGAGCGGTACGCCAGACCTTCCCGACAGCTATGTGCGCAATCTCGCCGAGAAGATGAAGCGGCATCTTGGCTGCGCAGTGCGCATCACGTCAGGTGTGATGCACCCCAACGGTCGCCATACGAAAGGTGTGGTGGAGATTGACTTCTTCGACAATGATGATCTCGACCGCATCATTCGCATGATTGGGGTCACGGTCGACTAATGGCCTTCTCGCTGCTGCTTGCTGCGGCGCTTGCCTTTTCGCCAGCCGATGCGCGGCTGGCTTTCGACACGGCCAGCGAATTGGTTGTCTCATGCACTCCACGCGATGCTGGCACGATTCGCGGACGCATTGCGGCAAACCGCCTTCTTGACGCCGCGAGCGCGGCGGGGGCGGATGTCCGCCGTGATGTGTTTCGCGCCATGACGCCAAAGGGCGAGCGCGACTTCACAAACCTGTATGCGCAGTTCAAGTGCGGTGATTCAACTGCACGTTGGGTGATTCTTATCTCACATTACGACACGAAGCCCGATACGCAGTGCCCCGGCGCAAACGATGGGGCGTCTACGTCTGGGCTGCTTGTTGGCATCGCGAATGCGTTCTCGAACTGGGAGACTCCGCGAGGCAACCTTCTTCTTATATGGACTGACGGAGAGGAATGCATGAACTCGTATTCCGACGAAGACGGGTTCTGGGGTTCCAGGCGCGCAGTGGAATTCGTGGCGCAGCAGCGGCTTCAGGTGCAGGCCGTGATATGCCTAGACATGCTCGGCGACAGGGATCTTTCGATATCGATACCGTCAAACGGCTCGTCTGCTCTTGCGAAGATAGCGATGGCCTCTGCAGCCCGTGCAGGGCTCAAGGGACTTGTGCGCAGAACATCAGACATTGTCAAAGATGACCATGTGGCGTTTCTCTCAAGAGGCTACAAGGCCATAGACCTAATCGACTTCTCCTACGGACCGAACAACTCATATTGGCATACGCCGGCCGACACTATGGACAAGGTGTCGGTGGAGTCGCTTTTCAAGAGCGGTCGCCTTGTCGTCGAAATGCTAAACATACTTCTTTAGGCCTTTGGCGGCGAGGCGTGCATTTTGGTATAATACGTCTCAACATCATTTCGCTTCAACCAAAGAACAAAGGATTCGCATGAAAAAGGCTGACATAGGGCTTATCGGACTCGCTGTAATGGGTGAGAACCTCATCATGAACATGGAGTCGAAAGGCTTCACCGTCGCGTGCTACAATCGCACCGTCTCAAAGGTCGATGCTTTCGTGAATGGACGCGCCAAGGGCAAGAACATCATTGGCTGCCATTCTGTTCAGGAACTTGCCGACAGTCTCGAAAAGCCACGCAAGGTGTTCTGCATGGTCAAGGCGGGCGCAGCTGTCGATGCCATGATCGAGGAATTGCTGAAGGTTCTTGAGCCTGGCGACATCATAATTGACGGCGGCAACAGCCATTTCCCGGATACGATTCGCCGTACGCGGTACGTGGAGTCCAAAGGTCTGCTCTTTGTCGGCACGGGCGTGTCTGGCGGTGAGGAAGGCGCGCTCAAGGGACCGTCGATGATGCCAGGCGGTTCGTCGGCCGCGTGGCCGTTCGTCAAGCCCATCTTCCAGAGAATCTGCGCAAAAGTCGAGGATGGATCGCCATGTTGCGACTGGGTTGGCGAGAACGGAGCAGGGCACTTTGTGAAAATGGTGCACAATGGCATTGAGTATGGGGACATGCAGCTCATCTGCGAAAGCTATCAGCTCATGCGCGACCTGCTCGGCATGTCCGCCGACGAAATGCACGAGGTGTTCAAGAAGTGGAACACAACAGAGCTGGACAGCTACCTCATTGAGATTACGCGCGACATTCTGGCATTCAAGGACGTCGATGGCTTGCCTATAGTTGAGAAGATACTCGACACGGCAGGGCAGAAGGGCACGGGCAAGTGGACTGGCATAGCCGCGCTTGACGAGGGCGTGCCGCTTACTCTAATAGGCGAAGCTGTGTTTGCGCGGTGTCTTTCAGCGATGAAGTCGGATCGCGTCGAGGCTGCAAAGGAGTACGGTCGCAAGATACCGGCTTTCACCGGCGACAAAATCGCCTTTGTGGAGTCGATCCGCCAGGCGCTGTATGCGTCGAAGATCGTCTCATACGCCCAGGGCTACACGCTTATGCGCACTGCCGCGAGAACGTACTGCTGGAACTTGAACTATGGTGGCATTGCTCTTATGTGGCGCGGCGGCTGCATCATAAGATCTGTCTTCCTAGGCAAGATCAAGGAGGCATATGACAGAAATCCACAGCTCTCAAACCTCTTGCTTGACCCGTATTTCAAAGAGACGGTGAAGAAACTTGTGCCTGCCTGGCGTACCGTCGCAGCCGCCGCGATGCAGTATGGCGTTCCTGCTCCTACTATGACCTCGGCGCTCAGCTATTTCGATGGCTACACCACGGAACGTCTGCCGGCTAATCTGCTTCAGGCCCAGCGCGACTACTTCGGCGCTCACACGTATGAAAGACTTGATGCACCGCGTGGGCAGTTCTTCCATACCAACTGGACAGGGCACGGCGGTTCCACGTCTGCGGCCACGTACAACGCATAGCAATGACCCATTGACTTTTGCCAGTCTAATTTGGTAAAATACGCACCACTAACCAATGGCGAGATAGCTCAGTTGGTAGAGCGCAGGACTCATAAGCCTAAGGTCAAGGGTTCGATCCCCTTTCTCGCCACCATTCCCATCTAATCATGACTGCGGCGTTTTTCGATCTTGACGGTACGCTTTTCGATACAAGGGCAGACCTCGCGGCTACGGTTAACCACACGCGCCGCGATCTTGGTCTTGCAGAGCTTCCGCCTGCCGATGTGATAGCTTGTGTAGGCCAGGGAGCTAGGTATCTGCTTGAACATGCAATACCTGAGTGCTCCGCTGGCGCGACAGAAGGGCAAATGCGCCGCACGTTTGAAGAGCTTTGGGCGATATTTCGCAGTCACTATGCTGAGCACTGCATAGAGACGTTGACGCCGTATCAAGGTGTAATGGATACGCTTGTGGAACTGAAGCGTCGAGGTTGGCTGCTTGGAATCGTGACGAACAAACCTAATTTCGCCGTCCGTCTCATCGTCGAGAAATTTGGCCTTGAGGAATTATTTGGCGATGCCGTTGTGGCAGGTGGGGACTGCGCTGCGTTGAAGCCAGATACACTTCCAATTATGGAGTGTGCGTCTCGCCTTGGCGGGCACCGCCTCACGTCTTGTGATTGGATGGTCGGTGATTCGTGGACGGACATGCGGTGCGCCGAAAGCGCAGGAGTCAAAGGCGCGTTCTGCGCATTTGGCTTTGGGCGGCTCAACGGTGCGCCAGTTACCGCCACGCTAAGAAGGTTTGACGAATTTCTTTCTCTTTGAGACTCTAGTGCCGCGTCGTGCCGTTTTTCTTGGGGCTGTTGCAAAACCGTTCGATTGGACATCCGCCACACTTGGGGCGCACGGGGTCGCAACGTGTCTGCCCAAAGGAAACAAGATGCGAGTTCCAAGTCTTCCAGTACCTGACGGGCAGGATCTCACGCAGTTTCATCTCCGTTTCGACAGGCTTGGATGTCTTGACGAGTCCAAGCCAGTTGCAGATGCGGTGCACATGTACATCTACGCAGATTGCAGGCAAGTCAAAGCCAATTGCAACGGTGAGGTTTGCCGTCTTGCGCCCTACGCCCGGTAGTTCGCACAGTTCTTCAACAGTGTGCGGCAAGACCCCTCCGAATCTGTCTCGCAGCACACGTGGCAGCTCCTTGAGATGCCTTGCCTTGTCGCGGTAGAATCCGACAGGGTATATCAGCTTTTCGAGTTGTGGAATAGAGAGTTTCCCCAAGCCATCCGGCGTGTTGCCGCCGGCGGCGAAGAGGCGTTTCACGGCACCTGCGGTACAGGCATCCTTTGTGCGGGCTGATAGGATTGTGCCGACAAGCACGCAGAACGGATCGTGCGTCTGTGCCTCTATGAGTTCGATAATCGGCGCAGAGTGCTCTTTGAATTCCTTCTTCAGTGCCTTGTTGACGGCTGGTATGTCGGTTACTGTCATGCGCGTATTGTATCAAAAACGACGGTTTTTGTGTCGGTGTGAAAGCAAGGCCGAAATGTGGAGCGTACCCTAGGAGCAAGAGCCTTCTTCCGTTTTGCCTCACTTGATTGTACAACTTTCCGATAATTGCGGAGTCGCCGCCATGCGGAATATGTTATACTATCGCCGTCACTTGAGTACATGACGAACATCTCTGCCATCCTTGCGCTATTCGGCGCGCTTCTGTCGCTGGCGCTTCCGGCGAGCCTTGCCGTCGGGTGGCTGCGCGGGATGG
>CACYCL010000169.1 GCA_902772905.1 uncultured bacterium | reverse complement strand
GGTGCGCGCGCCCTCGACGATGGCCTCGATGGTTTTCTCCACGTAGTCGTCGTTCACGCCGATCGCGAGACGCATCTTCTTGTGAAGCGTGACCTCCTCGGTTGCGCCACGGTACATGTGAAGGTAGCCGCCCTGCTGTCCGCAGCCAAGCGCGTTCGTGACGGACATCTTGTAAATCCCACGCGCGCACAACGACTGCTTGACGGCGTTGAGGCGCTCCGGCTGGATGTAGGCTATGATCAGTTTCATAATGCCCGTCGTTTAGCACATGCCGTGCCAAACGTGCAAACCGGCGCCTGTGCCAAATTCCGTTACACCTTTTGTAATCTCAATCGACCGCCTCTACAAAAAATGTCGGCGCGCCCAGGGCTGCAAGTCTAAATCCTCTGGAAATCGCGGCAATCCGCTCTTGGCACGGCGTGTGCTAATTGTCCGGCGTCGGACGCGATGGCCGCATCCGGCGTGACAAACAAGGAAACTGCAATGACGGAAAGGAAACTGCAATGACGGAAGAGACAAAGAACGCGACGCACTTCGGCGAAGACGTATTCGGCGACGAGGCGATAAAGACGTACCTGAGCAAGGACACGGCGAAAAAACTCCAGGCGACGATCCGGGAAGGCAAGCCACTCGATCCGTCGATCGCGGGCGAAGTCGCGCACGGAATCCGCCACTGGGCTATGGACCGGGGAGCCACGCACTACACGCACTGGTTCCTTCCGATGACCGGCTCGACAGCCGAGAAGCACGACTCCTTCCTGGAACTGAAGGACGGCGAGCCGATCATGCAGTTCAGCGGAAAGAACCTCATCGTAGGCGAGCCGGACGCGAGCTCGTTCCCGTCCGGCGGCATCCGCTCCACCTTCGAGGCGCGCGGCTATACGGCGTGGGATCCGACAAGCCCGGCGTTCATCAAACGCCATTCGAACGGGGCGACACTCTGCATACCAACGGCGTTCTGCGCATACACAGGCGAGTCGCTCGACAAGAAGGCTCCGCTTCTGAGGTCGATGCAGGCGCTCGACAGGTCGCTTAAGCGGCTCATGAAGCTCTTCGGACGTGACGAGGCGCACACGGGCTGCACCCTCGGCGCGGAGCAGGAATATTTTCTCGTCGACAAAGAATACTGGAGGAAGCGTCCGGACCTCGTGCTCACGGGCCGTACGCTGTTTGGCGCGCCGTCCGCGAAAGGGCAGCAGCTTGAGGACCACTACTTCGGTACGATTCCAGACCGCGTTCTGTCGTTCATGAACGACGTCGAGCGAGAACTGTGGAAGCTTGGCATACCCGCGAAGACGCGCCACAACGAAGTCGCGCCGGCGCAGTTCGAGCTTGCGCCTCAGTTCGAGGAGCTCAATCTTGCGAGCGATCACAACATGCTTGTGATGGATACCCTCAGAAACGTTGCCGAAAGGCATGGTCTAAAGTGTCTGCTGCACGAGAAGCCATACGCCGGCGTCAACGGCTCCGGCAAGCACAACAACTGGTCCGTGGCGTATGGCGGCAAGAACCTGCTTGATCCAGGCAGCGACCCGCACGAGAACGCCGTGTTCCTCACGATGCTATGCGCGGTGATAGAAGCCGTCGACAAGCACGCGGACCTTCTGCGCGCCTCTGTCGCGAGTGCCGGGAACGATCACCGCCTTGGCGCAAACGAAGCTCCGCCTGCTGTCATATCGATATACGTTGGCGACCAGCTCGCTGAAGTACTGGAGCGAATCGAGAACCCGAAAAGCGGAAAGCATCTTGCGAAGGGGACTTTGAAGATCGGGGTGGACACGCTGCCTGCGATTCCAAAGGACGCGACAGACCGTAACCGCACTTCGCCTTTCGCGTTCACCGGCAACAAGTTCGAATTCCGCGCACCGGGATCGAGCGTATGCTGCTCCGGACCGATGACTGTACTGAACACCATTGTAGCTGAGGCAGTAGACCGCATTGCTGGAGAGTTGGAGGCAAGCGGCACCGCCGGGAAGGCGAAACCAGGCGAACACACCGCCGCGTTTCACGCCGCACTGCAGAGCATCCTTCAAAGGTCGCTCAAAGCGCACAAGCGCGTGGTCTTCAACGGGAATGGCTACGAGGCTGATTGGCCGAAGGAAGCGGCGAAACGCGGACTCCCCAACGCATCCGACACACCGTCTGCGCTTGCTGCGCTCGCCAGGAAGGAGAACGCCGTGCTTTTCGAGAAATACGGCGTGATGACCGCGCGTGAACTTGAAAGCCGCCATGACATATTCCTTGAGGAATATGCCAAGAAGGTGCGCATCGAGGGCAACACGGCGCTTGACATCGCCCGTACGATGATCCTTCCAGCCGTTCGCTCGGAATACGTGGAGGCGGCAAGAGCCTATAACGAGACCGATGCCAGCAACGTGAAAGTTGCCATAGACATGCTGCATGGACAGGTGACGGAGCTTGCCAGTGGACTCGTAGACCTGAAAGACGCCATCGACTACTTGCATGATGCCCTGAAGAACTGCGACACGGCGGATATCCTCGCAAGAATGTCTGAGCTGCGCCAAGTGGCAGACGCGCTGGAGCAGATTGTGGCGGACGAAAAATGGCCGCTTCCGAAATACCGCGAAATGCTCTTCCTGTACTGAAATAGCGAACTATCGGTCACGAAGCGGCGGCATTTTCCGTGCCGCCGTTCACATCCGCAGCGACAAACTTGGAAATCAGATTTGCCGTTCTTGTCCTGAATTTGATATAATTCAGCACGTGGCGGCGCTGTGCCGTCTGCATGTGCAAATGAAAACGGAAAGGTTTAGAATGGACGACAGACAGGTGATTTTCCCGTCCCTTGGCAAAACCCCGCGCGATGATACGGCGGCGGTTATGAAGTTCTACAAACTTCCGAAGTCGTTTCCGCCGTCCGTTCTCGCAGAGGCGCAAGCGGTGGCTGGACGCGTTTCACCTTCTGCAGATGCAAAGGGCGGCCGTAGGCTTGACCTGAGAAAGAAGTTCATATTCACGTGCGACCCTGAAACGGCGCGTGACTACGATGACGCGCTTTCACTTGAGACCGATCGTCGCGGCAACCGTGTGCTCGGCGTCCACATCGCAGACGTGTCGTACTATGTCAAGCCAGGAAGCGCACTTGACAGGGAGGCGTACAGACGTGGCACAAGCGTGTATCTATGCGACCGTGTCGTGCCGATGCTGCCTGAAGAACTTTCAAACGGGGTGTGTTCGCTGGTGCCGGGCGAGGATAGGTTCGCGTTCTCGGTATTTATGACGTTTGACAGAAACGGCGTGATGATTGGCAGGAAGTTCGCCAAGTCCGTCATACGATCAAAGGCCCGTTTCACCTATGAGGAGGTCATGAAGATCATCTCCGGCGGAAGGGTGTCGGCGAGGGGGGGCGCCAAGATGCCGCGTGGCGCCGAGAAGACGGTACGCGCCATATCGGCACTTGCGCAGCAGTTGCGTTCGAAGCGCTTTGCGCTGGGCGCGCTCGACATAGACATACCGGAAGCTGAGGTGCTTCTGGACGATGCAGGCGAGATGACGGGCATAACGACGCGTCCGTATGACGAGTCGCATCAGATGGTCGAGGAGTGCATGGTCGCGGCGAACGAGGCCGTCGCGAAGGAACTCTGGACGAACGGCGTCAAGATTGTTGCGCGACTGCACGAGCCGCCAGATCCAGAGAAGCTTCAGATGCTGCGCGCCGAGCTGCGCGGACTGGGCGTGAAAGTCGGCAACATCGAGAACCCGAAGGTGTTCGCGCAGTTCATGCAGTCCATAAAGTCGAATCCTCTTTACCCTACGATAGCCGTGATGGTGCTGCGGTCGATGAAGCGCGCCGTGTACGACGCGTCGGCCATCGGGCACTTCGGGCTCGCGAAGCGCTACTATGCGCATTTTACCTCTCCTATAAGGCGCTATCCTGATCTCACGCTGCATCGTCAGCTGGAGGCGTACATCGACAAGCGCGGCGGCAGGGTTCCGCCAAGGCTTCTCGCTACGTGGGCGGAGCAGTCCACGGCTAGGGAGGAGGTTGCGGCGGAGGCAGAACGCGCACTGGTTGAGATAAAGAAGTTCAGACTCCTTGAGGAGCAGCTTTCCTCTCGGCAGGTCCTCGACTACGATGCCGTCATCTCCAAGTGTCAGCCGTTTGGATGTTTCGTGGAGATTCCGGAGCTGGCAGTTTCGGGGCTTGTGCACATTTCACTGCTTTCGAATCGCTATGTGCGGTTCAATGAGTCCGACCAGTCGCTTTCCGCGCCTGGTTGCGGCAGCTGGCGGCCTGGCATGCGAATGCGGGTGCATGTGGCGCGGGTGGACTTTCGTGAACGCAAGATAGACTTCGTTCCGGTGGCGGATGGTCGTCGCGACAGCAAGATCAAGACAAGTAGGAAGGGCAAGAAGCAATGGAGCTGAGCTTACTCATAAACCAATTCAACATCAAGGGGCGTCTTGTCGCCTTGCAGCCTTTCGGCAACGGCAACATAAACGACACGTACCTTGCCATATACAGAAACACGTTTACCGAGACGCAGGTGATACTGCAGCGCGTGAACGAGAAGGTGTTCCCGAACCCCGAGGCGATAATGGCTAACATGCACGAGATCACCCGCCACTGCCACGAGAAGCTTGAGTGCGACGCTAGAGCTGGTCGTGACGATCGTGTCTGGCAGATGCCGCGAATCATCAAGGCCAAGGACTCGAACGACTACGTGCGCGACGAGTCCGGCCAGGTGTGGCGCGTCATAACGCGCATCATGTCGGCGCATGCATTCGACATTGCGCAGGGGCCGGAGCACGCAATGGAGTGCGGTGCGGCGCTTGGGCATTTCCACTACCTTATATCCGACATGGATCCGACCAGCATCATTGACCCGTTGCCGGGCTTCCACGTCACGAGCGGCTATCTTGCGGCCTACGACGAAACTCTTGGCAAGTCTTCAGCAAAGGCGCTGCTGAATTCGTCCATGGAGGCGAGGCGCCTTGCCAAGTTCATAGAAGAGCGCCGCGACTTCGCGCTGTGCCTTGAAAGGGCTGAGGCGTCGGGCGAGCTGAGGAAGCGGATGTTCCACGGCGACCCGAAGGTCAACAACATAATGATCGACGACGTGACCGGCAAGGGCACGGCGATGATTGACCTCGATACGTGTTCGCCGGGGCTTGTTCATGTTGACTTCGGCGATGCGCTTAGGTCAATCGCGAATCCGGCAGGAGAGGAGGAGGCGAACCTTGCCAAGGTGGTCTTCGACGAAGACCTCTGCACGGCTTTCTGCAAGGGCTACATGCGCGAAGCCGGGGCGTTCTTGACGGACGCGGACCGCGAGCACCTCTACGACGCCATACGACTTCTGCCGTTCGAGCTTGGCCTCAGGTTCTTCCAGGACTACCTGAACGGCAACGTCTACTTCAAGACGTCCGTGCCGGAGCAGAACTTGACGCGCGCTCGCGTTCAGTTCCGCCTGTGCGAATCTGTCGAGGCGCGTGAGCGTTCGATTCGCGGAGTGCTGCGCAAGCTGTGACGAATGTGCAAGCGAGGATGTCGGCATGAAGATCACGTCGCTTAAAACCATTGTCGTAGACTGCTTCCGGACGAACTGGGTTTTCGTGAAGGTTCAGACTGACGAGGGAATCGAGGGCATCGGCGAGGGAACGCTTGAGTACAAGGAAAGCGCGCTTGTCGGCGCGGTGAGGGACCTTGAGCACGGAATAGTCGGCAAGGACCCGTTCGACACCGAGTGGATATGGCACGAAAACTACCGTGACGCATACTGGCGCGGAGGACCGGTGCTGATGAGCGCGCTTTCGGCAGTGGACATGGCGCTGTGGGACATAAAGGGCAAAGCGCTAGGTGTTCCTTGCTGGAAGCTTCTCGGCGGGAAGTGCCGCGAGGCCGTTCCGTGCTACGCGAACTGCTGGTTCGCAGGCGCGAAGGAACCATCGGAATTTGCCGAAAAGGCCGTGGCGGCGGTGGAGCGTGGCTTCAGAGGCTTGAAGTGGGATCCATTCGGGAAGGCTTATCGCCAGCTTTCGCCGGCCGAGTTCAAGACGGCTCTCAAATGCGTTGCAGCGGTAAAAGCCGCCACTGAGGGGCGAGCTGAGATGCTTATCGAGTGCCACGGACGATTTGACGTGCCCACCGCGCTGCGTGTGTGCAACGCGCTTGAGGAGTTCGATCCATATTGGGTGGAGGAGCCCGTGATTCCCGACACGATGCGTGCGCTTGCGGACGTTCGCAGCCGTGTGCGCGTTCCAATCGCCTGTGGCGAGAGGCTCTATACCACGCAACAGGTGCTGGATGCGATAGAGCTGCGCTGCTGCGACTATCTTCAGCCGGACTCGTCACATGCAGGGGGCATCACGGCGATGAAGGGGATAGCGGCTATTTGCGACGCGCACCATGTTCCATTCTGTGCACACAATCCCTCAGGGCCTGTCGCGAATGCCGTGACACTGGCGCTCGGCGTGTCCACGCCAGGCTACTGCATACACGAAACCCTATTTGACGACGTGCCATGGCGTCGGGATGTTGTGGACGAGGATGTTGTGTTCGTCGATGGCATGATGCATCCGTCAAACCGTCCCGGTCTAGGCGTCGAGCTTAACGAGAGCGCCGCAGCCGCACACCCGAAGGGCGACCACTGGTTGCGCCACTATGTGGGTACGCTAACCAATGTGCGTCCGCCCGACAGCGTCGCCTACTACCATAGCGGCAAGAGCTTTGTGGTGTAACCTTTTTTGTTTCTCCGTGTAAACAGGGCAACAAGAAATGCAAGGAGACAACATGAACATCAATTTCAGCAGTATTGGCATTGGATCAAGAACGTTTGGCATAGGTGACCAGACTAAGGTGGATGGTCAAAAGATGGAGGGGCAGAATATCGAAGGTCAGAAGACTGGAGAACGGGAATTCCGCCTTTCAAATGCCAACGCTGTCGACATCCTCGTTGGCAGCGAGCCCGTTGCGGACGTGCCGGACAGTGAGCTTGCCCGCGACGATGGGCTTGGGCATCTTGTCTCGTCCGCCTTTAATCTTCCACCTCCGCCAATGCCGGAGTTTACGGACTAAAGATCTCGGTCCGCCCGTCGTGTGCGTTAATGTGCAAATAACGCTCTTGCGTAGAGAATTTGTTATACTATCCGCAGAACTGAAATGAAAGGAAAGAGTTAGTAGACGGTAAACGGAAATATGGTATAATAATTGGCAGACGAACATGTGCATGCTTGACGAGATACGTGCGAAGCGGGATGAGATATACGCGATCGCGAAGAGGCACAAGGCCGAAAAGCTCTGGGTCTTCGGCTCCTGCGCCCGCAAGGAGGAGCGCCCCGACAGCGACGTGGATTTTCTTGTGAAGTTCAATGACGGGGCATCGTTGTTCGACCAGGGGGCGATTCAGGCGGGGTTGCATTCTATATTGGGGCATGGCGTGGATGTTGTTG
>CACYCL010000168.1 GCA_902772905.1 uncultured bacterium | reverse complement strand
GCGCGATCCTTCCACGCCTTCGGTGACGATAGATCTTCAGTTCATCGACCGGGAGGGCAAGCGTTTCGCCGTCAACCTCGGGCATGTGCATCACAAGGGTTGGTACAAGTTCCATGGCCGCGTACCGCGAAGGCTTTCCACGCGCGCTGTGGCAGGTTGCATGTTCGACGGCTTCTGCGTACATGGCGGATGGAACAGTGATTTTCGCGAGCTGGACTTCAATTCGCTCGCCGTATTCAAAGAAGAGTTCAAGCCTCTTGCTTTCAAAGAGCGTCCAAAGCGCGGTGTCGTCATATTTCCGCATGCTTCGCAGGGAATCAATACGGGAGAGGGGCGGCTTCCGTTCCCGGTTTCTGCGGATACCGTTTTGCCTCCGTCAGCGTTTGAGGAAGAGGATGCGTCGCTTGAGTTCAGGCTGCCGAGTGGTGATGCTGCACGCTGGGATGATCTTGCGTTTAGGATAGATGGAGGAGAGTGGATTTCACTCGCAAAGGGCGGCGGTATTTTCCCGGACGGCGCGGCTGACGCCGCCAAGGTCAGGTTTTCAAGGCGCGGCAATTCGCTTGTTGCCGATGTGGAGATTGCCGGAGAGGCGGAATCGGTTGCGGAGATACGCTTCGGAAACCTCGCCGGGTTCCCCACCAACGCCGTGCGCACGGTTTTTCCGTTCTATACGTATCGTGAGAAGGCACGCGATGCCCGTCCTGCGGTCATAGGCTGGAACACATCGCGCGGTCCGTTTTTCGTGGCGGCCACGCCGGACTGGACACAGTCGAACGCTTCTTTGCTTTTTGCTGTTTCGAACAGCGCCGCCCTGAACGGAGGCTCGCGCTATCTTCGCAAGACAGATGGTAGGCGCAATCCCTGCTATGACCGGTTCATCTGGTCGTTCGGTCGGAAAGTGCATTCTGTTCTGCCGAAGATACCGAACCCGCCGTCGCCTTGGAAGCACATGACCGGTTCGCACCTCTGGCGCCAGTACGGAGTTGTGGACAGGGAGAAGGATTTGGCGTATTGGCGCGCGCTCAAGCGTCGCGGCATCTCCAAGGTCATCATTACCGACCACGAGACGGCGTGGCGGCGAAACGAGGAGCAGAGCTATACGTTCCGTACCCGAACAGAGCCAAGCCGAGGCGGAGACGAGGCGCAGGAGGGGTACGCGCGCGAGATGATAGATCGTTTAGGTTATGTGTACGGGCCTTACAACAACTATGTTGATCTTGCTACCGTAAACGAATACTGGAACGAAGACAACATCATACGTCGCGACTGGTCTCATGAATGCGCTTTGCAGCCTGCCTGGCGGCGTTGCTGGCGCGCCAAGCCCGCATGGGCGGTTTTGATGTGCGAAAAGATTGCGTCAGAAGTGCAGCGGAAGTTCCGTTTCAACTGCGGCTACTGCGACGTCCACACCAACATGCGACCGTGGGACGCTACAGACTACGATGCGAGGGTGCCTGGCGCTGGCACATTCACCGCCGGGTTCTACGCCTACGGGGAGATCATGCTTCTGCAGAAGCAAATCTGGGGCGGCCCCGTCTATTCTGAAGGTCCCGCGCATTGGTTCTATTCCGGGCTTACGGACGGCAATTACGCTCAGGACGGGGTCTATGACATAGCGACAGGTCCATGGCTCGTCGACTTCGACCTCCTGCGCATGCATCCGCTTGAGTGCAACTTCGGCATGGGCATGATAAATGCGCATTTCTATTCCACGCCGGGAACGGCACCAGCAGATCGTTCTGTGGCGCTCGACCGCTTTTTCGCTGCTACAGTAGCGTTTGGACATCCCGGCTATCTTCTGCCGGAGCGCCATGCCGCACAGCGGAACTATGCCGACGTCAAGGTCGGAGAAGAGGAGTTCAGAAGTTATTATCTCATTCAGGCGATTGCATCGAAATACACTGTTTCGGATGCGAGGATTGTCAGATACGGCTGCTCCGGCGGACGTCTTCTCTCGACAGAGGAGGCGATCATGTCGAAAGAGTGCGATATGATGCAGGTGCTTTCGTCTTATTCAGACGGCACGGTAACGGCGGCGAACGGATCGACAAACGCCTGGTTTTCCTTCGGCATGGCCGGCATGGAGGTCAAACTTCCGCCGAACGGACTTTTTGCCATTTCAGGCGACAGGAAAGCTTGTGCATGGATCGGTGAACATGAGAGACGGCGCGCTGAATTTGCGATATCTCCCGATTATGTCTATCTTAACGGGCGGGGCGCATTTGCGCGCCTTCCTG
>CACYCL010000167.1 GCA_902772905.1 uncultured bacterium | reverse complement strand
TGTCGGTGAACACCTCCTCGGCGGTGGGGCCGAGGGCGAACTCGTGTTCGCCGCGGTCGCGCAGCTTGAACATGTTGGGGCCCATCGTGTCCCAGCGGCCTGTCGTGCGCCACAGCTCGGCGGGCTGGAGTATCGGCGACACGATCTCCTGCGCTCCTGCGCGGTCCATCTCCTCGCGGACGATCTGCTGGATCTTCCTGAGCGAGCGCATGCCGAGCGGCAGATATGCATACAGTCCGCCTGCGACTTTGCGCGCAAGGCCGGCACGGATAAGCAGCTTGTGCGAGTCGATCTCGGCGTCGCCAGGATTCTCGCGGAGCGTCTGAATAAGCGATTTTGTCCACTTCATGCCGCATATTATACCACAAACCCGCAACCGACGTTGCACAGTTCTTGCACCATGGACAAACGCTCGTCCGTCCATGGTGTTTTGCCGCTAGCACCATGCTTCGTCGTGTTCCCGCCGTCCAAGATTCCTGCACAAAAACGCTGGCAGATTTGGTATAATTCTCGGCATGGCAACTCAACAGAATCAAGTCTGGCGTTCATGGCTAATGATCGCACTTGTGACGGTCGCGTTCTTCTCTATGTACAGAATGAACCCGAACCCGCCGCAGGTACGCGAAATCACATTGCTGGAATTCTACCAGGCCATGGAGCAAGGCAAGCTAGTGGAGCCCGTCACTCGCGTGGTGGACCGCGACGAAGGCGAGACGTTTCTAACAGGCGAGAAGGAGCTCGACAAGCTCGATGAAAAGGGCAACCCCGTGAAGGAGCATTACCGCGTCGCGCTCGTCCCCGGCGAGAACGAGGCGACGATGGGCGATCTCCTGAACAACTCCATAAAGGTCGTCGTCAAGGAGCGCAAAAGCGCCTTCTCCCCGTTCCTCACGCAGCTCCTGTTCTTCGCGGGCATAACAGCACTGCTGTATTTCTTCATATACCGCAGAATGGGCGGCGAGGGCATGTTCAGCTTCGGCAAATCGAAGGCGAAGGTGCTCACCGGCAAGGAAGACAAGAACAAGGTGACGTTCGCAGACGTGGCGGGCGTAGACGAAGCTCGCGAAGAGGTGCAGGAAATAGTCGAGTTCCTGAAAGACCCTAGCTCGTTCAAACGCCTCGGAGGGCGCATCCCGAAGGGCGTGCTTCTCGTCGGACCTCCCGGAACGGGCAAGACGCTCCTCGCCAAGGCAATCGCAGGCGAGGCGCAGGTGCCTTTCTTCGCAATGAGCGGCAGCGACTTCGAGGAGATGTTCGTGGGCGTCGGCGCAAGCCGAATGCGCGACGTATTCAGCGAGGCAAAGAAGCGGGCGCCGTGCATCATCTTCATAGACGAAATCGACTCCATCGGCCAGAAACGAACAGGCGCGGGCGCACTCGGCGGCAGCAGATACAACGAGCAGACCCTCAACACCATGCTTGTAGAGATGGACGGCTTCGATGCGAACGAAGGGGTGATCGTCATCGCCGCCACCAACCGCCCTGACACGCTCGACGCCGCGCTGCTGCGCCCCGGACGCTTCGACCGCCAGGTCGTAGTGGAGCTGCCCACGCTCAAGGGCCGCGAAGAGATACTGAAGCTGCACGGCGCGCGCATAAAGTTCGCCAACGACGCCGACCTCACGCGAGTGGCGCGCGGAACGCCGGGCTTCTCCGGCGCAGACCTCGCCAACCTGCTCAACGAAGCCGCCCTTCTGGCCGTCAGGAAGAAACTCGACGGTGTAGACATGGCAACGCTCGACGAAGCGCGCGACAAGGTGATATGGGGACGCGAGCGCAAGTCGGCCGGCTATTCTCAGAAGGACAGGGAGACCACTGCGTGGCACGAGGCAGGCCACGCGCTACTGCAGGTGCTGCTGCCAGATGCCGACCCGCTCCACAAAGTAACGATCATACCACGCGGACGATCGCTAGGAGCTACCATGGCCCTTCCCGAACGCGACGTGCTGAACCGCACTAGAAAGCAGTTCCTCGCCGAGATCCGCCTCTGCTGCGGCGGGCGCATCGCCGAGGAGATATTCACCGGCGACATATCCACCGGCGCCGCGCAAGACATCGCTCAGGCAACGCGCATCGCACGTGAGATGATCTGCCGCTACGGAATGAGCAAGCGATTCGGCTTCCAGGCGTTCATGGAGCCGTCTCAGTTCTCCGCGCAGGACCTACCCCCAGCATTCAGCGAGGAGACGTCCCGGGAGATAGACGCAGAGGTGAAGCGAACGATTGACGAAGCCTACGCCGACGCAAGACGCATGATCGAAAAGAACCGCGACAAGCTGGAGGCCCTGGCCAAGGCACTCATCGAGAGGGAGACCATGGACGGTCGCGACGTGGAGGCTATGGTACGTGCCTGACCTTTCCTCGATAATCCGGCTCTCCGACATCGTCCAGATATTCATTCTCTATCTGGTCATCTACGCCATACTGAGGCGGGCGAAGGGTTCGCGCTTCGGGCAGGCGCTGATGGGCGTTGGCATGCTCGCCGCCGCGATGGTCGCCTTCACGTTTCTGTTCCACTTCGACGTGCTCTCGGCGATACTCCGCGCACTTCTCGTCTACCTCGCCATATCGTCGGTGGTCATCTTCCAGCCGGAGATACGCCGCTTCCTGAGCCAGGTTGGGGCAATCGGATATCTCGAACGCCGCAAATACGGCGCCGACGGAGCGGCAACGCCGGAGTTCGTGGCAGAAACCGTCGTGTCGCTCGCCGCAAAGCGCATGGGCGCGCTCTTCGCGTTCGAGCGCGGCATATCGCTCAGAAGCTACGAAGACACAGGCGTGTTCCTCGACGCGTCGTTCTCTCGCGAACTCGTCGAATGCGTGTTCACGCCGCCGCTGCCGCTGCACGACGGCGGCATGACCTTGCGCGGCGGGCGCATATCGGCGGCGCACTGCGTCTTCCCGGTGTCGAACAACCCCGATCTCAGCGTGAGCGGAATGCGCCACCGAGCGGCAGTCGGGCTGTCCGAGGAAACGGACGCCCTTGTCGTGGTAGTCTCCGAGGAAACCGGCACCGTCTCGATAGCCCACAACGGCAAGCTCATCAGATATGCCGGCGACCAGTGCATGCAGCCTTTGGTGCGCTGGCTCGCGAAGGCCCTGCCGGGCGAGCGGCCCGGCAGCCGTCGCTTCGCAAAGTTCCTCGACAAGTTCACGAAAGGATTCAGGAAATGAGCTTTATGAAGAATGGCAACTGGGGGCTGAAGCTCATATCGCTCATGCTTGCCGTAATCATCTACTATGCCATAAAGACCGAGTCCGCCAGGGGCGGACGCACTCGCACAACGACAAATGACGGAACAATTCTCCAACAACACTGAACCTGGAGTAAGCCACAGGGCATTCGCGTGGTTGCTATTCCCGCTTGCGCTTTTCCCGCTGGTGGCGCTTCTGACGTATGACTGGCGCGCCATTGAGACCCTTAACACTCCGCCACTGCCGTCCTCGAACTGGATAGGCGCGCTCGGCGACGGCTTTGCGTACTATGGATACATGCTACTTGGCCTCGGCGTCTGGATACTGCCCGTTGCGTGCGTAGTGGCCGCGCTCCGCCTCATGCGAGGGGGGCGCATCCGCCCAGGTGTGCACGAACTGTGGTTCATCGTGTTTCTAGTGGCAGCATCGTCGCTGTTGCAGGCCATCGGCATCGGCGGCGCTGTCGCCCGCGCCGCGCACGCCGTGAACATAGCAGCACCCGGTGGCGCAGTGGGATATCTGCTGATGACGCGCTGCCTGTCTCCTCTCGTCAGCGACTTCGGCGCCGCAGTGCTGATGGCGATAATCATGGTCATTTCGCTCATAGGAACGATAGGCACGACCGCCTTCGTCGCGTTCCTAAGAACTCTAGCCGCTTGGGCCACGGCCGGGCGAGGACCGCGTGTTGACGTCCAAGACGGAGACAGCCCGGAGGAACACGAAAGGTACATGGCCGCCGTAAGGGCAAAGGAAGAAGCGAAACGACAGCGCGAGGAGGAGAAAGCGCGCATACGCGCCGAGAAGGAGGCCGCGAAGGAGGCAAGACGCGCAGAAAAGGAAGCGGCGAAGCTGGCGAAGATCGAGGCGAAGGCGCTGGCCAGGGTTAGCGCGCAGAAACTAGACCAGCAGCCAGCGGTCGCATCCGCAACAGAACCAGTGCAGCACGCCGCAGCCGTCGTGCGCAAGGCGGCAACGCCTGAAGCGGCGGGCGACACGCCAGACGACAAGGGACCGTACATACTGCCTCCTCTGTCACTCCTGAATCCGCTCAAGAAGTCAAACGCAGACCACGGCAACGTGGACGAGATGTCGCATCGGCTCATAGACACGCTGAAGCTCTTCGGCGTGGATGCGACTCTGGCCTACACCATACAGGGTCCGGTTGTCACGAAATACGCGCTCAAGCTCGCGCCAGGCATACGCTACTCGGCCGTCACCAACATATCCGACAACCTCATGGGCGCACTTCACGCCAAATCGCTGCGCATAGAAGCCCCGATTCCCGGAGAGGAATGCGTCGGCATAGAAGTGCCAAACCGCGCGCCAGCAGGAATATCATTCAGGGAGATCATAGAATCAGAAGCGTGGCGGAACTTCAAGGGCGAGCTGCCGCTTCTCTTCGGCAAGGACGCCGCAGGCAAGGAACTCGTGGCCGATCTCGCGTCCATGCCACACATGTTGGTCGCAGGCGCGACGGGACAGGGAAAGTCCGTATGCCTCAACGCAATAATCAACGGACTTCTCATGACGAAGACCCCGGAGCAGCTGAAACTCATAATGGTCGACCCGAAGTCGGTGGAGTTTACCGCATACGCGTCCCTTCCACACCTCATCGTGCCGGTCATAACGGACAACAAGAAAGTCGTGTTTTCGCTTCACTGGGCCGTGGCGGAAATGGAGAAGCGGCTCAAGCTGTTCGCCCGTGCGCGAGTGAGAAACATCTACGACTTCAATAACCGCCTGCAGTTCACCCAACCCGACATGTTCGGCGGCGAAACCGCTGTCAGCTCAGACATGCCGCGCACAGTTCCGTACATCGTGATAATCATCGACGAAGTCGCAGACCTCATGTCCACCTCCGCAAAGGAGGTCGTGCCTGACATCTCGCGCCTCACGGCGAAGGCTCGCGCCGCAGGAATACACCTCATACTCGCAACCCAGCGTCCAGATGCAAAGGTCATCACCGGAACCATCAAGGCGAACATCCCCGGACGCGTCGCGTTCAAGACGGCGACATCCATTGACTCGCGCACAATTCTCGACGACAACGGAGCCGAGAACCTCATCGGACGCGGCGACATGCTCTTCAAATCAAAGGACGGGCTACTCATCCGCGCCCAGGGCGCGTGGATCAGCGACCCGGAAATCTCGCGCGTCGTGCAGTTCATAGAGCAGCACTCTAACCAGATGTTCGATTCGCGCTTCGCGAAGAAACTAGCCACGATCAAGGAGGAGGAAGTTGACCTCTTCGCAGACCCCGATGCCGAGGATGAGAAAAAGAAGAACGAAGCAGCCGTGCAGCGTGCGCAGGTCAAGGCAGACGCCGAGGCCGACGACTTCAAGAAGGCCGTCGAATGCATCATCAACACCGGACGTGCATCGACAAGCCACTTCCAGCGGCAAATGGGATGGGGCTACAACCACGCAGCCAAGATACTGGATCTTCTCACGTCACGAGGCATCGTGTCACCGCAACAAGGAATGGGTCCACGGCAGATCGTCATGTCGCAGGAAGAGCTTCTTGCCATCTTCAACGGAGACGGAGGCGCGGCAAGCGGTGCGGATCAAGCCGCTTCGGAAGATGCCACGCCGCCCGACGACACATCCATCACTCAGGAGGAACAGCAATGATCGAATTCGGAATGACTCTCCGCACCGCACGCGAGGCAAAAGGCTACACGATCGCTCAGGTCGCAGAGATTACGCACATGGCACCAACTACGGTGGAAGACCTGGAAAAAGAGGACTTCACGCACATAGCCGCGCCAATATACGGGCGTGGTTTTGTGAAGCTCTACTGCGAGGCGGTCGGACTCGACCCAAAGCCGCTTGTCGCCGAGTTCATGGAAATCTTCAACGGCAACCATGACATCAGCATAAAGGAGCGCCCGAACAAGGCGGCGCACACGCCTGCGCCCACCCCACCCCCTGCGACTCCTGAACCGCAAGTGCCTGCAGCGTCGGAGCAGCCTGCCAGGGAAGCGTTCCTCTTCGCCGCAACAGAGCGGCATCCAACGCCAGAGCAACCGACTGCAGCACAAGAGGCTGCGCTTAGGACTGCTTCTGTCGCGGAATCTGAACAGCCAGTGCTCGCACTGCCGGCAGATGACCTGTTCGCTCCGCCAAAGGCCATGCCTCCGCCGACGCACCCACCCATGGACGACTTCTTCTCGCCATCTCAGCATGTGCCATCCGCTCCTCGCCTCTCACGTTACGCGGCTCCGGTAAGCCAGACAACAGCTAGAGAGCCAGCGCTCAATTTCCTTCCGCCGAACATTTGGCGCATCGCCGCACTTGTCTCTGCAGCTATCGTAGTGATATGGCTGGGCTTTCTGGGCGTGCGCGCCCTCTACCGTGCAACAAGCGCGAGCGGCGAAACCGCGACAACTGCACCTACTCCAACTGCGGAGGAGACGATATCGTCCGCACCAGCGCCTGCAGCGACTGCGAAACCGGCAAAGACCGACATGCATGGCACTGAACCAGCGGCAAAGCGCACACCTCAAGATATACCAGCCCTTTACATCGACTGATGCAAAGGAGTATAATTCACACACAAGCCCATGACGGGCAACCAAAGAAAGGAAAACAGGAACAATGGAAGTCGTAATCTGCAAAACAAAGGAAGAAGCCTCGAAGCTCGCCGCCGACATGATCACCGCACAGGTGAAGAAGAACCCGAAGACCGTGCTCGGACTCGCCACCGGCGCGACGCCTGTTCTAATGTACGCCGAAATGGCCAAGGCCGTCAAGGCGAAGAAGGTCAGCTACAAGCAGGTCAAGAGCTGGAACCTCGACGAGTACGTTGGACTTCCCGGCACTCATGACCAGAGCTACCGCTATTTCATGAACGAAAACCTGTTCAAGAAAATCGACATTCAGATCAAGAACACGCACGTGCTCAACGGTCTCGCCAAGGATCTCGACAAGGAGTGCAAAGCGTACGAGAAGCAAATCAAGGCCGCAGGCGGCATCGACCTTCAGGTGCTCGGCATCGGCTCCGACGGCCATATCGCGTTCAACGAGCCAGGCACGTCTCTTTCTAGCCGCACAAGCTGCGTCTACCTCACTCCGTCAACGATCAAGGACAACGCCAGGCTATTCTTCAAGGGCAAGGAAGACGAAGTCCCGACACGTGCGCTCTCAATGGGCGTCGGAACAATCTGCGAAGCCAGGAAGATCGTCCTGCTCGCGTTCGGCGAAGGCAAGCAAAATGCTATCAAGGGCTGCGTCGAAGGCCCGATGACCCAGTTCTGCACGGCATCCGCACTGCAGGCACACAATGACTGCTGGATATTCTGCGACGAAGCAGCCGCTAAGAAGCTGACGCTCAAGAAGTACTATGCGTGGCGTAGCGCAACCAAGCTCGGACTCTGAAACCATGAGCGAATACACCAGCTTTCTGTGCAGCAACTGCCGCACTGAAATCCAAGCCACGCCGGACATGATCGGCCAAGAAGCCGAGTGCCCGGCGTGCGGTGCCAAGCTCGTCATTCCCGGCCCCAACGACGACGGAATCATCCGCCATGCGGCCGGGGACGACGACCCTGACGCGCTTGAGGCAATGAAGTCCAGAACGATTCGCATAGAGCTTGAAGACCTCTAACCACCGCAATTCGAGACTTGAAGACACACAAGGCCAGAAAACCAAGGGGTGCCGCCTCCTCGGCAGGTAAAAGAAAGAAGAAGTCGAAGTCGCGCCGCCTCACGCTTAAACTTGGAATCGCGTCAGTCGTGCTCCTTGCTGTCTGGGGCACGGCCTCGGAATGGTTCGTGCACCATCCGCGCGCCTGGGTTCACGAGCAGTGCGAAACGCATCCATTCTTCTCAAACGTCCTTCTCTGGATCGGCAACCCGCTTGCCGACATAACCGACGGACTCGGTTGGACCGGGCACGATGTCGTCTACGAATACGACACTGAGGCACCGTCGGGGGCAGTGACATTTGCCGGAGCACCGGTACGAGTTAGTGCCCCCGCGCCGTCCGACATACGAATCATCGACCGAGGCGCGTTCCTCATCGGCTGGTCCGACAGCCTCCGACACCCTGCATGGTGCGCCTACCATGTAACGAGTGACGCAAGATATCAAGCGAATACGCGGCCATCGTTCACGAAAGATCACACCATCCCAGCATCACCGCATCCCGAAGACTACAAGAAAAGCGGCTATGACAGGGGGCACATGGTCCCAAACTACGCCATTGCAACACGCTACGGCAAAGATGCTCAGAAGCTTACCTTCAGGATGTCAAACATATCGCCACAGACGCCCGCCCTCAATCGCGGCGTCTGGCGCGACGTGGAGCACCGCATTGCAGACCTATGGTCGGCACGATACGGCGAGATATGGGTAGTGGTCGGCAGCATAAGCAACGGCGGCAGAGCCATAGGTCGATCCGGAATAGACATTCCCGAGTATTACTATCAGGTCATTCTCGCCCAAGAGGGAATGGACATACGCGCCCTCGCAATCGTCATCCCGCAAGACGTCGGCTGGCACGCCTGGGCTGCACGTCACATCGTGACCATCGACGAGCTTGAACAACTCACTGGCCTTGACTTCAACCCAGAGCTTCCAAGTTTCATTCAAAGCCCACTTGAAGCCGAGCTGCCGACACGCCTGTGGCCCGTCCGTACGATCGACATCTTCAGCCAAATCGGGATGCGCTTCTCGTACTGACCTTTCCCACACCGCCTGCGCACCCTCCGCCAATGCGTTCGGCTGCGGCAGACATGGCGCGGCGGTACATGCGCTCCAGTTCGCTGAGACACTTCGTGGAGCCTCGCCAAAACGGAACTGGACCAAGTCGTCTCAAAATGGGTGTTTCAATCTTCATCGCATAGATCACTTGAAAGTATGCCGCGCAGTTCAAGCAGTGTAAGTGGACGCCGCGCAATCTCCTCACCCAACAGAAGCAAAACCGCCGCAGAATGCTTGCACGGATTGGCATAGTCTGGACATGAACAAGCCGTTGTCGCGTCATATCGCCCAGGCCCGAGCTTGCCGCCAGGGAAAAGATCATAACCTTCTGCTCGAAATGCGTCACGAACTTCCATCGGAAGATCGTCTGCAAGAAGCCGTGCCACTAGCATCGGCTCGGCGCGCAGCGCATCCACGATGCGTATGCGCGCCAAGCCCTCAGGCACACGGAAATCCACCGTGACCGAATACGGTTTCGGTCTCGTCCCCTGCACCTTCGCTTCAACGTGCGGTCCGGCAATTGTAAGCGTCACCACCTGCCCGGTAGCCGCATAGCTGCGCCCACGCCCGAAGCGCCCCTTGAGCCCCATTGCCTCCAGCCGGTGCGTCCATTCGCGCGCCCACCAACTGCGGCCGACGCCCGTGCGCGACTCCTGCGCACGGATTCCTGCCGCCGTACGCGGCACCCTGACAGGATATCGCTTTTTCGACATTAGAGCAGATTGCGCTGTATCTTGCCGCTGATGGTCTTGGGAAGCTCGTCGCGGAATACCACGATGCGTGGATACTTGTAAGGCGCTGTATGCTCCTTGACGTAGCGCTGCACCTCTTCCTTCAAGGTATCCGTACCCTGCACACCCTTCACCAGCACGATGGACGCCTTTACGACCTGTCCGCGTATCGGATCGGGCGCGGCACTCACGCCACATTCAAGCACATACGGAAGTTCCATTATGACATTCTCAATCTCTGCAGGACCGATGCGATAACCAGAACTCTTTATCACGTCATCGGCACGTCCAACGTAATGGTAGTATCCGTTTTCATCCTTCCATGCGAGATCGCCTGTGTGGTAGAATCCTCCACGCCACACTTCGTCTGTCTTCTCTGGGTCCTTGTAGTAGCCAAGGAATATGCCAGGGTGCGGATTCGCGCGGTCAGTCCTGACGACAATCTCGCCGTTCTCGCCTGCAGGAACCGGGTTGCCTTCGTGATCAACCAGGTCTACACCATAGTCTGGAACGGGCTTGCCCATCGATCCCGGCTCTAGCTCGTCACCAAGAAGGTTGGCCAGAGAAAGCGTCGTCTCGGTCTGCCCGAAGCCTTCTGCGATCTGAAGCCCCGTCGAACGCTCGAACTGCGTCCACACTTCGGGATTCAGCGCCTCGCCCGCCGTTGTCGCATGTCGCACGGACGTGAAGTCGTACTTCGATATGTCCTCCTTAATGAGCATGCGGTATATGGTCGGCGGAGCGCAGAACGTCGTTATGTTGTACTTCTCGAACATCGGCAGCACCTTCTCGGCGTCGAAGCGCTCGAAGTCGTACGTGAACACCGCGCCTTCGCAGAGCCACTGTCCGTAGAACTTGCCCCATAGCGCCTTGCCCCATCCTGTCTCGGATATCGTAAAGTGCAGGCCGTCGCGTTCGACGAGATGCCAGTACTTCGCCGTGACAAAGTGGCCGAGCGCATACTTGCAGCTGTGAAGGGCCATCTTCGGATAGCCGGTAGTTCCACTTGTAAAGAACATCAGCATGGGATCATTGCCGCATGGCGACTCTACCGTGCGCTCAAACACATCAGAGAATCCTGGAACTTCGGCGTTGTAGTCGTGCCAGCCGTCGCGCTTGCCGTAGACGAGAACCTTCACGAGCTTCGCACCGATCTCCTTTTCCGCCGCATCTGCCTCTATTGCGACGTCGCCGTCGCCAGTGCAGAAGATGGCCTTGACATCTCCGGCCTTGAAGCGATATGTGAGGTCATGCGACTTAAGCTGGCTTGTAGCGGGTATCGCGACCGCACCGAGCTTGTGGCAAGCGAGCATGGTCGGCCAGAACTGGAAGTGGCGCTTCAGGATCAGCATCACCTTGTCACCCTTGCCGATGCCGAGCGAGACAAGGTAGTTCGCGACTCTGTTCGACTGCTCCATCATGTCCTTGAACGTGAAACGCCTCTCTCGCATGTGCGCCGAGACATGCAGCATGGCCAGTCGATTAGGATCCTTCTTCGCAATCTCATCAACGATGTCGAAGGCGAAGTTGAACTTGTTCTCGTTTACGTACGACAGGTGCACAAGCTTGCCCTCGCCGTCCTCCTCGCACTTCACGAACTGCTCCGCCAAAAGCGGTTCGTTGGGCTTGCGCCGGCGCATACGCACCATCGGCAGCGCCTGCTCTTCAGTGTTGCCAGCCATGATCATGGCCAGAAAGCTACACTTCCGTCCGCCGACGGCTATCATGCCGTGCGGAGTGGACGACTTGTAGAATATCGAATCGCCAGGATTCAACACCTCTTCATGGTCTCCAACCTTGACACGCATCGAGCCGGACACGACATAGTCGAACTCTTGTCCATCGTGCGTAGTCGTGTGTATAGGGAGCTTCTGCTGGCGCTCGTCGTACTCATACGTAACGAAGTACGGTGTCGCGAGTCGCCCCTTGAACATGGCAGCCATGTTGCGTATCAGTATGCCCTGCTCATTCACGGTGACAGGCCCCTGTCCTGCGCGGTTCACCTGGAAGTGCGACAGCTTGGCGCTGTGCCCTTCAAGCAATGCAGTGATGTCGATACCGAACGCCAGCGCACATTTGTGCAGGAAAGTGAACGGGGGATCCATCTTGCCCGCTTCGATATCGATATAGTCGCGCTCGTTCACATCCGTGAGGCGCGCCATTTCAGCCGTCGTTTTGCCTCCGATTTCGCGCAGTTCCTTTATGCGCGACGCTATCTCCTTCAGTTCGTTCATTTTACTCCTTTTCGGGCCTTGACATCTTTCACCGCCCCTTCAACCGCAAATCAAAAAGCGGACCTCCGTCTCTTCGGGGATCCGCTTCCTCTTCTTGCATCGGCAGGGCAGGCTTTTTCACGCAACAACACCACCGACGGATCCGCACCCGTCGATGATAATGCTAATTCGAATTGCCATCGCCCTGTTGTTCATCGCGTGTATTGTACCAAAAATCCCATCCTCCTGTCTAGCCCCCCCCCTGCACCAGCATGTTGCGCCATTGCCGTCTTCACTATGCCCCTGTTATCACGCCATGGCTCTCGCAGAGGCGGCGAATGGCGACAAGGTCAAGGCTGCGCACATCCTCTTTCGGTGCAAAAGCGGCGGCAACACCTGCCGCCTGACCTGTTGCCATGCACTGAGCCTGGACGCGCATCGACGCGAACGGGGCGGACTCCGCCGCGACAAGTCCACCAGCCGCAAGCAGATTAGGGCACTTCGCCGACACCAGCGCCGAAAGCGGTATTACGCCCGGTCGCTCAAGGAACGTAAGGCTCTGCGCACTTGATCCCGCAATGTGCCTGTCCATCGGGTGCGCGGCAAGCGCAATCGCGTCTGGCACGGCCTCGCCGGACATGAACTCCGCAGCCGCCACGCGATGAAGCGCCGTTATCTCGCGACACTCCCTGAAGCCGCTGATCGTCGCTGTCGCGGCCAGCCACGCATTGCGGAACGCAGGATCCGCCTCGCGCATGACATCGATTATTACAGGTATATCGCGGCGCATCCGCGCAGTCGCCTCCGCAATCTCCATCGGGTCGGTGACATCCGACGCCTCGGTGCGCGTGGCGTTCACGCTCACGAAGCCGGGTCTCATCGTGCTGCCCCATACTGCCCACGGGCCACCGAACGACCTGATGCGACCGGCCTTCATCGCCTTGTCGAGCGCATCACGCAAAACTGGATTGCGCGACCTCTCGTTGTCATTACGAACCAAGACCCGCGCCTTGTCGGTATCCACTCCGCCAAGTATGAAGCAGAGAGAAAGCGGCTGCGCCGCGCCCTTCTCAGAACGGAAACTTCCGAAACCGCAATGCCCCACAATGGCACCGGAAGCGGTGCAGTCTATGAACCTGTCAGCCTCAAGACGAGTGAAAAAGCCGCCGGTCGAAAGCATCACAGCACGAATGGCGCGGTCGGACGCAAGCTCCGGCTCCCCGCAGACCTGCGTCTGCCATAGGCACCTGACGCCCGCCTCTTCAAGCATTTCGCGCGCGACACGGCGGTAGACTTCGGTCTCGAACGGGACGTTGCCCTTTGGAAGATCGGTGATTGCGCCGCCGAGCGCGGCCATGCGCTCGACAAACTCCCACGCTATTCCGCCAACTACGCGCCGTCCTCCGAAGTTGAACTTCGAAATCGGCCCCACAAGCCCAGCCGTTGCCATGCCGCCCGGAAAGCCAAGTGACTCTGCAAGCGTCACCCGGGCACCGCACCGCGCAGCCGCAATCGCCGCGACGAATCCTGCCGGCCCCGCACCAGCAACGAACACATCGGCATGAAGCGTACACCTCGACATGGCAGAAGACGTACCCGTTCCCGACGAGCCGCATGCTGCAAGCAGTCCACCGAGAAACCCTCTGCGCCCAAGCGTCATCTCCACTCCAATCCTTCAAGCGGGATAAAGTCAAAAGAGCAGGCCGCTATTTTCTTCTTGCCGTCAAGATGGGTCTTGGCGCGAATGAACAACGAGCGGTCTTCGCCCGCCAGTGCCGCTGGTATCACATCCAAACCTTGGTTCGCGGATAGCCTATGCGTTGCCCGAACGCGCAGATTCTTGTCGAAGACCACTATCTGAGGAGCTCCGGCAACGGCGTAGAACGATCCATAAAGCAACTTGCCATCCGTGGTTATGTTCTGAAAGCCATACTTTGTCTCGTATCCATAGTCGAACTCTGCATGTGGCGCGATTTCCTCCAGCGTCTCGGCGTCAAACATTCCGATGACATTCACGCGATGAGGGTTCTTTGACGGCTGGGCCTTCGAGCCCATGCCAAGATATATAACGCCGTCAAGAACCGCAATGCCGTCAATGCCGCGTTCAACTTCGCGCTCACGTTTGAGGTTAAGCTCTGCATCGTATATCTGGATGAAGCCCTTTCCGCCTCTGGCGAGGGCGGCATAAAGCCGACCATTGCACCAGAAAAGGTCGCCTGTGTGCGCTGGCACTGCGCATGTTTTGAGGACGCGCCCTGTCCAGTCCAGCTTGACAAGCCGAGACTGCTGAGAGACGTACAGCGCGTCAGTGGCGGCGGCAATGCCCTGCACATGACCGCCATTCTTGTCAAGCGCCTCCAGCCCCACTGCAAACGGACGCAGCTCTTCAGTCGAAGGGCAATGCACCGCCTCGCATCCAAGCAAGGCGGCGCTAAGACAAACAGTTGCGAATATAGCCTTCATAGAAAGCATCCGCGCTAGACGCAAGTTACGGCCTATGCTTAAGATGTTACAGCGCGTCGAACGCGAACACATGGGCTTTCTCCTTTTCTCCGCCCCAGGATTCTGTGACGACAAGCCTCAGCGCGTCTGCATCCACCGCATCGAAGACGACCTTCCTGAAGCGCAGTATGTTCAGCGCATCGGAGTATACCGTCTTCCACTCGCCGCCAACTCGCGCATCGATGCGGAACCCCTTCGCCATCATCTTCGGCATCTTGGCCGGCGTAACCGTCATCTCCAGCTTGCGCATCCGCTTGCCGAGAAACGTCATGTCGGAATCGAAGACGAGCCTCGCGCCAGAAATGAGCTTCGGCGCGTCCCACGAATAGACGATCTTCTCCTCGCCCGCGCCGAGCCATACGCCGTTGTCCTTTCCGCCGTAGTTGCGGTCGATGCCGTTCTTGAGAACCGCCACGTCGTCCGCGCACTTCGCCTCCGCCGTGAGC
>CACYCL010000166.1 GCA_902772905.1 uncultured bacterium | reverse complement strand
GTGTCCGAGTGGTCGATGGTGCAACCTTGGAAAGGTTGTGTGGGCGCAAGTCCACCGGGGGTTCGAATCCCCCCCCCTCCGCCAGTCGCTTTTGCCTGAGCAGTGGTCAAGCGGTCGCTAATAATAACGAGTCTTACGATAGACCAACATGAGGCTTTCAGAAGGCTCGGCAACGTTACTGTATCTCTATGGTGGCAACGACTGGAAAGTGGTCGCTTGGATAGAGCCGTTTGCCAGGGCGAGCTTCCGCTACTGTTGCGTAGTCCAACACTCTCACTCCGCGAGTCGTGTATATGTAGTCTATTCTGCTGTCTCGGCCAGGTGCGTTTCTTACGGAAGGAATGTCCTTGAACGCATCAAGCGTGCTCATCTCCGCGTCGCGCCACTTCCATCCGTTGAACGTGCGCCACGGCCCTCTGGGCGGCGTTTCACTTTCGTAGAGCGCGTTTGCAAGAATCTTGGAGACTGCAATGGCCGGTGCGGCTATTTCACGACAGTTGTGGTCACCTGTGAAGACGATTGGTGCTCCTTCGCCGAACTCCCTCATTCGTTCGATTATGAGCAGCATCCCCTTCTCTCGCGCCTCCGCGCTTATGTGGTCAGTGTGGGTGTTGGCGAAACAGAATCGCTTTCCCGATGCCTTGTCGCGCAGAACAAGATACGAGCAGACACGTGGACACGCCGCGCCCCATCCAGCAACGCCCGGCACATCCGGCGTTTCGCTCAGCCAGAAAGTCCCATGCTTCTCGGCCTCAAAACGGCTCTTGCGGTAGAAGACTGGCGACGCCTCGTCACTTACGCGGTCAGCGGCGCGGTGGTCGCCCACGAACTCATAGTCCGCAAGCGTCTCGCGAAGGAAAGCCGCCTGCTCAGGTCGAACCTCCTGCGCGCCAAACACGTCCATGTCAAGTTTGCGGACAAGCGCAACCATGTCGTCGCGGCGGTTCTCCCATGCGTTTACAGTGCCGACGTCTCCATTCGTGTAGCGCATGTTGTACGTTCCGACGCGCAATTTCACCGCGCCGGGCCTGCGCACCTTGACTGGCCACAACTTCTTTCGTCCATTGGGCGCAGCTGCGAGCGCAATAGCCTCGCCGGACTTCTTACCCGTCACAGTTCCCTCTGCCGAAATATCCGCGATGTCGTGGAAGTATTCGCAGAAGGACTGGTACTTGTTGGCTGGATTCCGCCTTATCCCGACTCTGTCGGCGTCGTAGCAACCCCACAGAACATTCGACTTGTCAGACTTCGCAAGCGTTGTCGTGCCGCCTTCGTCAACGGTCTTGGTGGAGAGTCGAACGACTCTGTCTGCACCGCCGCCGATGCGCGTGAAGTGCAGAACGTCGTTTCGCCTGTCGATGTGAACCACGTCAAAGGTCTGCTCGAACACTGTGCCCTTGTCTTTCTTCGGCAAGTCAAAGCACCACGGCGACGAGCCTGCTATGTAATCGCTGTACGCGGCATCGCATGGCTCGGTTATGTGCCAAAGGCCGTTCAGAAATGTCTGCCGCTCGGCGTGCTCGTGTCCCGTAAGGCTGCAGAGTATTCGGCCCTGTGCATTGGAGAAGTCATGCGTTTCACCGCCTATTACCGCCTTGCCGCGAGACTGGTACGCCTCAAGAATCTTGCGCCAAGGCTCAAACCGCTTTATTTCCCCGCTCGATTCGTTCACGATTCCCGCTACTGGAATGTGGTGCATCACGAGCGCGGTCCATCCTGCTGGAAGCGTGGATAACGCGTTCTTCGCAAGCCAGTTTAGCTGCCTCTCACCCATTCCATACTCCACTGCCCAATACGTTCTGTCGGTCCGTATGGAGTCGGTAGTGTCCGCTACGATATAGCGGACGCCTGTTCCGGGCGAGTCGAAGTAGTAGTAGCACGCATCCGGATCGTCTGGGTTCGTAACGGCGTTCGCCTTGACAGCCTTCGTGTCCATCAGCACGTCATGAGCCTCTTTCTGCGGAAGCGTCCAGCCGCTTTCCGCCTTCGGGCTGTCGCGTATCGTGAAATCGTGGTTGCCCTTCGCAGGATAGAACTCTCCGCCCGCCTGCTCTACGGCTGCAACCCATTCGCTGCGATAAGCGGCAATCGTTCGTTCTACGGACGCCTGGCCGCCGAACGCCTCCGGCATGTCACCGCCGCACAGAACCTTCTTGACGCCCGTCTCCGCGACTAGCTTCGCGAGTATTCGTCCAGATACACGGCGGTTCGACGGAATGTGCAGGTCGGTGATGAAGAAGAACGCATCGTCGCAAGTCTTGGAAAGTTCATTGAGCCGCGACGCGATCTTCGCGAGGTAGTCGCCGTAGTATGCTGGCAGTCCCTCCCCCTTGGCCCATAGCCGCCAGTCAGCAAGCATCATGGCCGTGCCGGCAAGCCCAAACTTCAAAAACCCACGCCTGGAAAGCGCACCATTGTCTACTTTCATGTCTAGTCTTGTCCTTTACCTTTAAGCCCTTTAAAGCCATACAAAAGTGCTCGCTTGCGAGACACGGCAGCATTATAGCACATGATTGCAAACAATGCAACGATCCAACGAAGAATTGCAAGAGTCAAGAAACCTATGCCAGCACGTCTGCCATCGGCACCAGCGGCCGACCACGAAGGAAAGCATCGCCGCTCATAGCCGACGAACCTTCTGGCTTGACTTCAGACAGGAGCAGCGCTGTATCGTGGCATCTCACCACGGGACCTGCCTTGTCGAGCTTCAGCACAGTTCCAGGCTCAGCAGAAATCCATTCCTTCTCCATCATGTTCACAATCTTCGCCCTGCTGACCACAAGTCTGCCAAGAGTGCCCTTCTTGCGCATGCGCAACGGCAAGAACGTGTAGCAACCAGGCCATGGATTATACGCCCTAATGCGCCGCTCTATCTCTATGGACGGCCAATCCCAGTTTATGAAGCCATCCGTCTTCTTCAGCTTGCGCACATACGTAGCAGAGGAATGATCCTGCGGAATCTCCGGAGGCAAAGCACCTGCCGCCATAAGCCTGAGTGCTTTCGCAAGAGTCACGCCACCTGCAATGGCAAGGTCATTCATAAGTGCGCCGCCTGTCGTGTCTGGATAGATTGGCTCGTAGCTCTGCAGCATTATCGGCCCATCGTCAAGACCAACACCCATGTGCATCACCGTTACGCCCGTAAGTCGCTCACCAGCCTCCAACGCTGCCACAACCGGCGCAGCCCCTCTGTATTTTGGCAAAAGCGAGAAATGGCAATTTACACAGCCATGCGGCGGCAAATCGAGAAGCGGCTTTTTCAGTATCTGCCCGAATGCGACAACAACGACAACATCCGGCCGCTTTGCGCGAAGCCAGTCCATCGCCTCTGGACTGTTTACGCTCTCTGGCTTTATTATGTCCACAATGCCATTGCTTGCCGCGTAGCGCGCAAGCAGACTCGGAGTAAGCGCCTTGCCGCGCCCAGCCGGGCGGTCTGGCTGCGTAACCACGCCAACTACATCAAGCGACGCCTCGCGAAGTATCGCATGAAGGCACTCGGCGGAAGCCGCCGACGAACCCATGAATACGATTCTCATACGTTCACTAGACACCTCGCGCACCCTCCCGTCAGCCTATGGACGACGACACCCTGAACACTGCCATGATGATCGATATCGCAACAAATCCCACGACTCCTGCGATAGCAACAATGAGAATCGGCTCTAGCGCGTTAGTGAACGACACGATGTTGCGATCCATGTCCTTCTGGTATCGCTTGCCTATGTGCTCAAGCGACGACGGCAGGTCTCCCGCCTGCTCACCGACCGCCAGCATATCGGTCATCATTCTCGGGAACACGCCAGCAGAGGCAAGCGGTCCGGAAATCGTCGCACCGTCTGTCACGCGTTCACGTGCAGTCCTCAGTGCATCGCCTATGACGGCGTTGCCGCAAGTCTCCTCGCATATCTTGAGCGCCTGAAGAACGTTCACGCCGTTTGACAGAAGCGTCTTGAGCGTGTAGGCGAGCGACGAATACGCTCCGCTGGCCACGATTCCCTTGATGAGCGGAGCCTTGAGTTTCCAGCTGTCAACCTTCCTTGACCCTGCGGGCGTTGTCTTCCACTTCCTGAACCACACGACACCGGCCGCGATCAAAGCTGCCATCAGCCAACCATAGTGAATGACGGCATCGGAAAGGCCTATGAGTATCTGCGTCGGCAAAGGCAACGACGCACCCATGGAATCGAACACCTTCTGGAACTGCGGAATAATCCATACGAGCGCACCTATGACGGCCAACACGCCAAACACGAGCACGATCATCGGATACATGAGAGCACTTTTTATCTTGCCGCGCATACCGTCATCACGCTCGTAGTGGTCGCCGAGGCGCCGCAACACCTCGACCATTGCTCCCGATGCCTCGCCGGCGCGCAGCATGTTGGAAAACAGCGGCGGAAACGTCTTCGGGTGCTTCGCGCACGCGTCGGAGAAATTCTCGCCGCGCACGATTCGGTCGCAAAGATCCTGGCAGACAAACCTCTGCGCACTTGTGTCATCGCCCTGGTTCGCAAGCGCCTGCAGAGCCTGACCAAGCGTCATTCCCGCCTCAAGCAGGTCAGCAAGCTCCGACACGAAGAGGAGCACTTCGACCCTCTTCATGTCGGTTTTCTGCTTGGCTCCGCCGATCTGCAGGTTCCAGACCGACTGAGTCTTGGGCTTGGAGGCGACCGCTCCCGTGTCCTTGGCAGCGCGAGGAGCCGACGACGCCGAAGCTCCGCCGCTTCCTGAAGTTTTTCTCTTCGCGTAGCCCAAAGTCGCCTCCAGCCGTATGCAGAAAGTTCGAGTTTACTTTATCACTCTCACCCTTATCACCGCATCGCTCGCCTCAAGCGACTTCACGACATCCACCGGAATCGCCGAGTCGGTGTCGATAAGCGTGTATGCAAAGTCTCCACGGCTCTTGTTGGCGATTGCATCAATGTTGACATTTGCCTGGCCAAGGATGGATGTGAACTGGCCAATCATGTTCGCCACATTCTTGTGGCAAATCGCAATGCGACCAGCCTTAGACGCAGGGCCGAGCGAACACGCCGGATAATTCACGGAGTTGACGATGTTGCCGTTTTCGAGGAAGTCGCGCATCTGCTTGACGGCCATGACGGCGCAGTTGTCCTCCGCCTCGGCCGTGGAAGCACCAAGATGCGGGATGACGAGACAGCCCTTCTGCCCTGCAGTGGTGGCATTCGGGAAGTCACTCACGTAGCGACGCACCTTGCCGGATTCAATGGCGGCGAGCATGTCCTTCTCGTTCACGAGCGCGTCGCGGGCGGCATTGACAATGATCACGCCCGGCTTCATCATGGCGATTGCGTCGGCGTTAATCATGCCTTTCGTGGAGTCAAGAGCGGGAACGTGTATCGTGATGAAGTCGCAATCAGTGTAAATCGTCTCGACGTTCTTGCAGTGCTTGACGACACGGCTAAGATTCCATGCAGCGTCCACAGAGAGATACGGATCGTAGCCATAGACCTCCATGCCCAGGGCGACGGCGGCGTTGGCAACCTTCTGCCCGATTGCGCCAAGGCCAATGACGCCAAGCTTCTTGCCCATGATTTCGGTTCCTGAGAACGCCTTCTTCGCCTTCTCCGCAGACTTGCCGACTGCCGGATCTGCAGCGTTGTCCTTCACCCATTCAATGCCGCCGACAATATCGCGGCTCGCCAGAAGCATGGCAGCGATGACAAGCTCCTTGACGCCATTCGCATTCGCGCCAGGCGTGTTGAAAACGACAATGCCCTTCTTAGCGTACTCGGCATGCGGGATATTGTTGACGCCTGCGCCTGCGCGTGCAACCGCCAGAAGGTTGGCGCCGGGAACAAGTTCGTCCATCTTCGCGCTGCGCACGAACACGGCGTCGGCTTCTTCGAATTTCTCGGTGCGAGCGTAGTTCTCGCCCAAGCTCTTAAGGCCACATTCCGCAATGGGATTGAGGCAATTGTACTTGTAGTTCATTTTCTTTTTCCTTACTTCCGTAGAGTTTATCATGGAATTGCGCCGCCACGCATGGTGGCGCAATGCATATTATACCAAATTTTGGCGCCGAAGGCCGCTCGAAGCTACGCCTTCTTCGCAAGGAGGCGCAACGCGCCCGTCGGGCAGTTGTCCACGCAGAGATGGCAATCGGCGCAACCGGCAATCGCGACTGAATCGCGGAACTCCGGCTTTACGACCGTTGCAAAGCCACGTCCAACGAGTCCGAGAATGCCCTTCTTCGCAATCCCCTCGCATACGCGAACACACTGGTTGCACGTGATGCACTTGCGTTGGTTTCGCTCTATCGACACCAGTTCGGTCTCCACGAAGCCGGTATGGAAGGCTCCTCTCAGACGCTTAGTGTCAGTCTTGAGCAGATTCGCGTAACGGACCAACTTGCAGTCTTGGTAGTCATGGCAGCCACATTCGAGGCAGCGCTTCGCCTCCGCCATGGCAGCCTCGGCGGAAAGCCCAAGGTTGACCTCGTCGAAGTCTCGGATACGCTCAGCCGCAGGACGCTGTGGCATCGCAGCACGGGCGATCTTCGGGCGATCGGCGAAGTCCCTCTCTGTGACGTCTCGTTCCGAAACGATGGGCTTTACAGGCCTGTACTCGCCTCCGCGCAGAAACGCGTCAACAGCCAGTGCCGCCTCATTCGCCTGGGCGATAGCGCCTATTGCAATTCCAGCGCCCTTGTTCACAGTGTCGCCACAGGCAAACACGCCATTGAGCGATGTAGCAAAATTGCCTTCGTCCGCGGCGATCGTGCCCTTCTCTGTTTTTGGAAGGTCATCAAATCCCTCAGGATCGTTGCGCTGTCCGATTGCCGCAATTACACTGTCGAGAGCAATTTCCTCGAACTTGCCGGGCACAGGCACGGGCCGTCTGCGCCCTCGCTCGTCGGGCTCGCCAAGTTTCATGACCTGAAGACGCATTCCGGTGACTTTGCCGTTCGTTCCGAGTATCTCGTCCGGTGCGAAAAGGAACTTGAACTTGACGCCCTCTTCCTCGGCCTCGGCGATTTCAATGTCTTCGGCAGGCATCTCAGCGCGTGTGCGACGATATACGACATAGACCTCCTTCGCGCCGACACGCACCGCCGTGCGGCAGGCATCCATTGCGGTGTTGCCGCCGCCCACCACTGCAACGCGTTCGCCGATGTCGGGCCTCTCGCCTACGGCAACCGCACGCAGGAAATCAATACCACCCCAAACGCCATCCATATCTTCGCCCTTGACGCGCATTCCGGACGACTTCCACGCGCCATTGGCAACTATAACCGCGTCAAACCATCCGCGCAGCTTTGAGAACTCCGCGTCACGCCCGATCTTGAAGTTGTTGACGAACGTAACGCCGAGCGCGGCGATTGCATCGACTTCGGCCTTAAGCACGTCTTTCGGGAGCCGATACGCCGGTATGCCGTAGCGGAGCATGCCGCCCATCTCCGGCATTTGGTCGTACACGGTAACGTCATGCCCCCACTGGGCAAGCTTGAACGCCGCCGTGAGCCCAGCTGGGCCACCGCCTATTATGCCAACCTTCTTTCCCGTTGACGCCGCCACATTGACCTTGTGCGCATTTCCGTCTGCGCGCACCCTGTCGGCGGCGAAGTACTTGAGTTGCGCAATTGAGATTGGAGCCTCTACGAGACGGCGGCGGCATGCCTTTTCGCACGGATGCGGACACACCCTGCCGATTGAGGCAGGTATCGGGAATGTCTCCATGACAGTGGAAACCGCATCGGCGAAGCGTCCCTCTGCTATTTCCTTCACGTACTTCTGACAGTCTGTGTGCGCAGGGCAATTAAGCTTGCATGGCCCTTGGCAGTCTCCATCGTGATCGCCCATCAGAAGCTCAAGAGCGAGCCGCCTCGCACGAAGCGCGCGCTCGCCCTGCGTGTTGACGACCATCCCCTCCGAAACCCTTGTCGCGCACGCCCGAAGCAGCTTCGGACACTTCTCCACCTCTACAACGCATACGCCACATGCGCCATAGGGCTTAAGCTCTTTCATGAAGCAAAGATTTGGAATCTCTATTCCAGCCTTCTCCGCCGCTGCCAGAATCGTGGAACCCGCTGGAACGGATACGGCCTTGCCGTCGATTACGAGGTTAACTATTTCGCTTTCCATTGAAGATGTTCCTTTCTAGAAGTTCTAGAGACCCCATGCCTCCTAGAGGACTTCTACCGCGCCAAACTTGCAAGCAGCCGCACAGGCACCGCACTTCAAGCACTTCGCCGTGTCAATAGAGTGCGGCGACTTGAGCGTTCCAGATATCGCACCGACTGGACACTTCCGTGCGCAAGCCGTGCAGCCCTTGCATTTAGCCGCGTCAATCGAATATCTCCTGAGCGCAGCACACTCGTGCGCAGGACATCTCTTTTCGCGGATGTGCGCGTCATACTCGTCGCGGAAATATCTTATCGTCGTCAGCACCGGGTTCGGCGCCGTCTGCCCAAGGCCGCAAAGTGCGCCGTCCTTGATGCCTCGGCAGAGCTCCTCAAGAAGCTCGACATCGCCTTCGCGACCTTTGCCCTCGGTTATCCTTACAAGCGTCTCGTGCAGGCGTTTGGTGCCGATTCGGCAGTGGACGCACTTCCCGCAGCTCTCCTTTGCGGTAAAGTCCAGGAAGAACCTCGCCATGTTCACCATGCACGTGCGATCATCCATGACAACCATGCCGCCAGATCCCATGATTGCGCCTGTCGCTCCAAGCGCCTTGTAGTCGATCGGCGTTTCAAGAAGAGATTCGGGTATGCAGCCGCCTGACGGACCGCCCATCTGAACGGCCTTGAAGCGCCGACCGTCGCGAACCCCTCCGCCTATGCCGAAAATCACGTCGCGAAGCGTAAGGCCCATAGGAACCTCGACAAGCCCGCCCCGGCGGATCTTGCCTGTAAGGGCAAAGACCTTGGTGCCCTTGGATCCCTCCGTGCCCATTGCCGAGAACGCCGAGCCGCCATTAAGGACGATCCATGCGACGTTCGCAAACGTCTCGACATTGTTGATGTTCGACGGTTTGTCCGTGTAGCCTTTCTCGGCCGGGAACGGCGGCTTTAGGCGAGGCATTCCACGGCTGCCCTCAAGCGATTCGATAAGAGCCGTCTCCTCTCCGCACACAAACGCGCCTGCGCCCGCCTTGATGCGAAGGCGACAGGAGAAGCCACTGCCAAGGATGTTGTCACCCAGAAGATTCGCCGCCGTGGCATCCTTTATCGCCTTCTCAAGGCGAACGATTGCAAGCGGATATTCCGCACGCACGTATACAAACGCCTGCGACGCGCCTATGGCATAGGCGGCGATCAACATGCCCTCAATAAGTGAATGAGGGTCGCTTTCGATGACGGCACGATCCATGAACGCCCCGGGGTCGCCTTCGTCGGCATTGCAGATGAGATATTTCTCGTCGCCCTTTGCATTGCGCGCCGCGTTCCACTTGAACCACGTCGGGAAGCCTGCGCCGCCTCGCCCTGCGAGACCCGACGTCTTGATCTCCTCTATGACGGCTTCCGGCGTCATGCCTGCGCCGCCGTCAACTCCAAGTATCTTCGCAATGGCCTTGTAGCCGTCGGCCGCACGATATGCGTCTATCGACTCCGGGTCGATTATCCCGCAGTGGCGAAGCGCGATGCGCGTCTGCTTCGTAAGGAACTCTTCATCCTCCGCAGATATGCGGAGATCCTCCACACCGGAAAGATCGCCCGACTTGGCCGCATCGCGAATGCGCCCAGCATCAGACTCCTTGACCCGCACAAGCCTGGCTGCGAGCCTTTCGCCGTCGTACATGTCGACTATCGGCTCCAGGTAGCACATTCCAATGCACCCAGTAACGCCAACGTCTACGCCAAGCCCTGAAAGAGCAGAGTGAACTTTCCCAGCGCCAGCCGCCAAGCCGCAGCTGCCTTCTCCAACGACAATCCTCACGACGCCACTCCTTCCGCCGCGATGCGGCGCACAATGTCTCTGGCCTTCTGCGGCGTAAGCGAACCGTAGGCCGTTTCGTTTATCATCATTACCGGCGAGAGCGAGCAGCAGCCAAGGCAAGCGACTTCCTTGAGCGAGAACAGGCCGTCTTCAGTAGTTCCTCCGTCCTCTATTCCCAGTTCGTCTTTGAGCGCTGCCGCTATGGAGTCCGCACCGTTTACGTGGCATGCAGTTCCCTTGCAGAGCATGATCAGGTTTTTGCCTACCGGCTTGAGCCGAAACTGCGAATAGAACGTTGCGACGCCCATCACCTTCGCCGGTGAGACGCCCTGACGTTCGGCTATCCTGTATATGACATCAGTCGGAAGATAGCCATATATTTCCTGCGCACGCTGCAGGATTGTCACGAGCGCATGCTTGTCGCCCTCGAACTCGCTAAATACAGGCTCAAGCAGCGCAAGATCGCTAGTTGCACAGTCATTGCACATTGATTTTCCTCCATCCGCCAAAGCGGAAACTTGTTTGCATACAAAAAATATCTTGTTGGGCGCTTGGCGCTACCAGAACTTCCACCATGGATTCGCCTTTGGCCTTACGCCGCTCTCCTTGTACATCTCGCGCACCCGGGCAGTGCCTGCCGTCTCCGGGTCCCCGACAGCCTCGCGCATTCGATACTCCAAATCATCGGGAAGCGACCAAAACTCCGTGCGAACGAACTGGTCGCGGTTTAGGCGATGCAGAACAATGACTTCGCCAGTCGGCAGAATGCTTATGGACGGCTTCTCTATGCGAAGTATCGGGCCGAGATCTCGCGTCTCCCAGACCTTAGACGACGCCCCAGAGTCTTTCGCAGTCAGAAAGACATGCTCCGAGTGGTTGCGATTCCAGTACACTACGCTGAACTCGCGTTGAAGCCCTGGGCGAGTCGCGAACATCTGCATAGCCGCGACAATCCTCACGCCGTCCACTACGTCAAACGCGCGCGGCGCACCCTCGTAACGCACTCCGCCGTGCACCAGCACGGGCTTTGCGAGATAGCGGCTGGTTTCCCTGAGCGAATAGTGGTCGCCTATAAACGTCTCGAGTTTCTGCCCCTCGCTGGAATCCACGCGGAATCTCGCGACAAATGGGCGGTTTCCTATGCGCGTGAGCTGCGTCATGTCGCTTGCGCGGAAAACCTCTATGAAAAAACTATCTTCCGAATTGTAGTAGCCGACAGAAACCTTCTCAGGCGACGAATTTGCGATGTCCACAACGCCTCTGATGCGCTCTCCCGAGACGAAATCGCCACCGTCAAGCTTCAGGTCGACCTTGATTTCGCTCGTAGCCGCGAGTCCGGCCATGGCAGCCAGGCTCGCGGCAATTGCGAAACTCACTGTGCGGAGGATTTTCAGTTTATCCCCTTCGCTTTGAGGAACGCATACGACGGAGTCACAGCCGAGAGATCGTCTTCATGACGCTCGCACTCGACGATGTACCATTCTACGCCGTCCTTCTCCGTGGCGGGAATCAGATTGTCCCACGGCACCGGCGTCGCACCGGGCTTGCCAGGCTGGCCGAGGATGGCGTCAAACTCCTTGACGCCCTTGCCCATGCCGTTCTCCTTGGCATGGAGAGTAGGCGAGCGGCCAGGATACTTCGCATACTGTGCGCAAGGATCGACACCGGCGCAGGTGCTCCAGCCGACGTCCTGTTCCATGCACACGTCCTTCGAAGTGTTCGTGAAGAAGTAGTCCCAGAACGAGGTGCCGTCGAGCATCTTGATCGCATGCTCCCAAGTGTGGTTGTGAAGACCGATCTTGCAACCCTCGGCCTTTGCCACCGCCGCAGCCTTGTTGTAGAGGTCAACGAGCCTCTTGGTGAAATCGTCAATCGCCTGCGACGGCTGGCATGGCTCTCCGCCACGCCCCGTGGACCAGGAGGCTCCCGGCGGGATGTTGCCGCCGCCAGGGCAGATTATGAGGCTGTTGCCGTAGGCGAGATTGAACGCGCATGTCTTCTTGAGCACATCCGCATCCATCTTCCAGGCCTTCGTGTCGAAGCCGTATTCCGTATTCTTGACGTGTGTGCCGCACGCGGCAAGGCCCGCATCGGCAAGCATGGCCTTCAACGTCTTTGCGTCGTTGCCATAGTACCCGGCGAACTCCACGCCCTTGTAGCCAATTGCGGCAACATCCTTGAGCGCCTGCGCAAGCCCGACACCCTTGATCGCCTTCTTTGTCGAACCACCGATGTACGTGCGAATCGAGTAAAGCTGCAAAGCCATCTTGGCGTTTATGCCACAGCAGCAGCTGAACGGGCACTTGCATCCTGCAAGTCCCATTGCGCCAGCGGCTCCAAGGCCACCGAGAAAACTCCTACGAGAAACGTTCATCCTGATACCAATCCTTTCTTTTTCGGCAAATGACGTTATGCCGTTGTGCGTATTATAGCAAATCCATCTCTTCTGCGCAAAGCCGAAAATGCTGCTGGAGTTTACCCATTTTTTCATTTTCCTTTCTTTGTTTGTACCATTCCCTCCGCACCCGCGCAGGGAAACCCTTTGCTCCGTGTAGGGAAACCGTTCCCCCCG
>CACYCL010000165.1 GCA_902772905.1 uncultured bacterium | reverse complement strand
GAGATCGCCTGCCGAGGCAATCTCATAAGGATTGCTGGCCGAGCCATTCATGGTCTTCGGCGTCTCTCCAGGAATCGTAATGGTGGCTGGCGTTTCGGCAGCCAAAGCATCCGCGAGGGCCTCGCTGTAGCTGGCGTAGCGTTCGCCATTAGAGCCGCCGATGGTTGCGACAGCCGTATTGTTGTCAAAATAAGGATCTGTCGTGCGGGCGACGAAGTTGTCGAGCGCACCCGTGCCGGAGAAGCCGACGGACGAAATCGTCGTGTCCGCCGTCAGGCAGGGGAAGGTGTCGACAGTGCCGTCCGTGACGGCAGTGCCATTGATGTAGACCTTGAACGCGAGGCCGTCAGCACCAGTCACAGCCGAAACGGTGACACGCGCCCATGTTCCAGCTTCAAGCGTCGTCGTAGTCACATACTCCTTGCGCGTGCGATCCGCCGCCGAAGTGCCGGCAGACACCGCAATGTAGCCGTCTGCAGTGAGGTAGACCGAGAGCTTCGTGCCGGTGTTGCCGGTGTCATCGCCGAAGTCCGGCGCCGCCGCGCTGGCGACGAACTGCATGGCCATGTCGAAGTAGACATTGCCAGTTACAGCGTTTGCGCGCCAAAGCGTCGCAGCGCCAGTGTCAAGCTCAAGGTACTTTGCGCCAAAGCTGGTGCAAGGATACGGAGCATCAATGCTTGGCGTTGCTTCATGCGATGCCAGTTCAGACGAATCTTCGTCTTGAACAGATGGGACAAAGTCGGAGAACGAACTCTCGAACTCCTGCCTGTCGCTGATCTTCGCAAACACAGCTGTCACCGCCAATGCGGCCGCCATTGCAATAATCAATCGTTTCATTAATAACAACCTTTATTTGAGTGTTATCCGGAGACCTTCCCCAGATTCTGGGCTGAATTATACCATACACCCGTTCGGGTGACAAGAGGGTATTTTTCGCCCAAGGGTTCGAGACAAAAGCGAAAACTAGAGCGCGGCGAGCTTTCTGGCAACTATGCCGCCGACAATCTTCGGATCGGCCTTTCCCTTCGAGAGCTTCATGACCTGACCGACGAAGAAGCCTGCGGCGGCCTTCTTTCCCGCCTTGTAGTCGGCTACGGACTTCGGATTCGCCGCAATCGCCTGATCGACAAACGCCTCAAGCGCAGATGCGTCGCTCACCGCGCCGAGTCCGCGCTCCTTCACGATCGCCTCGGGGTCGCCGCCCTTCTCGAAGATTTCAGGCAGAAGCTCCTTTAGCGTCGGGCCGTTTATGGTACCGGCAGCCGACAGCTTCGCCAGCGACGCAAGCGCGGCAGGCGCAAGCGCACACTCGCCTATGGACTTGCCGCTTGCGTTCATGAGAGCCATAACGTCGCCCATGAACAAATTGCACACGATCTTGGCGACCTTCTTGTCGAGGCCCCTGGCGGCGGCCTCGAACCAGTCTGCGTTCTCCTTGTGCTGAGAGAGAACCTCTGCATCGTACTCGGCGATTCCGTAGTCCGAGACCATGCGCGCACGGCGCGCCTCGGGCTTTTCTGGAAGCATCTTGCGCCACTCCTCCACCTGCTCTGGCGTGAGCTCCACCGGCACGAGGTCCGGTTCGGGGAAGTAGCGGTAGTCGTGCGCGTTCTCCTTGGAGCGCATCGACGCCGTCTCCATCGCGTCAGGATCCCAGCGCCGCGTCTCCTGCACAATCGGCATCGAGTGCGCCATGCACTCGCGCTGGCGGCGCGCCTCGTACATGAGCGCGGCGTGTATGCCGCTGAAGGAATTCATGTTCTTGATCTCTACCTTCGTGCCGAGTTTCGACTCGCCAACAGGACGAATCGAGATGTTCACGTCGCTGCGCATGTTGCCCTCTTCGAGGTTGCAGTCGGAAACGCCAGCGTACACGAGCATTTCTCTGAGCGCAGTCAAGTATGCAATCGCATCGTCAGCCGACTCCATGTCCGGCTCGGACACTATTTCCATCAACGGCGTTCCGCCGCGGTTGAAGTCCACGCCTGAGGTTGTCGCGTAGTGGTTTATCTTCGCGGCATCCTCCTCAAGGTGTATGTGGTTGATTCTTATGAACTTCTTGGTTCCGTCCGGTCGGGTGATCTCGACGCCTCCGCCAATGCACAGGGGGCTGCCGTTCTCCGATATCTGGTAGTCCTTGGCCATGTCCGGATAGAAGTAGTTCTTCCGGTCGAATGTGGCGTGTGGGTTTATGTCGCAGCCGAGCATGAGGCCGCTCATGACGGTGAGCTTCACCGCCTCCTTGTTCATGACCGGCAGCGCGCCCGGATAGCCCAGGCAGACGGGGCAGACGTTTGTGTTCGGCTCGCAGCCGGTCTTCAGCAGGCAGCCGCAGAACATCTTCGTGTTTGTCTTCAGCTGGACGTGCGTCTCCAGCCCGATCGTATTCTCGAAGTCCATGCGCGTATTATATCAAAAGTTTGGCTGTTTCATGCCTTGAGCTTGAGAGATCGCTTCAGTATCGCGAGAAGCGCCTTGCGCTCGTCCCTGGAAAGCGCCATGACGCGGTCCTCCCACTCGCGCTCGAAATCGCTCTTCTGCTCGCCAAGCGCGAGAAAGTGCGCCTTGAGCACCTTCTTAGTCTCGTCAAGGTACATCCTGACCTCCGGGTTCAGCTCGTCCATGACAAGCGCGTTCTCCGCCGAGAGCGCGGGGAAGCGCGGCGACACCAGGTACGCCGTGAAGCTTGTTCCGGAGCCGGAGCGCACACCGGCTGGCTGCTCATGCAGCTGAAAGCCGTCGGGTCCGGCGAACACCAGGCGCCCCGAACCGACGAACTTGCGCTTCCACTCTATTATCTCAAGCTTCGCCTGCGCACCGTCGCCGACAGTAAGCGCGTAATCAGAGACTCGGCGCTGCACAATGACCGGAGTCACTGGAAGCCCGTTGAAGTAGATGCGCACATTTGGATAGCTCTTCAGGTAGAGCGCGAACTTCGCCGCGAGGTTCTGCACTGTCTCGCCTGCGTCAAGAAGCGAATCGACCGTAGCCCGCACGTTCGTCACCATCACCTCGGTGCCAGTCGCGACGCCCTGCGGGGAGTCTTCAAGCGTGAACTGCCCTGGCTTCTCCGCCGAGCCTGATATGCGGTACGAAAGAAGCTCTCCGCCGGTGCGAACCGTCGTGCGCCATTCAACCTCCATGCCGAGGGCGAACGCCTTGAAGCGGCCTCGCCCGTGCCTTCCGTGCAGGCGGCGCCCGGACGACGCAGTGGCGCGCCCATCGCGCTTCCAGCTGCCGCCGAGGTTGCCGAACGTCTGGTCCGCCGTGAGCGCGTCTATGCCAGTTCCGTCGTCTGAGACGCGCACAGCCTCCACTCCACCGAGCGGATTTGTGATTAGATCGACCTTGACCTCCCTTGCATCGGCGTCAAGCGCATTCCAGACAAGCTCTTCGATCGCCGCGAGCGGCGTACCCTTGAAAAGCGATGCGATGTGGTCGGCCTGGGCCTGGACGTATATCTGCTTCATGGTTTGAACTCTTCCGCCTCGCCCGACTTGGCGACTTTCTCTATGCGTGTGCGCACGGACTCAAGCTCCTTCTGGCAGGTGGCCACGAGCGCGCGGCCCTCCTCGAAGGACTTGATCATGTCGTCGAGGTTCATCTCGCCCGACTCCATCCTGGAGACCAGCTCTTCGAGCCGCTTGAGGTTGTCTTCGAATTTCATTGTGCGTATTATACCAAAAAACGCCCCGCCAGTTCTGCGCAAGGGCCTAGCGGCCTGTGTAGGCCGAGGTCGCAAACGGCGGCGTATCCGTGCGTCCTTCGCGCCACGCGCGCACCGCCTCAAGCCTCGCCTTCATGTTCGCCTCCCGTCCAAGGCCCGTTGGCGTGTAGTACCTGCGACCCTCCAGCGCCTCGGGCAGGCACGACATTCGCGCAATCTTCTCATCCGTGTGGTGCGCGTACGTATAGCCCTTTCCGTAGTCCAGCGACTTCATGAGCCGAGTTGGCGCGTTTCGTATCTGGAGCGGCACCGGCTCGGCCATCATGTTCTGCGCATCGGCAGCCGCACGGTTGTACGCCTCTTCCATCGCGTTGGACTTCGGCGCAAGCGAGAGGTACACGACAATCTCCGTAAGGTGCACGTTGCACTCTGGAACGCCAAGGTTGTGGCAGGCGTCCCACACGGCCGTGGCTAGGAGCAGCGCGTTTGGATCGGCCAGCCCCACGTCCTCCGATGCAAAGCGTATGCACCGCCGCGCTATGTACAGGGGGTCCTCTCCTCCTTCCAGCATGCGGGCAAGCCAGTAGACGGCGGCATCAGGGTCCGAGTTCCGCATCGACTTGTGCAATGCCGATATGATGTTGTAGTGCTCTTCACCGGTCTTGTCGTACATGAGGGCCTTGCGGCTCACTACCTGCGCCAGAACGTCTTCGTCAATGACCGGATTGCCGTCCTTGCCAACCGCGCTGTTCGCAACTGCCGTTTCAAGCGTGCCAAGCGCATTGCGCGCGTCGCCATTGGAGAAGATCGCGATCTTGCGAAGCATGTCGTCGGAACATGACACGCGCAGACGCCCGAAGCCGCGCTCGCTTTCGAGCGCACGGCGCAGAAGGCTCACAAGGTTGTCCTCGGTGAGACCCCTCAGCACGAACACCTTGCAGCGCGAAAGCAATGCGGAGTTCACCTCGAACGACGGATTCTCCGTCGTCGCGCCGATGAGAATTATGGAGCCCTGCTCGACGTAGGGAAGGAATGCATCCTGCTGCGCCTTGTTGAAGCGGTGTATCTCGTCCACGAAAAGCACGGTGCGAAGTCCCATGCGCCTGCCTGACTCCGCGCGCGCCATTATCTCCTTTATCTCCTTTATGCCGCTCGTCACCGCCGAATAGTTCACGAACTCGGCCTTGGTTGCATTGGCCACGACGTTCGCCAGCGTCGTCTTGCCGACGCCAGGCGGCCCCCACAGGATCATCGACGGTATCTGGTCGCGTTCGATCATCTGCCGCAGTATCTTGCCCTCGCCTACAAGATGCTCCTGCCCGACGAACTCCGACAGGTCCCTCGGGCGCATCCGGGACGCCAGCGGCTGCTGCGCCTCGCCGGCGGCATCTGCCGCGCCTTCAATAAGGGTCATCTGCCGCATATCTGCAGTGGCGCTCGCCAGCGCCTACGCATTGACCTTGCCGAATATGTTGCCGTAGCGGCTGAGGTTGAGCGCCTCGACAAACGACGATATCTTCGTCGTCGTGGAGCACGGGTCGATGGACGCGTCCATGCAGTCGCCTTCAAGCGCAAGAAGCGGGCACCCAATCGCGTCGAGCGTCTCCCTTATGTGCTTCGAGAACGCGCGGTCCGCAAGGGAGCAGCGGCCAAATCCGTGCGTGTACAGAACGACTCCGTTGAACTTGCCGGCCGGAACAGCCCTGCGCACGTACTCCACCCGCTGAGCCGGATCGAGGAATCCGGACTGAAGGAGCTTCCTGGCCAGAGACCTGTACGGATCCTTCGGATCCAGCGGATCCCAGCCTACGAAGTTCGTCTCCTCGAAGATGATCGGCGCATTGCATGTAGATTCAAGGAAGTTCAGGTGCTTGGTGTCGTAGAACGGCGGAAGGTGCAGCCACAGAAGACGATGCGTATCCTCTATGGAATAACGCTCTTCGGCCCACGCCTTCTTCGCCAGAAGCTCTTCGTAGTACGCCTTCTGTATGTCCACAAGCTCCTGCGTTCCCCAAAGCTGCGAGAACACGACGGCATTGTAGATCGCCTCCGCGCCACGCACGAGCGGCGGGGACGTGAACCGCAGCTCCTGGCACTTCTTCGCTAGCCCTGCGGCCTCGTTGGAGAGTACGCACGCCTCCTCAAGGCGCGCGGGATCGAGCTTGCGGCCTAGCGCCTTCTCCATGAGCGCGACCGATTCCGCAAGCCCGTCGGCAATTGTCTCAATCGCGCCACGGCTCTGCGCGCTCACAGGCGTCTGCAGAGAGTAGAGCCTGTCTTCGACATGGTATGTGCGCGCAAGGTCCGCAAACACGCGCTCCGCCTGCTGACATGGCTGCATTGTGGACACAATGTAGTCCGGCTTCTCAAGATCCATGCCCTCAAGCATCCGCAGGAACGAGCACGTCTGCCCGTCGAAGCCCTTCTGCGCGGCCCTGCCAAGCGCCTCCTTCACCTTGTCGGACTTGCGCCCGAAGAGCGCCGCGTAAGTCTCCAACGTGCGGATGCGGCAGCCGAACGCGTTCAGAAGCTCCGTCGGGAAGAACAGGTTGCGCCACACAAGCGGCTTGGACTTGTCTGACGAGAAGAAGTCGTGCCTTGTGGACTTGATTCGAAGCAACGTCGATTTGCCGCGAGTCGGCTCGTATTCTACCTTCGAAAGATCGAGAGTGCCCTTGGCGCGAAGGCCGTCGAGCTGCCTGGCGATCACAGCCGCGCCAAGCGCTCCCATGACCTCGTGATACTGCGGAATCACGATTTCGCTGCCCGTGAGCTTCTTAAGGAAGAACGCAACGGCCTTGTTGAACGCAACGCCGCCCTGGAAGAGTATCTTGCGACCAGGCGCATTCAGAAGAAGCTGGCCAACGGAGTTGAGAATCGTGCGAGCCTGAGCCTTGCATGCGCCGGCAAGCAGGTCGCCAACCGGAACACGGTTCTTGAACTTGTTGATCGAAGTGGCCGAAAGCACCGCGCAGACGGAACTGAACTCGGCGCCCGACTCGTAGTTCACCTTGTCGGCAACATCTTCAACCCGAACGCCGAGCTTTGCAGCCACGGAGTCGAGAAAACTGCCTGTGCCCGCCGCGCACACGCCGCTCATCATGCTCGTCCACAACTTCATGGACGGATTGTAGACCATGCATTTTGAGTCCTGTCCGCCGCAGTCTATGATTGCGTCAACGTCCGGATGCAGGAACTTCGCACCCGCTACGTGCGCAGTGACCTCGCTTACCTGAAAATCGAACGGTATGAACTTGCGCGTATCCTCTACTATCTGGCTGCCCGTCACGACAACCGCAGAAAGGTCGCCAAACGACTTTATCCCAGCGGCGCGCATGAACTCCAACGCAAGCTTTCGCGCCGAGCCACCGCCACATGCCCCGCAGCCGGAGCACCGACCAGTACATGCGACCTTGCCCGAGTCGACAGGCTGGGTGCGCCTATAGACCGTGCGCTCAACCGCTCCGTTCTCCGAAAGAAGAACGGCCTTGAACGTCGTCGATCCAATGTCTATGCCGAGATAGCGCTTATTTTCCATAAGGTATGTATTATACCATATTCTACAGCCGAACGCGCAGACGCCATTTCCAGAAGTGAATGCAAAGTGGTATTTGCGTTGAGTGCTGGAAATGGCGGCCGAAAAATGTAAAATGGAGAATGTAAAATGGCAACGGAAGGGACTCTACTTCTGTCCGATTGACTTTCCCTTGGTCTCAGGCATAATCAAAACCGCCCACAGCATCTCCAGCAGCATCATCGCGGCAAAGAACGCAAACGCATAAGTGCCCGTGCGAGCCACGGCGACTGGGAAGAGCCACGAGACGAGCATGCACATCACCCAGTGCACAGTGCCGCCAAAACTCTGCCCTTTTGCCCGGACGTCCGGCGGAAATATTTCGGAAATGAACACCCAGATCACCGCGCTAGCCGAGAACGCCACGGCGGCGATGAAGCCATACACACCAGCGAGAGCGAGCCATGGCGCACAGGATGCGCCAAGCGAAATCTGCCACGCCACAAGTCCGTGCATCGCCGCCATCACGGCGCATCCGACGACAAGCATGGGCCGCCGCCCGACGCGGTCGATAACGAAGAACGCCGCTATGGTGAACACCAGATTGACCACGCCAACGCCGATTGTCCCCGCCAGCGAGACTAGTTCGCTCCCCTCGCCGAATATCATCTTGAAGATGCGCGGCGCATAGTAGTTGACGGCGTTCACCCCCGAAAGCTGGCTGAAGAACGCCACCGCGAAGCAGAGCATGATCGGCCTCAAGTTGCGGCGCACAAACAACGGAGCCGTCTGCTCCACTTTCGCCTGGTACGGACTTTCCGGCACCCGCACAAGCGCCGCCAAATACATCAAAACAGGAATGCACTCCGCGCCAAGCATCGCGCGCCACACGACGGCGGGCGATGCCGGAAGCCACCGCGCAACACAATAGTTTGACACGTACGAGACAACGATTCCAAGCACAATGCAGAACTGGTTTACCAGCACCAGCCGCCCTCTGCTTTCTGGCGGCGCAATCTCGGCGATGTACATGGGCACTGCCACCGATACGCCGCCTATGGCCAATCCGCCAACAAACCGCATCCACCCAAGGACATGCGGACCTGCGCTTCCGCTCGGCGTCAGCGCACAGCCCGCCGCCGAGACGAGGAACAGAACGCCCATCCACACCAGAGTCGGCTTGCGCCCAAGCCTGTCGCACATGCGCCCCGCCGCCAGCGCGCCGAACACGGTGCCTATCAGCGCCCCGGCAACGACCAGCCCGTGCCAGAACGGCGCAAGCGCGAACTCATTCTGTATGGCCTCCTCGCATCCGGAGATCACGCCGGAGTCAAAGCCGAACAAAAGGCCGCCGAGCGAAACAGCGCACGTGATCCAGTAGAGATTCCTAGACGCACTCATTTCTCGTTCACTTTGGCCGTCACGACAAGGGCGCAGTGGTCAGTGGCCTCTGGCGCGGCGATGACTCTGCGCGATGTCACCTCAACCTTGCCGAAATGCTTCTTGTCCACCATTATGTAGTCTATGCAGCAGCTCGGCTTGTCCGCCGGGAAAGTGTTCTGCGACACGTCGGTGAGTATCTCAAAGCCTCTCTTGAGAATGCCTATCGCCTTAGTTCCGGGCTTTGAGTTGAAGTCTCCCGCCAGAAACACCGGCTTGTCGCGGTCAGCAAGATTCAAGCGAACAATGTCTGCGGCGATGTCGCAGAGATGGTCTTTCAACGGAAAGTGCGTACAGGCCACAAAATAGTCCCTGAACTCCAGAATCTCAACGCACCGCGTATGCGCCGAACCTGGCATCAGTATCTTCGAGACGTTCAGCGGCTTTTCCTTCGACAGTATAGCCAGCCCGTAGTCGCCGTCCTTCTCCGGCGTCTTCTTGACGAATGTTCCATGCATTCCGCAGAGGCGGGCCAGTTCGGCGGTCTGGTCAACGTGCCCAGCCCGCAGACTGCACCTGTCGATTTCCTGAATCGCCACCCAGTCGGGATTGACGGACTTGATTACCTCCGCGCACTGCGGCAGATACCCCAGCCCCCCTTCCGGCAGCTTGAACGGATCGCTGAGACCGCAGCCCATTCGGATGTTCAGGCTCATCATCGTCATCTCGCCTGCGGCTGCAGTGCACATTGCCAGCAGAAACGCCAGAGAAGCCATGCTTTTCATATATTGTTGCCTTCCTTCATTTACCGTAGAATCAGCCAAGAACCACACGTCGCGGGCACGACCTTGACAAGCCCGCCCTTCTGGTTCAGATAACACGCCTTTATCCAGTCCGCCGAACGCTTTACAGACTCGAAGCGAACTTCGTCGATCAGTCCCTTGTAGCGGCTGCCCGGTCCCCAGGTCTGGCCAAGCTCCAGATTCCATTTCTGCAGCGACGACGGATAGCCGCTGCCTATGCTGTAGTTGCGCTTCACGCTGCGAACCAGCTCGCCGTCAAGATAGACGCCGAATGACTCCTGGTCGTAGGTATACGCAAAATGATGCCAGCCGCCGTCATCCGGGATTGTCATCGGGGAGACGAAATTGCGGAGATCGGCATTCTGCTGGTCATTGCCGTTGCTCGTGTAGCAGTTGATGTTTGGATAGGAGAAGAGGTTCAGCCTGCGCGTGGCGTCGAAGTTGTAGAGCACCGCGAACTGATAGGTTCCGTTATGGAACTGCAGAAGATAGGACTGCCCAACATCTGACGCCGGCTTGATCCACCCAGAGATCGAGAACGCCCCAGAAAGGTCGCAGGGCAGCCTGTTGTTCGGACAGGCCATGTGGGAACTGCCACTTGTAGCCGCGAAGTTCCGTCCGCGTCCGACGATGCCGTCAGTGTCGGTACTTATGGCGTCATATTGGAAGTGGCGTTTGTTTAGCGACGCGTCCTTCGCCGAGGCCAGATGGTAGACGGCCTTGAAGTCGTCGCTCCACACCGTGTCGGCGTGGACTGAGCCGCGCGACGCGAAATCATCGCCCCAGACGGCGCGGATTTTCGTTCCGTTCTCAAGGCGCGGCACGCGAACCCACACAACGCTCTCCCCCTCTGGATTCCAGGTCTCCACCTCGAACGCCAGCGAATTGCCGCCCGCATCAACGAACCGTAGCCCAGTAGACGCGGTCGGCAGGCCGACCGACGCCGAAAGCTTCACGCAGAGCGGGAAGTCCGCGAGTGCCGAACCCGTGTAGTTCGTCACGGTAATGCGCGCATATCTGCGCGTCGGCTTCGTTCCGGCGCGTCCGGCCAGCACCTCCGACCAAGCTTCGCCATATTCATTCACGGCATGGAAACGCCCTACGACACATTCGTCGTCAAGCAGCGAACCGACCGACGCCTCAAGCATTCCGCCATCCAACGTGCCAAGAGAAACGCTGTTCTCGCTCCATGCGTCAGTCGCGTCGGCATAGAACGTGCGGCCATAGTAGAACGTCACTTCGGACGGCACGCGGCAGACAAGGTTCGCCTTGAACACGAGCGAAGCCGGGTCGGTGGCGTCAACGGAGCGCTTCGAGCCGAATGCCGGCTTCGCAGTGCATGCAACGCCGTCAACCAAACCGCGCTGCGTACGGTAGTTCGCATATATCCAGTCCGCCGAACGCGGCTCCAGCTCGATGCGGAACTCGTCGAGGTCGCCATAGAACGACTTGGTGGATGGAGCCCAGCGCTCGCTTCCCATGGTAAACCGCCACCTATCCGCAATGGCCGAAAGCGCAAAGTTGAACGTCGGCCCCGAGGCCACTTCCACGCCATCGCGATAGCAGCGCATCGTTGCGCCGCCGTCCGCCACAAACGCATAGTAGTGCCAATCGGCATCTGGGATCGGCACCAGCGGGCTGTTGCCGTTCCCGTTCATCCTCCACAGCTTGAATGTGTTGCCCTGCCCATGAAAACCTGTCAACACCGCAAGCTGCTGGCTGGGCGAATTGGCTTGCCGTATCTGCATCACATACGATTCTCTCGGATGGGCAAAATCCTCGGCATTCTTGCGGGCCCAGAATGATACCGTATAGCAGTTGGTAAGCCCTCGCGGATCGCTGCTAGTTTCCGAATAGGTCGTCATCTGCGAACCGCACTGCAATGCGCCATAGTGGCCGGAGGGTCCGCTCACGGCGGCGGCATAGTTCGTGAAGTTGTCGGTCTGAAAATGCAATTGGTGGGAAGACACCGAATCATAGCGGTAAAGCGTAGAGGCAAGATGCCACACATGGTAGTAGCTGGAATCCCATACATTAGTCGAGTATACGGCGTTCATGTCGTGCGTATAAAGCGGCCATGCCGTGGCCTGAATGCGAATGCCGCCACCCCTGGCAAGCGAGGGGACCTTGACCCAGTACGTTGCGGCGCCAACGTCCGTGGGATGGTTCTCCCGTTCGTACTCAAGTTCGGTCTGCCCGTCCGCCGTGAAAAATTTGAAATTGCCGGGCTTGCGGATCG
>CACYCL010000164.1 GCA_902772905.1 uncultured bacterium | reverse complement strand
GTCTCGGTGAAGGGGACGGTGCCGTTCCTCTCGTACGGGCTTTCGGAGGGCGCCACGCCCGGCGACGTGGCGGAGCCCGTGGGCGAGGCCGCCGCCGGCGGCGCGTCGGCTGACGACGAGGTGATCCTCGTCGCGCCCGCGAAGAGGGGCGCCGCGTTCTTCAGGGTCTCGCGTTGACGCCCCGTGGAATGCAGGGCTCAAGATGGAGAATGCAGGAGCATTCTCCATCTTTGCATTTCTCCATAGAGGAATCGCGTGACAGACTAGACGATCCTTGTGCCTGCAATTGTCATTGACAGCCGCCGCCGCTTTTGCGATAATATCAGCATGAAACGAATACTGTCTGTGGCGGCGTTTGTCGCTGTGCTTTCTGCATTTGGGGCTGCGAAATGTCCTGCAGGGGATCACGTCGCAAAGAGCGGCATCGACGTGGACTTCCTAGTGAGGATGCTGTCGATTCCGAGCGAGACGGAGAACTTGGCTGAGAACAACCGCTGCATCGAGTTCCTTGCCGGATGGCTGCGTGAGCGCGGCGTGACATGCAGCACACCGGACAACGGTAAGGGGCGCAAGTACCTCTATGCGTCTACCGTGCCTGGCAAACGCCATGATTATGTATTTGTTTCGCATACTGACGTGGTTCCGGCGGCTGATCCGTCGCAGTTCAAGCCGAGGTTCGACGGAGATTGGCTTTATGCTCGCGGAGCCTGCGACACGAAGGGAAACGTGGCGGTTATATGTCAGGTGCTTGCCAATCTTGCTGGGCGAGGCTCCATTGGCGCGCTGATTGCAACGGATGAAGACGGCCCGACGCTTGAAAAGGGCACTTCAACGCCGAAAGCGGCGCTTGAAGCCGGCTACGTTCCGCGCAAGTTCATTCTTGTCGGCGATTCCGCAGGTGAAGAGCCAGACCAGCTGTTTGTCGCCGAGAAGGGCCATGCCCGCATAAAGCTGATCGCACGCGGAAAAGGCGGACACTCCTCGCGACCTTGGGCGCTCGACAACCCGATTCCGAAGCTCATGGCCGGTTGGATGAAGGCGCAGGCCGCGATACCGCCGCCCGCCGATCCCGACAACCACTGGCGCGACGTTATCTCGCCCACTCTCCTTAAGGGCAGCGACTCTGGCAACCAGATCCCCGACACTGCCGAGATGACGCTTTCGCTCCGCTTTACAGAGCCAGACGGCTACGAGAAGTGGGCGGACTTCCTGCGCAAGACGACAGGACTGGAAGTCGAACGCTATGCCACGTATCGTGTGCCAGTTATCAGCGACCCCGACGATCCGCACATACGTCGGCTGTTCAAGGCCATGCAGGAGAAATGGCCTGACAAGAACATGCGCATCGGGCGCATGTCGGCGGCGACCGATGCGTCGTTCTTTGCGCACCTCGGCTTGCCTACCGTGATATACGCGCCAACTGGCAGCGGCCCTCACGCACCAGACGAACGCATCTCGCTCAGGTCGCTCCACGACTACGCTGATATGCTCACGGCGTATTTCAAGTCGGAAATAGCCTTGTCCTGCGAGGCGGGAAAGGCGAAATGAGCGCGATTTTCTCGACTTGGGGCGCTCTGGCAGGGCTTGTCCTTGCGATCGTGCTGATAGTCAAGAAAGTCACGCCAGCGTATGCGCTGGTTCTTGGCGCGCTTGTCGGCGGGATTCTCGGAGGCGGAGGCCTGGTTGACACTGTTGCCGCCATGGTCTCCGGAACGCAGGGCATGATGCCGAGCGTTCTGCGCATTCTCGCTTCTGGCGTTCTGGTTGGCGCTCTTGTAAAGACCGGCAGCGCGGCTAAGATGGCTGATGCGATAATCGCCTCGCTGGGTGCGCGCTTTGCGCTTGCGGCTATTGCCATCGCCACGCTTGTTGTCACGGCGGTTGGCGTATTCGTAGACATAGCGGTCATAACCGTTGCGCCTGTTGCGCTCGCCGTCGGGCGCAGGGTTGGGGTGCCGGTGCCGGCGCTGCTTCTTGCCATGGTCGGAGGCGGCAAGGCCGGGAACGTCATATCGCCGAATCCGAACACGATAGCCGTTGCCGAGGCGTTCAAGCTCGACCTGACTTCCGTGATGATGGCGAACATCTTGCCGGCTGTCGCCGCGCTTTGTGTGACGGTGCTGCTCTCTACGTGGGTTGCGAAGTGGTGGAGGAACTGCGAAACCACCGTGGATGTCGTCGCCGAGGCTGATTCGCGCACCGGAGGGCCGACGGCGCTGCAGGCTGCGGCTGGTCCGCTCGCCGTGGTTGCGCTTCTGTCCATGCGCCCAGTATTCGGAATCGTGGTTGATCCGCTTGTCGCGCTTCCGGCTGGCGGCATTGTCTCGATTCTTGTTTGCGGAAGGTGGCGTGAAACGGTTTCATACGCCGAGTTTGGCCTCTCCAAGGTTGTTGGGGTGTCGATTCTTCTCATTGGAACCGGAACTGTTGCGGGAATTGTGAAGGGCTCGTCGCTTAATGGCGACATGATCGCGCTGCTTGGCGCGTGCCATCTTCCGGCATGGGCAGTTGCGCCGTTCTCAAGCGTGCTGCTTTCCGGCGCCACGGCCTCCACGACGGCTGGCGTTACGATTGCGGCGCAGACGTTCTCGGGCGTTCTTTCCGAGGCCGGCGTGCCGGCGCTCTCCGCAGCGGCGATGATGCACGCGGGTGGAACTATCTTCGACGCGCTTCCGCATGGAAGCTTCTTTCATGCGACGGCTGGCGCCGTTGGCATGAGCGTCAAGGACCGCCTGAGGCTGTTTCCGTTCGGAACGCTGGTAGGCGCAACTTCGACAATCACGTCTGTCATCGTCGGGATGTTCCGCTGAATATGATATAATGCAAATGTATTCCTAACCAAAGACTCGTTAGAAAACCATGAAAGTAAAGAAGAACGCCAAGTACGCAGTGGCATGCCTCAGCTCGATGGGGCTCAGGATTACGCCAGAGAACCGCATGGCTGTGCATAATTCCAGCCGTTTCCTGCTTCAGGCAACGAGCGCCGAGACGAATGTCCTGAACGTTACAAGTTCGCTTGGCCCTGAATGCCTGGTGATGACGCGTTTTGTCGCCGGCTCGCCCATGGCCGCGTTCATAAAGGCGCAGCTCAGGGCTCGCAACATCGCGTACGTCGGTCCGGACGTGCCGCAGGGCGGACCTTGGGGCTATCGTCACCAGTTCAACATTGCCGACTCCGGCTTCGGCCTCAGGGCTCCGCGTGTATGGAATGATCGTGCTGGCGAGGTGGGGCGTACGCTTGACGCCAGGGACTATGATACGAAGACCATCTTCGGCAAGGACGGCGTAAAGGTTCTTCATCTTTCGGGACTTATAGCGGCGATGTCGCCCGATACGACTAAGTGTTGCCTCAAACTTGCTGCGGATGCCAAGAAGTACGGCGTTCTCGTCAGCTTTGATCTCAACTACCGCGCGACGTTCTGGCAGGGACGCGAGACGGAGCTGCGGGCGGCATTTCACAAGATAGCCTCCGTAGCGGACATTCTCGTAGGCAACGAGGAGGACTTCCAGCTCTGTCTTGGCTTCAAGGGGCCAGAGGCCGGCGGCAAGGACCTGAATGGCAAGATAGAGCGCTTCAAGGAGATGATTGCGCAGGTTGTGAAAAAGTATCCGAAAGCGCAGATGTGCGGGACCACGTTGCGCCAGGTCATTTCTGCATCAGAGCATCTTTGGGGTGCAATCGTCTACTCCGACGGCAAGTGGTACGTGGAGGAGCCACGCACGATCAATGTGTTGGATCGCATTGGCGGCGGCGATGGCTTCACAGGCGGACTTCTCTACGGGGTTATCCAAGGTTGGGATGCCGGGAAGTGCCTGCAGTTTGGCTGGGCGTCGGGTGTCATGGCGGCAAGTTCTCTCAACGATTACGCAGAGCCGGCGGATGAAAAGCAGGTGTGGGATGTCTACGTTGGCAATGCTCGCGTGCAGCGCTGACGCGTATACCATTTTGGCCTGAGATATGCTATAATTCGCAGCCATGAAGGGAATGCTGTGTTTTTTCATCGTTGCAGTGTTGGCAATGCCTGCGTCTGCGTTGCATGTTGAGCGCAAAGGCGGCGAGACACGAACCATTGTGTTGCCTGGTGGCGCAAAAATGGAGATGATATGGTGCGCCCCGGGGAAATTCAAGATGGGCAGCCCTGCCGATGAAGTGGGGCGCATATCAAATGAAGCACGCCACAATGTGTCTCTCACCAAGGGCTTCTGGCTTGGCAAGTATGAAGTAACGCAGGTGCAGTGGGAAAGTGTTATGCGCAGCAACAATTCACGGTTCAGGGACGGGAACAAGCCTGTCGAGAATATTTCGTGGCTGGACTGCGAGGCCTTTGTGAGGAGGGTCAACACCGTGCTTGGTGGCGTAGCAAGGCTTCCCACTGAGGCGGAATGGGAGTATGCATGCCGTGCAGGAAGCGATGCACCTTTTGCAGGCAGCGGGATTGTGTCCGAAATGGCGTGGTACGATACGAACAGTGAATACCAGACGCATGAAGTAGGGCGCAACAAGCCAAACTCGTGGGGCTTCTACGACATGCACGGGAATGTTCTGGAATGGTGCGCCGACTGGTTTGCCGAGACAAAAGGCGACGCAGTCGATCCTAAGGGGCCGCCATCTGGGTCGTTCAAGATACTGCGCGGCGGGTGTTGGTTCTTCTATGAAAGCGACTGCCGCTGCGCATATAGGCTGAAGCGCGAGCCCAATCTGCGCAACTGCATTTTCGGCTTTCGGCTTGCCTGCTCAGACAGTGCCGTCGTATTCCCCGCGACAGTTTCCACCAAATGATGAAGAACATTTGCATATTTCTGCTTGGCGGTCTGGTTGTCTCTGGCTGCCTTTGGTCCAAGTCGCCGTACGACTATCTGGACAACTGGCTTCTGCGAGAGGATGCCGTACGCACGTTCGCCGCTCCAATTGACGTCATATACGTACAGGATGCGCTCTATCTTCGCATGGATGAGCTGCACTCAATGTCGTCATACGCCAGGGATGCCGTTGGAAGAGGCAAGTTCAGCGGCGTTGCCCGCGTGTTCTCTCCGCTCGTAGCTAATGCCAAAGATGTCAAGGATGCGCTGGATTGGTACATCAAGTATCACGGCGACGAGCAAAGAACGATTGTGTTCATCGGCGAGGGCGAAGGTGGCGCACTTCTCAGAGCCTATGCAGAGGAAAACGCCGAAGAACTGTCGGACAAAGGTTTTGTCAAGGGTTTCTATTCCGAAAAGCATAGGCCGGGCTTCGTGTCAGAAGACATGGTTCGCGAGATAAGGAACCTTGCTGTCGGAGCGCGGTACAAGAGGCAGTGGGGCAGGGAAATGCCTGCGGGAATGCTTGAGCAATGATGACATACCTCAAGAAGGTCAAGCGGAAGCTTGTAGCGCTCAGGGATCGCGCGAAGGTGCGTTCCGAGGCGATGCGCGCGTTCCGCTATGACAGAGAGCAATTCATGTCCAACGCTGGCGCGCTCCATCTCGACCGCAAGTCTGCGGCGCGCGCCGAAATCGTGATGGGCTACCATGTCCTCGAAAAGGGGCTTACCATGCCTCGCCGCCGGCTTGGCTTCGGCAAGGGGGCCGTTGTCCACCTCGTGAATCTTGTGGAATCCTTCGAGCGGCGGTTCGGCGCCGGCGATTCGCAGGTGCGGCATGCGGTTGGCGTCTTGCGCGCCTATCGTGACCTGCATCGGAACTGGCCTGAGCCAATGCCTCGGCTTGACGCTTTTCTTGCCGAGCGCCCAGACGTCCCAGCCGCGAAGGAGCCACATGTCTCGAGGGCGGAATTCTTCGCGGCGAGGGATGCGCCTTTCCCGTTGTTTGCGGCATCGCGGCATGTTGTCCGCCACTTCGCCGGTCCAGTGCCGAGGGATACAATAGAGTCTGCCGTTGCACTCGCCATCACTGCGCCGAGTGCTTGCAACCGCCAGTACGCGCGCGTACATGCATTGGATGATCCGATTCTCAGGGACAGGCTCTTTGCTGCGCAGGGAGGAACACGCGGGTTTGGCTCCGACGCCGACAAGGTTCTGGTCGTGACGGCTGACTTGTCTTCAGTCCGCTGGGGCTGGGAGCGTCACGACTGCTACGTGAACGGCGGCATATTCGTGATGAACCTGTGCTACGCGCTTCATTACTTCGGCGTCGCGCACTGCATTCTGCACTGGAGTGTTTCGCCAGAGACCGACCGTGCGGTGCATGGCTTCCTCGGCATACCGTCAAATGAGGCGATTGTGCAGGTTATAGCCTGTGGAATGCCCCCAGATGAATTTGACGTAGCGGCATCGCCGAGACTTTCTGCCACGGATGTTCTTGCATGGCATGGAGGCGGGAAATGAGGATACTTCTCGGAGGCATACCGCTCGGGTGCGACAACATAGGCGACGAGGCGATTGTCGCCGGCGTCGTGAAGATGCTAAAGGAGTCGCTGCCAGGCGTGAGGCTGACAGTCGCAACGGCAGACGAATCCACTGCCGGATTGCTTGATGTGGATGTTGTGCCTCCGTTTGGTTTCGCTGGATATGACATCGGCGGCTTTGCGGATGTTGTTCGCACCCATGACGCATACATTTGGTGCGGTGCAACAGGGCTTTCAGACTATCCGCACGTCGCACTCGACCTGCTTGAAACGGCGCAGAAGGCTGGTGTCCAGACCTATGTATGGGGTGTCGGAATGGACGACGAGCTGAATCCGGCGTTCTTCAGGGCTCGTGGCAGGCGACGCCTTGCGCTGGGCTGCCTCGGGCTTGTCGGATGGTACGAGCGCAGGCTTCGAGCAAGGCTCGCGCGGCGCATTGCCGAGGTTATGCCTTGTTGCAGAGGCGTTTGGCTGCGCGATCCGCAGAGCGCGGCAATGCTCGCCTCGCTGGGATTCAAGAATGCAGAGGTTGCCGCCGACACGGCGATATTGCTGTCGCCCGTCCCACCTCTCCCTCGTTCGCCCACTTCCTCGCACCCTCGCACTCTCGGCCTTTGCATTTCGACGCAACGGCAGGTCGCGGACCTTGACGGGCTCAAGAGGATGGTCGCCGCCGTTCGTGCGTCTGGTGCAGGGGTAGTCGGCATTCCGATGAATCCAAAGACGGACCGCGCTCTGATGGAGGGGCTTGGCGTCGAGTGCATCGCAGGTTCTACGCCAGAGGCGGTCATGAAGGCGGCTTCGCAGTGCGATGTTGTCCTGTCGAGCCGTCTTCACCTGTTGATTCTCGCGGCGAACGTTGGCACTCCAGGCCTTGGAATTGCACGCGGCTCCAAGCTCGCCAACTGGCTCTCCAACTTCGGTCGCACCGTTGAGGGAAGCGTGTACGACTGCGACTGGGCGAAAGTTGCGGAGCATGTCATTGCCGCGCTTGGGAATCGCGGCGAATGGGATGACGTGCACGCAAAGGCGCATGCGGCGCTCGTGTCCAGGCTTGAGACTGCTCGTGGCGAACTTGTTGCGCGACTGAAGGGCGAGCCGCCGGAGGAATGGCCGCGCATCAGCGTTCTTGTTAGGGCGTGCAACGACGAAGTGCTGATAGGGCGAACGCTCGCTGGGATATTCTCGCAGTGGCCGCCTCCATTTGAGGTGATTGTGTGCGACGACAATTCCAAAGACCGGACGCGTGAAGTGGCGGCGAAGTACCCAGTGAGGTTTGTCGAGCGGCCGTCCGGCGCGTACAAGCCTGGAAAGTCGCTGAATGCGCTTGTCCGTGAGGCGAAGGGGGACATCGTGGTTTTCAACAACTCCGACTCCGTTCCGCTGGATTCTCGCTGGCTGGCCGAACTAGTCAGGCCGCTTCTTTCAGGATCGTGTCGCGTGTTCGCGTTTGCGAACCAGTTGCCCCGCGCCAATGCCCAGTCTCTTGTGCGCAAGGACAACGAACGCGCATTCGGCGACGGAAAGGTCCAGGCGACGTGGCGCTTTTTCTTCTCCCTGGCCAGTTCCGCAACGTGGAAGCGCAACCTTCTAGAAACTCCGTTTGACGAGAAGATCCAGTATTCCGAGGACGTCGAGTGGGCGTGGCAGAATTCTCGCTTGGCGAAAGATCCGGTGAAGATAGCATATTGCCCCGACGCACATGTCGAGCATTCCCACAACTACACCATTCGCCAGCTCGCAAAACGGTTCTACGGCGAGGGCATTGCAGACTTCGTCATATACGGAGACAGGCCGTCGATTCTGCATGAATTCCTTTCGGCAGGGCACGAGACGCTGCGCGACTGGGCGTATCTCTCCGTTCGCCCGCATGGCTGGTGCGAGATCCCGCTTGCGCCGATACGGCGCATTGTGCAACGGGTATCGCATTGGAGAGGGCTTCAGGAGGCAAAACATGCAGATACAGCAGATGCACAAGACACATTGAAGTAAGATCATGAAAAACGACTGCATATTCTGTGCGATCGCCGCTGGCGAGATTCCGAGTTTCAAGGTGTACGAAGACGATCTGGTTCTTGCGTACCTTGACATCAACCCATTTGCCAAGGGCCATACGCTCGTCATACCTAAGGGCCATGCGGCAAACCTAATTGAAGCTGACGACGCCACGCTCGCCGAGCTGATCGTGCGCGTCAAGAAGATAGCCGCGCACATAAAGGCCAAACTCGGCTGTGACGGCTTCAACATTCTTCAGAACAACGGAGAGGCCGCCGGTCAGACGGTGCGGCACATCCACTTCCACATAGTGCCGCGCTGGAGCGGCGACCCGCTTGCCTTCGAAAACTCGAAGGGCGACATGAAGGCGCTTGAGGCGCTTGCCGCAGAGTTGCGCATGTGACTCCTGCGCAGTTCATAGACAATCCGGGCTGGGCCGACTTCATACCGGAGATATCCCCGCCCTCGCGGCAGCGCCACCTGCCTGCGCACGAGGACTGCTCGCGCCTCGACGTGGAGGCAGTGCGCATGCACCTTAGGCGAGGCGGCACTCTCGGCTCGCTTCCAGGCTATGAGGAACGGCCCGGGCAGATTGACATGACCGGCGCCGTTGCGTCGGCGTTCAATGCGCGCGAGCATCTCATGATAGAAGCTGGGACGGGCGTGGGCAAGTCGCTGGCCTACCTGGTGCCGTCAATGTTGTGGGCATGGACGAACGATACGCCTGTGATCGTCTCGACCGCCACGCGCAATCTTCAGTCCCAGCTCATCGGTTCCGACATACCGCGTGCGCTTGCCGTCATTGGCGCTGATGCGCACAAGTTCAGGGTCGCGCTTCTCAAGGGGCGTGCCAACTATCTCTGCCTGAGGGCTGTCGGCGACTTCTTCGCGCCTGGCTTCTGGACAATGTCATCAGAAGAGCAGACATTGGTGCCAAGATTCATAGACTGGCTTCGGCACACGGCAGACGGCGACCTCGACGGCTACGAAGGGCTGCCGCGTTCGCTGCTGACGTGCCCGGGCGAGGAATGTGGCGGAAGGAGATGCCCATACTACTCTCGCTGCTTCGTCTACAAGGCCCGCAAGGCCGCGTCGGAAGCGCATCTCGTAGTGGTAAACCACGCGTTGGTTCTTGCCGAGGCAACTTCGCCCGGCAGCGGCATACTCCCTGCGTATGGACGCATAGTGATGGACGAAGCGCACAACTTGGAGTCGATTGCGACGGACTATCTCGGCTGCGAGCTTTCCATGCCAGCGCTTGCGCGCATACTGAACCGCCTTGTCAGGCGAGGGCGCGGCAAGCGTACGCGTCCGGGAGGAGTGCTGGCGGCCGTTGAGCGCCAGTTCCAGAAGGGCGCCTTCGCCGGTGGCCCGGCGGCAGAGGCTGTCGCGCGTGCGCTCGGCGAGGCGTCGCGGCTTGTCGTCGGCATAGTAGACGCAGCGGATGAACTCTTCGACGTGGCGGCTCTTCTGCTTAGACCTGCGAAGGACCGCAGAGTGTGCCGCTACCGCATTGTGCACGGCGTGGACGGGCATAGGCTGGTGCGCGAGTTCTCGCTTCACGGGCTCTTCAAGCCATACGAGCCGGACGCATGGGACGAGACGCGCCTCCGCCGTGCGCAGGCGGGGCTGGAGGCCCGCCTTGCGTCGATGGTCAACCTTCTGCATTCCTTGCGCGACACATTGGACGGCGCCGTGCCAGATGGCGAGCTCAATTACCTCGGCGATCTCTCCGCGCAGGTCTGCGGGATCGCGGAGTCGCTGGTGGATTTCGCAAACGAGGCGAACTTCGTGATAAGCGGAGAGAAGGACACTCACGCCTACTGGGCGGAACGCGTACGCGCCGAGAATCGTCCCTCTTATGTGCGGCTTGTCGCCGCGCCGCTGTCGGTGGCGGGTGACTTGAAGCGGATGTTCTACGACGTGAAGGACTCGGTAGTGCTTTGCTCGGCTACACTGCGGGTAGGCTCTGACTTCGCGTACATGGCTCGTAGGCTTGGGTGCGACGAGCGGTTCAGGATGATGACGGCGGCAAGTCCGTTCGACTACTTCCGCCAGGCGCTTGTGCTTGCGCCCGACTGTCTGCCAGATCCGTCCGCGAATCCGTCTGGCTACGCCGAGGCGCTCGCGGCGCTGATGCGTGACCTGTTCGCCGTTACGCACGGGCGCGCGCTTGTGCTGTTTACGAGCTATGAGATGATGAATGCCGTAGCGGCGCATGCGAGGCCTGCGCTGGAAGGCGACGGAATGCGGCTCCTGGTGCAGGGCGAGGGCATGTCGCGTGAGTCTATGACCGCTGAACTGCGGCGTTCATGCGACGATGAAATGGGCGACAGGCCGGTAATCGTGTTCGGGGCGCAGAGTTTCTGGGAGGGTGTGGATGTCGCAGGCGAGGCGCTTTCATGCGTTGTGCTGGCGCGTCTTCCCTTTGCGCAGGTCGGTGATCCCATTGTGGAGGCGAGGTCGGAGATGATAGACCGCTCGGGCGGCAGCTCTTTCCGGGACTACGCGCTGCCAGAGGCGGTGGTTCGCTTTCGCCAGGGTTTTGGGCGGCTGATTCGCACTAGGTCGGATCGTGGAGTGGTAGTCATATCCGATCCGCGAATAGTGACTAAGAACTACGGCGCTACATTCCGAAAATCCATTCCCGCGACAGTGAGAACCGTATCCGAAAGGGACGAGTTGCTTTTGCGCGTTGCCGAGTTTTTCGCATAGGGGTGTCGCCGCAGGTCCGTAAACATTGGCTGCGGCTTCGGTTGCTGTGTAAAATTTCCGATCTGAACCTTAAGAAATCTTAAGGTAAATCTTAAGGTAATCTTAAGGTATCTTTTCGTTTTTTCTGCGATAATATCCGTGTCTTCAGCACGAAGGCGGAAAGGAACGAAAAGATGCTTGCAAAATGCTACTCTGGAGCTGTGAACGGAGTCGACGCGCGAACGGTCGAGATAGAGGTGTATTCTGCCGTCGGCACGTCGCAGTTCGCAATTGTCGGGCTTCCGGATACGGCGGTAAAAGAGGCCAAGGACAGGATTCCTACGGCGCTCAAGAACCAAGGGCTTGCATCGAGGAAGGAATTCGACGTTACGGTTAATCTCGCGCCCGCCGATGTCCGGAAGGAGGGGCCGATATACGATTTGCCGATAGCGGTGTGTCTTTTGAAGGCCACAGGGCGCATCAGCAACGAACATCTGGATGAGTATGCGTTCGTCGGCGAGCTGTCGCTTTCCGGAGAGGTGCGGCGCGTGCGAGGCATACTGCCGATTGTACTTGAAATGAAGCGCATTGGACGACGTGCCGCCATAGTGCCGATTGAAAACGTAGATGAGGCCAGCGTGGTCGGCGGCATTGATGTCATACCTGTGCGCACATTGCAGGAGACGGTGCAGTATTTGAACGGCGAGCGGGCCATTGAGCCTCGCTATACCGACCTTGGCGGACTTGTTGCGTCTGGTTGCGGCGCGATGGACGACTTTTCCGATGTGAAGGGGCAGGAGCGTGCCCGCAAGGCCATCGAAGTCGCCGTTGCCGGCGGCCACAACATACTGATGATAGGATCGCCGGGCTCCGGCAAGACAATGCTGGCGCGTCGCATACCGTCCATATTGCCGCCGCTCACGGTTGACGAGGCGCTTGAAGTGTCGCGAATTCATTCAGTGGCAGGCGAGGCGAAGGGGGCCGGCGCGGGTCGCTTCGTGACGCGGCGGCCGTTCCGTGCGCCGCATCACACCGTATCGTCCATAGGCCTGCTCGGCGGCGGAATGCGCGCGCTTCCCGGCGAGGTGTCGCTTGCGCACAGGGGCGTGCTGTTCCTGGACGAGTTTGCCGAGTTTCCGCGTCAGTCGCTGGAGGTTTTGAGACAGCCTCTCGAAGACGGACACGTCGGCGTGTCGCGCGCGGCGGCAGCCTACGACTTTCCGTCGGAGTTCATGCTTGTCGCCGCGATGAACCCATGCCCATGCGGCTGGTATGGCGACGCGGCTCATGCGTGCAGATGCTCTCCGACGGCGATACTGAAATATCAGGGGCGCGTATCCGGGCCTGTCCTGGACAGAATAGACATTCAGATCGAGGTGCCGTCGGTCAATGCCAGGGAACTTCCACTCATGGATCCCGGGGAGTCGAGCGAAGCCATGCGCGAGAGGGTGATTCGCGCACGGGCAATTCAAGCAGAGCGCTACCGTGGCATGCCTGGCGTGCGAACCAATGCGCAGGTCAGGAGTCGGCATTTGGCGGACGTATGCCATTTTACAGCCAAGGATCGCGAGAAGCTTGTCCGCATGATTGAGCGGCTGAACCTCTCTGCCCGCGCCTATGACAAGGTTCTGCGCGTGGCGAGGACCCTTGCGGATCTCGCAGGATCCGAGGGTGTGCGCGATGACGACCTTCTTGCCGCGCTCGACTACCGTCGCTGCGACGACGAGGCGAATTCATTCTGGATGTGACTCGCTGTCGGCGTCGGCGGGAGTGTGCATCAACTGCGAAGAAAAGAAAGGAGAACGCAAACATGGAAACGAACAAGGAGAGAAACAGTCAGGGAGCGGCTCTAGGCCAGTACAGGCCGACGCTCAGATTCTACCACGCCAATCAAAAGGGCACGGGCGGCGCGTTGGAGCTGAAGCTGCATCCCGCGCATGACAACGTAGACGGCAGCATCATGATGCGCGTTGCGAATCAGTGTGCGATAGGCGACAGAAGGGGGGCGTCTCCGACGTTCGCGCGCTTTGACTGGGAGAATGCAATATGCGTCAAGCTCGACTTCAATGACCTGTGCAGGATTCTTCAGGTGTTCAGAGGAGAATGCGAGTCAATCAACGACGACCGCGGCCTCTACCACCAGACATCGCGTGCGGCAACGAAAATACAGTTGCGCCACCTCGTCGAGCCTATAACCGGCTATTCGCTTGAAGTCTACCGCAACCCGCGAGATGGCGGCGAGGGAATGCATGGGCACATCATAATCACACAAGCCGAGGCCGTTGGACTGTGCGAGGCCATAGCGGGCTCCATGTCCGTCGTGGCGTTTGGCATCCCGATGCTTGTAGCGCACGACACCTCGGCGTACGAGGCACGTGAAAGGGGGTATCGCAATGCGTCTGCGGCGTGATTCGGCGAACATCGGCGTTGCGAACGGTGTTTGGGGCGAGGATGTCGCGGCGGAATACCTTCGCCGCGCCGGATTCCAGATAATCGACCGCAACAGCTGCCCCGTGGCCAAGGACCGACGTCTGGAAATAGACCTTGTGGCATGGGATCCCAAGACGGACGCAATGGTGTTTGTCGAGGTGAAGCAGCACGCCACGATGTCGCCGTATGGGAGAAGGCTCTCTCGCATTGACAGGCGGAAGCGAACCAACTTGCGGCGGGCCTGCAATGCATGGCGGCGCGCCAACAGATGGCACGGCGACTTTCGCTTTGACGTGATAGAGATATATGGTACGCCGAGCGGGGGAAGGCCTGTCGTGGACCATATCGAGAAAGTGAACCTCTTCGCGAATCCCAGTCGATTCGTGAAGTGGGACTGACATCAGGAAGAAAGGAGGCAAGGCAATGGGAAAGATTGCAACGGTGCTTGACGAGGTAATGAAGTCCATACGCAAGGAGTTCGGCGAAATGGCCGTGCTGCGTCTTGGTGACGCGGCCGACAAAACCGTTGAGTCCATTTCAACAGGTGCGCTTTCGCTTGACATGGCACTGGGCGTAGGCGGGCTTCCGCGTGGCAGAATCGTAGAATGTTACGGACACGAGTCGTCTGGCAAGACGACGCTTGCCCTGCATGTTGTGGCGAATGCGCAGAAGGCGGGCGGCGTGGCTGCGTTCATAGACGCGGAACATGCGCTTGATCCTGCTTATGCAAGGAAAATAGGCGTCAACCTCGACGAACTTGTCGTGTCGCAGCCAAATTCGGGGGAGGAGGCGCTTACGATATGCGAGCAGCTGGCGAAGTCAGGCGCGGTAGACGTGGTTGTCATCGACTCCGTCGCCGCGCTTACGCCGCAGGCCGAGATCGACGGCGACATAGGCGATGCCCACGTGGGGCTGCAGGCGAGGCTGATGTCACAGGCGATGCGCAAGCTGACTGCGACCATGGCGCAGACGAGGACGCTTTGCATCTTCACTAACCAGGTGCGCGACAAGATAGGCGTGATGTTCGGCAATCCCGAGACCACTCCTGGCGGCAAGGCGCTCAAGTTCTATGCAACCTGCCGCCTTCAGGTGCAGCGCATAGGCGCAATCAAGGACTCGTCCGGACAGGTAATAGGCAATCGCACAAGAGTCAAGGTCGTAAAGAACAAGGTCGCGGCGCCGTTTGCCGAGGCCGAGTTCGACATACTCTACTCATGCGGAATCTCACGCGAGGGTTCAATTCTCGACGCGGCGCTTGCGCGTGGCATAGTCGAGAAGCGCGGCAGCTGGCTTTCGTACGGCGACAGCCAGCTTGCGCAGGGGAATCTGGCGGCTATAGCATACCTTCGTGAACATCCCGAAGTGGCTGCGGAAATCGCCGACCGCGTCATGACGGCAAAGGCGGCTTGAGGGGCGGCAATGGGCGGCGTATCGGAGAGGCACGTCCAGGCGATATGGTACGATGCGGCGTTCAGGCCACGGCGTCTCTACACAAGGCGGGGCAGCGAGGTGACTGTAGTCAGCCCTGGCGAGTGGAACCTTGGCGCAGGGCCGGACTTCCTCGGCGCGGTCATCGAGATCGGGCATGAACGGCGGCGTGTCGTTGGAGATGTCGAGATACATCTGTGCCCGTCGGACTGGGACATTCATGGACATGGATCGGATCCAAAGTACAGGAACGTCATTGCGCACGTCACTTGGAGATGCGGACCTGTTCCGGCCACCCTGCCGCCAGGCGCAGTGTCAATCTGGCTTGGTCGATTCATGTCGGAGGATGCATCGTTCTCGCCCGACCAGATCGACCTGTCGGCCTATCCATACGCTCGCCTTCCGCTCGACGAGCGCCCGTGCAGGCAGCGTCTGGCCGATGACCCCGACTTCGCGCATGAGGTCTTGGCGTCGGCTGGGCGTCGCAGGCTTCACATGAAGGCGCGGCGAATCTGCGGACGGCTTTGCGAAGGAGCGGCTGGGCGCAGGCAGGTGTTTTACGAAGAGGTGATGACGGCACTTGGCTATTCGCGGAATGCGTCGCAGTTTCGCCGGATTGCCGAACGCGTCCCGATAGGCAATCTGCTCCGGGAGCCAGACATCGCGAAGGAGGCACTGCTTGTGGCAGGAGGTTTCGAGAACTGGGAACGCATGGGGCTGAGGCCGTGCAACCAGCCGGAACGGAGACTAGCCGATGCTGCGACGGTGTTCACCGCTACGCCGACCATGGAACTCGCCGATGCCTCGGATTTCTCTCCTAAGTCATGCAGGGACATGGTGTCCGCAATGTGCGGGGAGCAGCGGCAAAAAGGGTGCACAGGCGGGGAGCTGATTGCGCGGTGCATGGGAAGGGGACGTGCGGCGGCTGTGCTGGCAAACGTAGTGGTGCCCTATGCAATGGCCGAAGAGCGCATGACGGAGCCGCCCGAATGGCTTCCGCCGGAGGATGTTTCGCAACCCGTGCGGCTGACAGCCTTTCGACTCTTCGGACGCGACCACAATCCAGTTGCCGTATATGCGGGCAATGGTCTGTTGATACAGGGACTGCTGCAGATTCACCGTGACTACTGCCAGAGGTATCATCCTGATTGTGGTGAATGTTCTTGTGTTGCATAGTATATATAGGCAACGCATCGTCCAGGAAGCCTTTGTTGGTAGGTGATGGCGAGCGTGGACGAAATTTGGTATAATACGCGACATGAAAGCGACAATCGAGACCACGATGGGAACAATCACCCTGGAGCTCAATGCGGACAAGGCGCCTGAAACAGTGGCGAACTTCGTGAAGTACGCGAAGGACGGCCATTATGACGGGACGATTTTTCACCGCGTGATAGACGGGTTCATGATACAGGGCGGCGGCTTCACGAAGGACATGAACCAGAAGCCTACACGCGCTCCGATCCGCAACGAAGCGGTGAATGGCCTGAAGAACAAGCGCGGCACGATAGCTATGGCTCGCACTATGGTCGTCGACTCCGCGACGAGCCAGTTCTTCATCAACCTCGTCGACAACGACTTCCTCGATTTCCAGAATCCTACGCAGCAGGGCTTTGGTTACGCGGTATTCGGCGAGGTTACCGACGGCCTTTCGGTGGTGGACGCCATCGGCAAGGTGAAGACCGGCTTTGCCGGCCCACATCAGAACGTGCCCGAAACGGCCGTAGTGATCAAAAAGGTGACGGTCGTAGAAAAGTGACGGCCACCGATTGATTTTTCAGCCAATAAAGTATATAATTAACCACCAAAAACAGCTAAAGAGGATTCAACATGAAGAAAGTCTTTTCGCTTGCCGTATCCGCAGCGCTCGCAATGCCGCTGTTGGCGCAGGAAATCGTGCCCAGCATTGATGAACAGTCGCAACAGCCGCGCGAAGAGCGCCGCCGTGAAAGCAATGTATGGCCAGCGTTCGTCGCCATTTGCGAATACCCAGAGTCGGTGGATGTCGTTGGTGTAAGGTTCACGATTCCGTTCTCGACGCGTCAAGAGAACGTGACTGGTTTTGACATCGGGCTTTGGGGTCGTGCGCTCACGTTCGAAGGTCTGATGCTGAACGTCCTGCGCAACGATGTGAAGGACGACATCTCAGGCGTGCAGGTTGGCTTGTACAACTCGGCAGGCGGTTGCGACTTCTGCGGTGTTCAGGCTGGCCTTTGGAACGAGACTGGGCACGTGCGCGGCGTTCAGGTGGGTCTTGTGAACACGGCTGGCGAGGCGCGTGGCCTGCAGTTCGGCCTTATTAACCGCTGCGAGACTATGTACGGGTATCAGATTGGCGTTGTCAACGTCATTCGTGACGCCGAGCTCCAGTTCTTTCCAATTGTGAACGTTGGGTTCTGACATAAAATGAATATACATCCATTTGCGGCCGTCAGGCCGAACGAGAAGGACGCGGCCTTGGTCGCGTCCGTTCCTTATGATGTTGTTGATACTGCCGAGGCCAAGGCATTGGCGGCGGGCAATCCAAAGAGCTTCCTGCATGTGTCGCGTCCCGAAATAGACCTTCCGGACGGCACGGGCTGCTCTTCGCCAGAGGCGTATGCCCAGGCGCGCCGTGCCCTTGACGGTCTCGTTGCCGACGGTACGCTCGTGCGCGACTCCGAACCCAAGTTCTACGCCTACCGTCAGACGATGGGTTCGCACCGTCAGACTGGCATTGTCGCGACGTTCGACACGAAGGACTACATAGCCGGCGTTCTCAAGCAGCATGAGAAGACCCGCAAGGACAAGGAAGACGACCGTACGCGTCACATCGAGACGCTTGCGGCGCATACTGGCCCTGCGTTCCTCACCTATCGCGATGACAAGGCGATAGACACAATCGTCGAGGAAGCGTGTGCGCGCTCTCCGCTGTATGACTTTGTGGCTCCTGATGGAATCGGCCACACCGTGTGGGAGATCGCGCCTGCGTCGTCTTGCACTGCCGACGAGCTTGTAGAGCTTTTTGCCCGTGTGCCTGTTGCGTACATTGCCGATGGACACCATCGTTCCGCCGCCGCCGCTCGCTATGCCAAGGAACGTGGCTTCGAGGGCGAGAGCCGCTGGTTCATGGCTGTGATATTCCCAGCCAGTCAGCTTAGGATTCTTGCCTACAACCGCCTTGTTGCCGATCTCAACGGACTCTCCGACTACGAGTTCATGTCGAGGATTTCGGAGAACTTCGCCATTGGTCGGCGCGGCGACCGCAACTGCCGCATGTACTTCCGCGGAAAGTGGACGGATCTTTCGTGGAGCATACCTTCAGGAACGGACGTTGTCGGAGCACTTGACGTCTCCTATCTGCAGGACAGGCTTCTTGCGCCGGTCCTCGGCATAGGCGACCCTCGCACGGATTCGCGCATCTCGTTCATGGGCGGCATACGCGGCGACGATGCGCTTGCGGCGAAGGTCGACTCTGGCGAGAACGCCGTCGCGTTCGCCATGGAGCCTGTCACGGTTGACGAGATGATGGCGATAGCTGATGCTGGCGCGATTATGCCGCCGAAGTCAACGTGGTTTGAGCCTAAACTGAGGAGCGGACTTTTCGTCCATACGGTCTGATGCGGTCTATCTTAACGTGCTGGCATGACCTCCGCGAGAAGATGGTCAGAGACCCTCTTCCTCCGGAGAGCGTAGCGGCGGGTTGGGCATTGGGCGTGTTTGTCGGTTTTGCCATCCCTTTCGGGCTGCAGCTCATAGTGTCGGTTCCGCTTGCGCTGATGATGCGGGTGTCGAAGGTCGGTGCGACAGTTGGCACGTTCGTCACTAATCCGCTGACGATATTCTTCATCTACCCGGCGCAGACGTATGTTGTGTACAACATCTTGTTCGGCAGACGGGAAATGGGCGAGCTGCCCACGGAGTGGACGCGCCAGAGCGTAATGGCGCTGTCGGGGCCTGTCATAATCAGCTTCTTCCTTGGCGGCCTCGCTTTGGCGTTGATATTCTCGCCGATCATGTACCATATAGTCAAGCGGATTGTCATGGAATACCGCAGGCGCAAACAGATGAAATAGATGTCTCAGGAATGGAATATACGTTCGCGCGGGCATTTCTGCTCGCTCTGTCAGAAGCCGCTTGTTGATAAGACTCCTGTCGTTTCGGCGCTCAGGGAGGTCGTTGGCGGCTACGAGCGCTACGACTGCCATCCAGAATGCTGGAAGGCTTTGCCACGTGATTGGGAACCTTTTTCGCAGTGGGATGGAGTGTACTACGCGCCAGTGCGAGAAACCAAGAAGGAGCCGCTGAAGAAGGAGGATGCGGGTGAACTTCTACGTCAGCTAGTGACGATGGACGACCCGGCGATGAAGAATGTCGTGTACGTTCTCGCCGTCATGCTTGAGCGGTCGAAGACACTCGTCGAGCGCGACGCGAAGGAGCTGGAAGACGGTTCGATCCGCCGCGTCTACGAAGATCGCAAGCAGGGCGACACTTTCGTAATCCTCGATCCTCGCCTTCGGCTGGAGAATCTATCCGAGGTGCAGCAGCAAGTCGTAGCGCTTCTTTCCGGCACGAAGACGCTTGGTGAAGTCGCCACCGAGGAGGACTCCGCGCCAGACGAAGGGAATGAAGCTAAGCCCGAGACAGCGTGAGGCCCTCGGTCTTGTCGCTGATGGGAAGTTCTACCCTTGCCTCGTAAAGGAGGACGATGGGTGGCATGCGCGCTGGCGCGGCGTTGGATGCGACAACGACTGGGTCGATGAATTCGTCCGCGCGGCAAACATTACACGCCTCTCCGAAGACGCTGAATACCAGAATCATGATACATTGCATGATGCGTGGATGCTTGCGCTGCGGTCGCGCACTGGGCTTGTCGAATGGGACGACTCCGAATGTAGCGCTTTTGCCGCAGAGCTTTTGGCGTGGAGCGGGAATGCCGCGCCAGATGCAGCCGCGCGCCGTGGCATAAGCTTCTCGCTTGATACGGAAGGTGACAAGTTCTTCGTGTCATGCCAGACTCCGAAGGGCGTGCGCGCACTGCGTGCGTTGGGTCTTGCCGCGTATGTCTGGGGAGCTTTGCGCGGTCTCAGGGCGTCTGGAGCGCCAGAGGGGCGCCTTCGCGTGGAACTCACACGCGGAGAGGCAGAGGACTTCGTCCGCCAAGGTGCGCGTGAGTTGCGCGATGCTGGATATGGCGTTGTCGGCGTTGACATGGCGGCGGCCATAACAGCCGAGGCAGAGATAGATGCGCCTGAAACGCCGTTGGATGGGCGGAATGCCGGGCGGCAGGATCATGCCATTCGTCTTGTGGTGCGTGTCGCTGGCGAACCCGTCACCGCCGACGAGATACGATTTCTTCTAGACCAGGGTTCCTCTCTCGTGTTCTTTCGTGAGCACTGGATAGAGGTGGACAGGGGTATTTTGAAGGAAGCCCTTCGGGCGCTGGAGAAAGGCGTCGACCGCAAGTCTGGCGTGCTTTCGTTCGCGCTAGGAATCGGCCATGTGGGGCGGCTTGAGATAGATGGTGTGCGCACTCATGGATGGCTGCGCGGCTTGGTGGGCGAATTGCGCTCACAGGGAAAAGGTGCGATTGAGCGAGTCAATGCCGCTCCAGATGGTTTCTCAGGTGCGCTCCGCGGTTACCAGCGAGATGGTGTTGCTTGGCTTCGTTTTCTCACTGACCACGGCTTCGGTGCGCTTCTTGCCGACGATATGGGCCTTGGCAAGACGGTTCAGGTAATAGCGTGGCTCTTGGAAGCGTCGCAAAGCATGGCGGAAGACCCAGTGCTCATAATCGCGCCGCTCACGCTTCTCTCGAACTGGGTGCATGAATTTGCGTCTTTTGCGCCGGAGATGAAAGTGTATGTGCACCAGGGCGAGAAACGTCACGTTGCAAGCGGATTCCGCCGTGCAGCTGCCGAATCTGATGTCGTCATAACAAGCTATGCTTTGCTTGTAAGGGACTATTCGCTTGTGTCGGAAGTGAAATGGGGCGCGCTTGTGCTTGATGAGGCTCAGGCGGTGAAGAATCCTGACACGCAGGCGTCGCGAGCCATTCGGGCCTTGTCGCCGCGGATGCGTGTTGCGCTTACTGGAACGCCAGTGGAGAATTCGGTATTTGACCTGTGGTCGCTGGAGGAATTCCTTAACCCTGGGTTTCTGGGGGATAGACGGTCGTTCGTCGAGCGGTTCGTTCGTCCGATAGCGGCAGATTCCAACGGCTCCGCCGCGAAGCGGCTGCGGCATGCCCTCGAACCGTTTGTCCTGCGTCGTCTGAAGACGGATCCAGGCATTGCAGCAGAGCTTGGAGAGAAGCGCGAGATACGCGAGTACTGTGCGCTCTTTCCGGCGCAGCGTCGCGATTACGAATCGGCGCTTGAAGATTTCCGCGCTGGGGACCATGCGCAGGGCGACATATTTGCGTTGCTTACAAGGCTGAAGCTGGTTTGCGACGGATTCGACGGAGAGAAGATCGACGGGGCGAAGGTGGAGCGTCTTGTGGAACTTGCAAGTCAGACAATCGCGAATGGCGAATCTGCGTTGGTGTTCACGCAGTACGCCAAGGTTGGCGCAGCCATGCAACGGATGCTTGCAGAGCGCCTGGGGCGCACTTTCCCGTTCCTGCATGGCGGGCTGGACGCTGCATCGAGAGAACGTCTTGTGCGTGACTTCCAGAATTCAAGCAGCCCTGGAATTTTCATATTGTCGCTCAAGGCTGGCGGATCAGGCCTTAATCTTACCAAGGCGACACATGTAATACACTATGACCGCTGGTGGAATCCGGCTGTCGAAGGCCAGGCAACAGATAGAGCGCACCGCATAGGCCAGGCGAAGACTGTGTTCGTGCACCTGTTCGTGTCCGCCGGGACAATAGAGGAGCGCGTGGACGAGCTGCTGCGTCGCAAGGAGTCGTTGCGCGAGCTCATAGCCGACGGACAGGCGTTCTGGCGCGCCGCCGCGCTCGCACCGACATGAGGCAAGCACTATGAAATGCTACAGACGTGCTGGCTATGAACGAGAGTAATCATGTCATGATCTAGATATGGATACAATTAGTCCAGAGAAAAGGTCGAAGATCATGGCGGCGATTCATTCGCGAGACACGCTGCCCGAGGTTGTTGTGCGGAAGATGCTTTGGGCGCACGGTTACCGCTTTCGCGTATGCGACAAGAGAATCGTCGGGCATCCAGACATAGTCATTCCGAAGTGCCGTGCTCTCATTGAGATTCGTGGATGCTTCTGGCATCACCATGGCTGGGAATGGGATGGACGCAAACTCGTGCAGACGGCGATGTGCAGTTCCGCGACAAGCCCAAAGTCCAACCGTGCGTTCTGGAATGCGAAATTCAGGCGAAACGTTCGGCGAGATGCCGAGCATGAGAAGGCGTGGGCGGAAAACGGATGGAATTTGCTTGTAATCTGGGAATGTGCACTCAAGACCGAGGACGAGCGCGAGAAAACATTCTCGTTCATCCTCAGGCATTTGGCGAAATGGTCGAGTTGTGTCGCACGTTGACGATTCATGATGACACCATGAGAATGGTTTTGCTATAATACGCCCAAGTCGCGTGTGCGGCAGATGGAAGTAAGGTGTTCTTGCATGGAAGTCTCGTTCATTCGTCGAAAGTTCAACGCGATGCTTGGCATTGCTACGGTCACGATGTCGGTAAACTACATTGTGATGCTTTCGGGTTCGGTCATAGTCGGCAACCTTGTCGGCGCGGATGGACTCTCCGCAGTGAGCGCATGTACCCCTATTTTCGGCCTTGCGAGCTTTGTGGCGTCTCTTCTTTCTGTAGGCACAGGGCTTGTGTTCTCTCAGGCGATGGGCGCGTTCGACGACCAGCGGGCTGGCGGCGTGTTCACTCAGTCGTTCGCCCTAGCAGTCATCTTCGGCGTCACGCTGGCGCTCGCGATGATGATTGGGCGAGACGCCTTTCTGGATTTCACCGGGGTGACTGGCGCTGTCCGCGCACAGTCCGTGGCGTACTGGACGTGGCAGACGGTCGCAATGGCTCTCACGCCGATGGTGCTCTTGATGGAGGCGCTCGTCTATGCCGACGGCGACTGTGTCGTGGCTGCTGCGGCCGGCGGATGCCATGTAGCAGGGTCGATAGGGTTCGCCGTTCTTTTCACGAATGTGACTGGCACGGCTGCCGGAGCGTCGGCTGGCACGGCGCTCACGATGCTTCTGGTGATTGCGGTCGCGTCGCTTCATTTTCTTCGCGACAACAACCACCTTAAGTTTGTTCGTCATTGGTCCGTGAAGGATTTTGGCGCGACGTGTGCCGGCTCGCTTCCTGATGCCTCGATCTATCTTTGCTGGGGACTCCTGATTATGCTGGTCAACAAGGTGACCGTCGTGGAGTTCGGCGAGAGGCTCCTTCCGATTGTTGCGCTTGCTGCGAGCGTTGTTGAGTTTTCAATCGTATTTGACGGCGTAGGAGAGGCGTTGATTCCGCTCGGTGGCATGTACATGGGCGAGGGCAACCATGTCGCCTTGCGTCGGCTTGCGAACCATTCGGCGCTGATGGCGACGCTGGAGGGTGTCGTGTGCGGTGCAGCGTTCGCAGCGTTCGCACCGGTTCTTGCGCCTCTCTACGGCATACGCGGCTCGGCCGCTTCGCTCCTTCCAGAGGCGGTGTCGATGATTCGCATCCTTGCCTGCGCAATGCCGTTCATGGGCTTTCTCATGATGGTCAACACCCACTTCCTCGTGGTTCGGCATGTGTCGTTCGCCGTGTCTGTGACGTACATGAAGGACCTTGTGCTGCCTGGGTTGATGATATTTCCGTGCATGCATGTCTGGGGCTTCAATGGACTGTGGATTGGCTTCGTGTTCGGCTATGCGCTAGCTGCGGCATATCCGTTTGTCGTTGTCGTCGTTCGTCACGGCATGAGCCGCTTCCCGTGGCTGGTAGAACCAGACAATGGCTTAATTCTGGATTTCTCCGTGAACCTTACGCGGTCTGCCGCTACCGCTGCCGCAGGGCGCATTGCGGACTATCTTGCTGGGCAAGGCATTCCTGTCCATGTTGTCGAGCGCGTAAAGTTGGTGGTTGAAGAGTCTGGCGTCCTCTCTGCTGCGCGGCAGGAGAGGGCGATTGCGGACTATGCCGTCTTCCTCGACAGGCCAGGCGTCGTGCGCATAGTAACACGTGATACCGGCAAGGCATTCGACGTCACGGCGCACACGCCACACCTTTCGTCCCTCGCAGAGAGACGTTATCTTAACACGCTCAACTGCAACCGGTCGGAATACATCTTCAAGACCTAAAATAAACAGAATGACATGACCGTCCGAAACCACACATTCACGGGATTTCTCAGCGCGGCGACAGGCATAATCGTTGCCGAATACGCCTTCGTCCTCTCATGCGTCATCATATCCGTGCGCGTTCTTGGCGAAGTGGCTCTTGGTTCGATCGCGTTGCTGATGCCTGTATTCGCTGCAGTCGCTTTTTGCATAGACGTTATAGCCGTCGGCACGGCGATGGCCTGTGCGGAGGCGCTCGGCCGACTTGAACGCGACCGCGCGAATGTCCTGGCTGGGCAGGGCTTGATCGCCTCGCTTGTCGTGGGGGGGGCTCTGGCGTTTGGCGTTTCGCTCCTGCATGGACCTTATCTGTCGTTCATGGTTTCTGGCGGCGCGGAGTCGGAGTTGGCCGGTGCGTTAGTCCGATGGCTGCCGATGACGGTGTTTGTCGGGACGGTTGACCTTGTGCTTGTGCATGTCGTCTACATCTACGGCGGAGAGAGATTATGCGTTGTCTCGTGCGTGGCGCAGATCCTTGTCAACGTGTTCGTGTCCTATGGCCTTTGTGGCGGGATGTGGGGCTTCCCTGCACTTGGAATCGCCGGCATTGCCGTCGGTGCGTCGATTGCCTGCATTGTTGGAGTGCTGCTGCTGCTGCCTGCCATTCTGCGCGGATGTGGTGGACTTCGGTTTGTCTTCCGCTGGGATCTGGAGTCGTTTCTCGAGTCCACCAGGGTCAGCGTTGGCGAGGTTAGTTCTGGATTCTTCCATGCGTTCCTTTTTCTCGTCGTTGCGAAGTTCATGATTGTCCGCTATGGCGTGGAATCGCTTCCGGTCGCTGCCGTCGTCTTCTGCATCATCAGGCTGACGGTCTGTTTCCGTGGTGCGGGCATGGCGCTTCGGATGATGGAGCCATCCTATCATAGCGAGGGGAATCGACTGGCAGTCAAGAGGCTGGTGCGCTTTGCCTCGTTCATTTCGCTGGCAGAGAGCGTTTTGCTGATGGGAATTGTATTGATTGCACCCGAACTGATTGTGTCGCTGTTTGACATAAGAAACCCCGAGATTGCGGCGGCGACCGTTCGTGCAATTCGCCTCACCGTCATCGGCCTCGCAGGCTATGCGGCTACATATCCGCTCTGCGTGCACTATTCCTGCATCGGGCGTCCAGTGTGTGCGCTTGGACTGTCTGTGCTGGCGTTCTTCGGCGTGCCGACGGTGCTGCTGTGCATTTTCGGTGCCATTTACGGCATGGACGGGGTCTGCCTTGCGGTTGCGGTTGGTCCGCTTGCCCCTCTGGCGGCGTTGCTGCCTGTCTTCCACCGTCGTCTGTCAGAACCATTGGTGCGCATGTGGTCGATTGCGCTTGGCAGTGGCGAGAAGGTCGCGCTTGTGCTGGATGACGTGCGGGAAGCCCTGCGGGGAACGTGCTCGGACAACTCGCTCAAGCGCACGACAGATGTCCTGATGCTGGCGCTTAAGCGGCTTCACGAACGTAACGGCGAGCACTGCCGCGTTGAAATATCGCTGCTGTTCGGAAAGGAAAACGTGGAGCTGATCTTGCGCGACGACGGAGTGCATGAGGCTCTTGACGACTTGGGCCTGCCAGTCGTCCACGTGCCTACTGGATGCGTCAACCGCAATGTCTTCACGGTGCCGCTTGGCGGGGCGAGTCGATCGCTGTCCACTCGCAAGAAGGGCGGGCGCTATGTCGTTCTGCGCGGCAAGGACGTTCCGATTGAGGATGTCGAGGCCATAATCGCGCTTGACCGCGAGTCGTTTACAGAGTCGTACCAGGTTGCGCCAGAACAGGACATTGAGCTTTTCAAGGCGAACCGTGAGAATGGTTTGGTCATCAAGGACTCCAAGACCGGCGAAGTCGTTGCCTACTCGATGCTGCTTCCAGTCCGCGACGAGATATACGACCGCATCCTCACTGGCAGGTTCATCGATACGGCTCTTACGTCAGACATGGTGCTGACATTTGATCGTCCTGGCATATACCGCATGTACTTTGCGTCTATTGTGATTCATCCTGCACACCGAGGTGCTTCGCTTCTGCTGACGATGTTTGACGCCATGGTTGCTGACTTCGTTGCATTGGCCGAGCGGGGCATATTCGGGGCGAGTCTGGCTGCGGACGTGGTTTCGCAGGACGGCGAGAAGTTCGCGAAGCTATTTGGACTCAGCGAGATACGCAAGACCGACCACGCCTCGCGCATCTTCGAGGTTCGCGGGCTCCCTCCTGAGTTCCGCGTCACCACGCCGGCCACAGAGCGGCTTGTCGGCTTGTATTGGGAGAAGTTTGTACAGGAGAAACTGAATAAATGAAATTGAGTCTGATAGCAGTGGCGCTGGCGCTGTGCGTCGGATGCTATTCGGTGGAGGTTGCGGAGTCGCCAATACTAGGCGCATCGTCGGCGGGTCATGTAACTGTGTCGAACTACGGTTGGACGCTTTTCGGCTATGTACCGCTCGTTTGCGGAAATTCGAACGCCGAAAGCTGGTGTCCCTTTTTGTTCTTCTGGAACGACCTCAAGCCTGAGCTTGCGAAAGCCAGGCTTGATGCAGTTGCGGCAGAACGTGATGCCATCGAGACGGATGTCTGGTATCTTGGGACGAACGATGTGCTTTTTGACGCATACTATTCGCCTGTTCCATGGGTGATAGTCTATAAAGAGGTTAATCTGTCTGCCAACCTCGTGAAGAGGGGGGGGGAGAGATGAATGCATGGCGCATGTTGCCGGCTGCTGCGCTTCTATTCACATCTGGCTGTGCATTGGTGACGCGAATGCCTCCTGAGCCAGGCGCACGTACTGCCGAAGGGGAAGAAATTGTCGAGACTGTTCAGGTAATGAACAGCTCTTGGTCGCTTTTCTGCCTGCTGCCGCTTGCATCTGGCGATGTGGACTCGCCTGATTGCGTGTCGTGCCTTCCGTTCCGAGATACTGTGAATCTTGAGAATCAGATAAAGATGATAGAGGCCGAGGCAGAAAGATGTGGAGCATCGCGAGCGACGCACGTTGTCACGTATGAAGGGGACGAAGACGTTTTTCTTGTGCTGCTGTTGCGTCGCAAGATTCACACATCTGCAGTTCTAGTGCGATAGGGTCATGCGTTGTGCGTTGCCCGCATTTAAGAGGCTTCTGTCTTCTATGACATGGGAATATTTTGGGTAGATGGAGTTCTAAAGCATTTGAGGCATGAGCACTTGCAGCAAGAAATCGCCGACACGAAAGCCAATCGAACTTCCTGCAGATTATCAGTATGGTTCGGAGCGTAAGGTCGTTTCGCTTGAGTCAGATGGTGTATTGTGCATTCCAGTTCTTGGCTTTGACGATTTCCGAAGACTGGTCAAGGCGTCTCCATTGCATTCGCACAGAGAGTGCATAGAGATTTCTTATTGCGTCAGAGGGGACTTGTCGTTCGAGTTGGGTAGCGAAACGCATTCGTTTTGTCCTGGAACCGTCTTTGTTTCGCTGCCAGGAGAGAAACATCGCCTTTCGACGTGGCCGCATGGCATCAGCAAGTACTGGATGCTTTTTCGTGTTCCCAAGAAGGGCTTCCCTTGCTTGCATCTGTCGCCGAAAGAGGTGATGTGGCTGGTGGATGAGTTCATGCATCTGCCGCGACGCTCTTTTGAAGACGTTTCGGGCGTCTGCGAGGCATTTCGCCGGTTGTTCCATTTGTATGAAACGCTGACGAGGAAAACTCCTGAGCGGACGTTCCGTTTGCGAACAGCCGTTGCCGACCTGTTGCTGGCTATTGTCGATTCCGCAAATTCGGCTCCGCGCATACACCCAGACAAGAGGCTTCGGACTGTTGCCGACGAAATGCGAGAGCATCCTGAGCGTCGATTTGACTTTATCCAAAAGGCGGCAGAGTGCGGGATGTCCCGTTCTTCATTTGATGTCCGCTTCAAGAAGTCGTTGGGATATTCTCCGCGCACGTATCTCATCCGCTGCCGCATGGACGCGGCGAAGCGTTTGCTCTCCGCCGGAAAGAGCGTGGGCTATGTGGCGAACTTTCTCGGATACGGCGCCGCTCGGCATTTCTCCGAGCGCTTCAAGGCCATCACGGGAAAGATGCCTCGCGAGGTCAAAGAGATTCGTCTGCATTAAAGACGGTAATTCCCGCTGGGGGTGGTGCGCCCGAAAAAGTCCGCCAAATCGTGGATGTGATATTGCGGACTTGCGTCTTGCTGTGAAATGATACAATACAAACATCTTGAAAACATGAGGATTGTCTATGAGAAAGATGATAATCGCATCGATGCCCATGACGAAAGCGGTCGCAATATTGATCTTTGCGGTCACATACGCCGCGTTTGCGCCGTCCGTTTGCGCGGAGGATACGTACAGCTTGTTCGTTGATGGCTGGCCGGCGGAGAACCCGAAATCCGAGTCGTCGTCCGTAGGCTGCGACCTCGTCACGGCAATGGTGCCGTCGGCTACCGATGCAAATGTGCTGGAGGCTCGGAGCTGCACTAGTGCTGTTGCCGCTGGAACGAGATTGAAGTCATTCCCGCCTGACGGAATCATCATCATCTTGTACTAAACAACAACAACGAAAGGAATACGACAATGAACAAGACGACGACGGCGCTTTGCGCCTTTTCAGTCCTCGTGTCCGCATCGGTGGCCATGGCAAGCGTACCCGTGGCATCCGACGCGAAGATGTTGCAAGACGTGCTCACCCGTATGGTAACCATCAAGTACAAGCTTTCTGCGGACGCAGTGGTGACGATAGACATCCAAACGAACGCCTCGGCCAATGCGGCGACCGACGCGGACGGCTGGGTATCCATCGGCGGCGAGAACATCCAGGGCTTCACGGGCGCGGCGTTCCGCAAGGTTTTCGCCTCCGAGGCGGACGGCGAAGGCTACCTCGCGGCGACATGGCATCCAGACCTCTCGTGGCCCGGCCAGAATGTCACTGAGAACCGCGCAAGGGCGGTCGTCACCGCATGGGCGCTGGACAACACCCCGGACTACATGGTCGTCGACATCTCCTCAGGTGCCAAGAAAGGCGATGTTGCGTACTATCCAGGGGCCGAATGGCTGCCCGGCGGCATTCTCGGCAACCCCGACTACCGCGAGAACAAGATCGTCATGCGCAAGATAATGGCGAAGAACGTCAAGTGGACGATGGGAAGCGTAGGGGAAGAGGGGCGCGAGGCGGCGAAAGAGGCGACGCACACCGTGCAGCTCACTAACAACTACTACATCGGCGTATTCGAGGTCACCCAGACGCAGTGGGCGCAGATATACGGCACGTATCCCGCGTATTTCTCCGCCGTCGCCATGCGCGCGCATCGTCCCGTGGAGTTCGTCTCTTACAACCAGATCCGCCGTGGTGCCGACAAAAGCACGGTTTCCAACGGAGAATGGCCGGACGCGCCGGCAGACGCGTCATTTCTCGGCCAGCTATACAACAAGACCGGCATACGTTTCGATCTGCCGAGCGAAGCACAGTGGGAATTTGCGTGCCGCGCCGGGAATGGAGAGGGCCTTTGGGGCAATGGCTCGGCTTACGTAAACAAGACGGCGGATGTGAATTGTCCGGGTCGCACCAGGGCAAACATCGAAAATCCGGATGTGACCTCGCCCGGCACGGCAGGCACGACGAACCAGGCGACAGCCGTATGCGGAAGCTATGCGCCGAATTCATGGGGTCTATACGATATGCACGGCAATGTATGGGAGTGGTGTCTTGACGCATCTGCGGCGTTCGCCGACATCTCGTCGCTTACAGGGCGCGTCAACGTCGCCGTCGGGGACAACACCGCAAAGCGTATTCGCCGCGGCGGGGCATGGGTCAACTATCCGTATCTTGGACGCTCGGCCACGCGCTACGACTCGGTGCCAAGCACGACCGACAACGCCATCGGCTTCCGCCTTGCCTGCCAGGCTGGATTGAAGTAGGGAGGCGGCTCAGATGAAAATGCATCTTGTGATTGTTATTCTGTGCGGCGCGGCTTTTTCCGCGTCCGCCGCCGAGCCGCCGGTTTCGTACATTCCTCCGCGCGACCAGTCCAGGGCTGAGATACTCTGGACTCGACCCATCTGCGTAGAGACAAACCGCTATGTCGGCTGGCCGACGGTGGCGGCACTGCGCAGCGGCGAGATCATTGCCGTGTTCTCCGGCGACCGCGACTATCACGTCTGCCCGTGGGGAAAGGTGCAGCTCATTCGGTCCAAGGACGGCGGCGAGACGTGGAGCGAGCCGCAGACGATCGCCAACGGGCCGATCGACGACCGCGACGCCGGCATTGTCGAATTACCGGACGGAGAGCTGCTGGTCGTCTATTTCACGTCCGTCGCATACCGCACGAAGAAGCTGCTCGAGACAAAGTGGGCGCCCCACACCAGGCAGTACTGGATGGTTCGGCACGACGAGAAGATTCCGGAGGAGGTGCGCAATGCGGCTCTCGGCAACTTCTGCGTCCGCTCCAGGGATGGCGGCAAGACGTGGACCAAGCCGGAAAAGATGTCCGTCAAAGGGCAGACCCCGCACGGACCGATTCTGCTGAAGGACGGCTCGCTTCTCCAGATCGGGAAGGTGGACAAGCCGCCGACTCCGACGTTCATGTCGATACCGGAGAAGGATCGCACTGGCATCACGGTAGAGCGTTCTGCCGATGGGGGTCGCACGTGGGAACTCCTCTGCCAGAACATAGCGGCCCCGTCGGACGACCCAGAGCGGCAGGTTTACTGCGAGCCGCATGTGGTCGAACTCTCCGACGGCACACTCATCGCGCTGATACGCTATCACGGGCCGGGCGGCTGCATGAGGCAGGCGACGTCTAAGGACGGTGGCCGCACGTGGACGCGCATGCACGACTCCGGACTCAAGGGGCTTCCTCCGCATCTTCTGCAGTTGAAGGACGGGAAAGTGGTTGCCGTATATGGGCGGCGCGTCGCAGATCCCGGATTCGGCGAGTTTGCGGCAATCTCGGACGACGGTGGACGCACATGGGATGCCGCAAACGAGATTTGCCTTGCGCCTAGTCACAACGGGGATCTCGGATATCCCTCGACTTGCGCACTGCCCGACGGAACCATGCTTACGGTCTATTATCAGCAGCAGCGTCCGGTGCACGGCGAAAGGCCATGCATCATGGCCACGAAGTGGAAGATGAAACGCTGACCTGGAAGATGAATAGCAGCAGACGAAACTTCATCTGGAATGCTGGCGCGTTGTGCATCACCGGTGCCACGACCGGATGCGTAACAGAGCCCTCGCGCACCGCCGCGCGTTCGACGCGCGGCGCCGTCGTGAGGGTAAGGGATCTCGAAGGCTCGTTTGACTGGCCGAAGCTTGCGCATGAGTCGGGACTCACGACCCTTGCTACGCACATTGGCCCGGAGGACGTAATGCCGTTCCTCAGGAGCGAACGAGGCAGGAAGTTTCTCGACGAATGCGAGCGCTGCGGACTGGAGGTTGAACACGAGCTGCATGCGATGGACTACCTGCTGCCGCGTGAATTGTTCTCAAGGGAGCCGGAACTTTTTCGCATGGACGCGAACGGCAGACGTACGCCAAAGTACAATTGCTGCGTTTCGAATCCCATAGCGCTTGAGATAGTCGCATCGCGCGCGGTCGAAGTCGCGAAGGTGTGTCGTCCGACCACAGGGCGATACTTCTTCTGGCTCTCGGACAACGGGCACGTGTGCCGATGTCCGAGATGCCGTGCCATGAGCGGCGCAGACCAGGCAATTGCTGTGGAAAACGCGATCGTAGGCGCACTCCGCGCCGAGATCGATCCGTGCGCCACGCTTGCCCATCTCGCATATCAGGTCACAATGGAAACACCGACGCTTAAGCCGCATCCGGGGCTTTTCCTCGAATATGCGCCGATCCGCCGGTGGAGGGATGGAAACACGGTTGTTCGGAAGGATTTGATGCCTGGAAGCCCGTTCGTTTCGCGTCTTGCTGACCTGCTGAAGGTGTTCCCTGTGGAAACCGCGCAGGTGCTGGAGTACTGGATTGACGCCTCCCTGTTCTGCGGATGGAAGAAGCCGCTCGTGCGCATTCCATGGGATGCAGAACGAACGCGAGCCGATGTCAGGACCTATAGACGGCTTGGCGTACGACACGTCACGTCGTTCGCCGTGGATGTCAGCGACGATTATCAATCCGCATTCGGACCTGGCTCAGTCGATGTCGTGCGTGAATATGGGAGAATCTTGTCTGAGGAACTTGCGTGATGTTTGCGTCCATTCTGGCTACTGCAGTCTTTGCCGCTGCATTGGTTGCTGGCGTCGTCACGGATGTGGCTCCTGCCGCGAAGCGGTTTGTCGTGACTCAGAACGGGGACCAGAAAGTACTCAGGGAGTTCGTATTTGAAGATCCCGGAGAGGGGATTGTATCCGCAGAGCCGTCCGGGGACCAGCATATAGTGTTCAAAGACGAGGCGGGGCATCCGGTGAAGTACTACCACACCGTTACGGATACATGGTCGGATGCGGATAAAATCGTCCCAAATCGCCGTTTCCCGCCGTTGGCGTGGACCGTGGTGGCTGGGTACTTTGCGGTCATCACAATGATGGGCGTCTATTTTGCGCGCAGGGAGAAGACATCGTCGTCGTTCTTCAGGGGTGGCGGGCGCATTCCGTGGTACGTGGCCGGAGTCTCTCTGTTCGCGACGATGCTCTCGTCGATCACATTCCTATCCGTCCCCGCGCTTGCATACATTTCAGACTGGCGGCTGTACCAGAACTGCCTCCTCGGACAGTTGATTGTCATTCCCATTGCCATCCTGTTCTACATGCCGGTTTTTCGGAAGATGAACCTCACGAGCGCATATGAGTATCTTGAGCGTCGGTTCAATCTGGCGACGCGTCTTTTCTCTTCCGCAGTATTTGTTGTCTTTATGGTTCTGCGGGTGGCGATTGTGACGCTTCTGCCTGCTATTGCAATCGATGCCGTAACAGGCGTAGGCATCGACTTCTCGGTTGGCCTCTGCGGACTCGTCACGGTTTTGTACTGTTCGCTCGGTGGGCTTGAGGCTGTCATCTGGTCGGATTTTATGCAGGGCATTGTGCTTATGGGTGGAGCTGTGCTGATCCTTGCTTGGTTGATTGCTGGTACAGATGGGGGGATTGCGGGATACGTTGCGCTTGGCACGGACGCGCACAAGTTCCGCTGCTTTGATTTCTCGCCAAACCTTGCCGAATTGACGTTTTGGGTCGCTATGTCGCTCGGTGTGACGCAGACTCTTTTTTCTTACACGTCTGACCAGTGTGTAGTGCAGCGGTATGTTGCCGTCAAGGACAACCGGGCGGCAGTGCGTTCGATGTTGTTCAATGCCGTGCTTTCGCTTGTCGGCATTACCGTGTTCTTTGCCATCGGCACGGCCTTGTGGACACACTACAAGTGTTATCCCGAGCTTCTGGATCCGCTGATGCCGAAGAATGACGCGATCTTCCCACACTTCATTGGAATGGAGTTGCCGCCCGTCATTGCAGGACTTGTAATCGCTGCGGTCTTTGCCGCAACGATTTCCACGCTGTCCGCCAATTTGTCCGCAGCTTCGTCGGCGATTGTGTCTGATTTCTACTTGCGGTTTCGGCCGGAGGCGAGCGAACGTGTAGGCGTGCGTCTCGGTCAGCTGTGCGTGGTCGTTTGCGGCGTCGTGGGGACGGCGGGGGCCTTTGTTCTTGCGCATGTCGATTTGCGGTCATTGTGCGACATCTTTCAGGAGGCGATTTCAACTGTGACGTCTGGTGTCGCAGGTATCTTCTTTTTGGGCGTTTTTGCACCGCGTGTAAGTGGTGGCGCGGCTTTTTCAGGCTTGGTAGTGAATTTTTGCGTGTGTTTCTTGTTGAAGTTCGGCGGTTTTGCGGCGCGATTCGGAATCCATCCGTTTTTAATTGGCGGGATTGGGTTTGTTGCCTGCATCGTGACAGGTGTTGTGCTTTCGTGCTTTCATCCAAGGAGAATCAAATGAACAAACTCAGTAAAGAGGAACTTTTGTTTATACGAGAGAATCGTCTTCCAGTCCCAAATGGGAAGGAGTTCGCTGGAATGTCTGGTGCGTTTGCGGCACTTTGGACACCCTTTAAGAAGGATGGTTGTGTCAACGAATCAGCAATTGAGAGGGAGATCGAGTGGTGTCTCGTTAACGGCATCTCCGGCTTCTATGTCACAGGGGGAACGGGCGAGGGGCTTGAGTTGTCTGAGAAGGAGCGTAAACTTGTTATGGCGCGGGTGGTTAAGGCAAACAGGGGGCGAGGCAAAATCATAGCACATGTTGGCTGCATTGCGACACAGAATTCTGTCGGCTTGGCCAAGTATGCCGAGAAGATTGGCATTGACTGGATTTCCTCGACGGCGCCCGTTTACTTCGGGCAGAACTTCGATGCCACATACGATCATTATCGTCAGATTGCCGGCGCAACATCCTTGCCGTTCATGATCTATTCGTTTGGGCAGAGCATCATTCCGGATCGCGACGCCAAGTTCTTCGACATATCGAATGTGAAGGGCATGAAGTACACGAACTACCAGTATTGGACGGTTCAGGCGCTTCGGCGTAAAGTCGACAAGCCTGTTGCCTTTTTTGCCGGTGCCGATGAACAGGTTCTGTCGGCGTTGGCTACTGGCGTCTTTTCTGGTTGCATTGGCATGACCGACAACATGCTGCCGTGGCTGTATTCGAAGATATGTGCGTTGGCAGCTGCCGATCGTTTTGCCGAGGCCGCGAAATTGCAGGACATGAGCGTTCGGTTTGTCGAACTAATTCTGAGCAAGCCTAATTTCAGCTGGCCCAAGGCTGTGATGAAGTACATTGGAATTGACTGTGGCGGAGCCCGTGCGCCAGCCGGTCGGCCTTTGACGGTAGATGAGCATCGGGAACTCTTTGCCGAACTGGACACCCTTGGCTTCGTGAGAAAGGTGAAATGAGATGAACGCAGAACTTGGCCCCTCTATTTCGGAATTCGAGATCAGAAGCAACCCGTCCCTGCATGGGACGAAGGCCGCTTCCTTCTTCATCGACGACACGATATGGACGCTCCGCGACATAGCACGGTCGCATCCGAGGTCGATCTTCGGCCATCCGTTTCTGGCGACGCTGAAGGATGCCCACGAGAGATACGGGCTGAAGGTGCAGCTCAACCTCTTCTGGCGGACCGACTTCTATTATGGCGTTGACGAATTCACACTGGCGGACGTGCCTGCGGACTACTGTGCCGAATGGCAGGCGAGCCGCGACTGGCTGAAGCTGGGTTTTCATTCCCTTCAAGAGTTTCCGGACTATCCCTGGATCAACATGGATGCGGAGGGAGTGCTGTCGGTGTTTGACCGCGAGCGCCGCGAGGTCGAGAGGTTTGCCGGCGAGGGCGTGTTCGCGCAAGCGGCAGTGCCGCACTGGAGTCCGATGAGCAAGGTGGGGGTTGAAGCGCTGAAGAGCCGCGGTGTGAAGCTTATGGAATGCACTGCGGGGATACGGAGGGCGTACACGGGCGACCGCAGTTGTCTGCCGTACGGGCACGCAATGCGCCTCGAAACGAACAGAAAGCCGGAAACCGCTCTTTTTACGCGCAATTCGCGTGACGATGCGATTCTGTCCTCTGCCTGCGGATACAATCACTTGTCGCCAGAGCAGCTATCCGCGACGGAGAACTCGTTTTCTTACGTGCATGACAACGTTACCGGGATGAATTTCAAGCACCTCTTCGGTGATGCCCCCATCCTAAATCTGGTTGACGTTCCGACGCTGGTCGCGGACACCGAAAAGCTGCTCGGACGGGAGTACCTCGTATTTTCCGACCATGAGCAATACTTCTTCCAAGACTATGTCGCCTACCAGCGCGACTACGCAGAAAAGATCGCGGTGATGTCGCGCATGATGGCGGAAAACGGCTATCGGTTCATTTTCCTGGAAGATGTCGCAGAGAGCGCTTCTCCCCAGTGACAGCCGCTTCGAAAGACATGAAGCCTTTCAGCATCCGAATGTTGATCTTCGCTGCGGCATCCGCTGCGGCTGCGGCCGCATCGTGCGTCGACGGCGACGGAAACTGCATGCCGCCGCCGGGTGTTTCGGCGGCGAAGGACGTCTGGGGCGAGGACATGCTGGTGCTGTCCAACAGATTTGGCAGGCTGGAGCTGTCCTTGCGTGGCGCACAGATACGTTCGCTGGAATTCGCGGCGGCGGGTGGGGAACTGCTGTTCCGGCCGAAGACCATGAAGTTCAGCGGAACGACCGAAAACCGAGGCGGCATACCGGTATGCTGGCCGTGGTTCGGCACGAATGGCGCACCAGGTTCGCAGCCTCACGGCTTCGCACGCCATTCTCTCTTCGCGGAACGTGCGCGCGTAACGCATGGTGACCTGGTCTCTGTAACGCTGGGGCTGGCACCGTCTGACGAAACGTGCCGCTTCTGGCCTCACAAATGCGATTTGGAATACACGATTGAACTTGGATGCACCCTCAACTTGAATATGGTCACGAAAAACATCGGAACTAACGATGCTTGGATAACGGAAGGCTTGCACCCGTACTGGCGAGTGTCCGACAGACGGCGCGTTCGGGTGCGTGGCCTGGACGGAATGCCGTATTGCTTCGCGGACGAGACAATGGTCTCAAACGCAGTGTGGCGAGGGGACTTGACGCCAGATCGACACTATGACCACGTTTTCTGGCGCGGCGGCGCGGACGTGGTTGTCGTTGATCCTGCATGGCGTCGGACAATCCGCATTTCTGGCGAAGGATATGGCAAGTACGTAATATGGACGCCCGGCGACTTCAAGGCGGGAGATTTCGAGAACCTGATGCCGGGAAACGCCTTCGATTTCCTTTGCGTGGAACCTGCCACGCTGTTCCGCATCGACGGCTATCTGCTGAAGCCTGGAGAGAGTCACACCATGCGCATTACGGTGTCGGCTTCGCTCAGTCTCGACAGTAATCCACGCTAGCGCACGGATAATTTGCCTTTTTTTCGCCCGGGGGTTTCGCGGTAGCGTCTTTTTTGGTATAATACCCATAATCTTTGCTGGGATCGTAGCTCAACTGGACAGAGCGACGGTTTCCTAAACCGTAGGTTCCGGGTTCGATTCCCGGCGGTCCCACCATGTCAGAAAAAGTGCTCGTCTCTGCGGGCAAGCAGCAAAAGAAAGGAAGTCATGAAGGTCAAGTATGTGCTTGTCGGGTTCGGCGGAATTGCCGAAAATCGTGTTGCAAAGGAAGGGTTCGCCTGCGATACCGCACGATTCCGTGCGCTGAAGTATGCGCAGCTCGTGGGCGCTACCGACCTGAATCCTGCTCGGCAGTCCGCCGCCGAGGCTCTTGGCCTAAAGTGGTATCAGGGACTTGCCGACGTGTTGGCCGACAAGTCGGTCGACGGCGTCTACGTCGCCACGAACAACGCTTCGCACGCTCCGATTGCCATTCAGGCGCTGAAGGCCGGCAAGCATGTGATCGTAGAGAAGCCGATTGCAACGTCGATTGCGGATGCCAAGGCGATGAACCGCATTGCCAAGGCCAAGAAGCTTTCGCTCACGGTGGATCACATGATGGTCAACAACCCGTGGAACATCGCCGGCAAGGCAGCCATGGCGGCCGGCAAGCTCGGCAAGGTCAACGATTCGTGCTTCCACATGGAGTTCGCATATGGCTACGATCCGGCCGAGGCCGCAACGTGGCGCTGTTCCAAGGTCGAGGAGATGGGCGGACCGATCGGGGACGTCGCCAGCCACTGCTTCTACGTGGCGGAGTTCATGTTCGGCAAGAAGATCAGCAAGGTCGCTGCGGTCTACTATCCGAAGGTGATGAAGATCAAGGCGGAGGACGGCGCGTACATCAAGTTCTTCTTCACGGACGGTACGCAGGGCAGCGTCAATGCAGCGTTCAGCGAGCTGCGCGGCGGCCTGGCCGGCACGCTGACGAACCTTGGCTACGAGATATACGGCGACAAGGCCGCGCTTCGCGGCTACGGCACTATGTTCCAGCTCTCCGGCCATCCTGGCGAGCCGGTTGCGCAGCGCCTTGAGATCGACGACGGCCACCGTCTGGTCGCTGTGAGGCCCGCGCGCATACAGAACATCTACCAGACGCTCATCGAAGGCCACGCGAAGAGCGTGCTTGCCGGCGAGCCGCTCACTGCGGATGACGCGATCCACAATCTCGCGCTCTGCGCTGCGAGCCACGCCTCGGCGAAGAAGGGCGGTCGCATTGTGTCCGTCAAGGACTGAGGTTATTGCTTCGGCAGAATTACGAAAGGAAGGCAGTTAAATGAGGAAATTGGTTTTCGCCGGTGTGCTTGCCGTTGCATGCTCGGTTGTGGCAGGTGAGTTCAAGGCCGGCTTCTCGCGCGTGGACATCACGCCGCCGCTAGGATCCTTCATGCCGGGCTACTACAAGCTCCGATATGCCAAGGAGGTTCTTGACCCACTTCAGATCAACATGGTCGCGTTCTCGGACGGCAAGACCACGGCTCTCGTCGCCCAGTACGACACGGAGGCCATCAGCGACGCTGTCGCCGACAAGATGCGCGACGCCATCGTGAAGGCCACGGGCGTTCCGCGCGACGCGATTCTGCTGCATGCCTCGCATACGCACGACAGCGGCTTCCTGGCGGCTGCGGACGTTGCCAACGACAAGCGCGCCACTGATGTCGACCGCGTGTACATAGAGATGTGCGTCGCCCGCTCTGCCGATGCGGCTCTGGCGGCCATAGCCGATCTGAAGCCGGCGAAGCTTTCCTGCGGGCGAAGCGTCGCAAAGCGCATCTCGTTCGGACGCCGCTATCTGATGAAGAATGGCAAGGTGCAGACCAATCCTGGTACCAACAACCCCGACATCGTGCGCCCAGTCGGCACTGCGGACGACACTGTGCAGGTGCTGCGCATTGACCGCGACGGCGGCAAGCCGATCTGCGTCATAAACTTCCAGACGCATCCGGATGTCGTCGGCGGCGAGACGATCACCGCCGACTGGCCCGGCCTCACTCGCACGGTGTTCGAGGCCGCTACGTTCGGCGAGTCCCTCTGTGTCGTGATCAACGGCACTCAGGGCGACGTCAACCACTGCAACGTGATGCCACGTCCAGGCGAGCTCAACGGACTCAAGCGCGACTTCGACGCGGTTGACCGCGGCTACGACCACGCCAAGCACATGGCGAACGTGCTCGCGGCGTCGGCGCTCTCGGTGTGGATGAAGTGCGCGCCGCTCGAGGCGGGCGAGATTCGCTACGCCGCGTCGCTCGTGCGCGTTCCGGCGAACAAGGCCAAGGACTCCGACGTCAAGAACCTTGCCTGGGCGAATGACGTGTGGGAGCTGCACGCCAAGGCAGACAAGGACGGTGTCGCGGCTACGCCGAACGACTACGTCACGAAGAAGTACGGCTGGACAGACATGGAGCTCACGACCGAGGTCGCGCGTGCCGGCCGCATCCGCAACATGGCGAAGCACGCTGACTACCACGATCTGCCGCTTACGTCGTTCGCGATCGGCAACTCCGTTGCGTTCGGCGGCTTTCCTGGCGAGCCTTTCAACGACATCGGGGTTGAGGTTCGCAAGGCGTCTCCATTCAGGCTGACGATCCTGTCTTGTCTCACGAATGGCTGCAGAGGCTACTTCCCGTTCTCGTCCAGCTTCAAGGAAGACGGCTATGAGGCCGCAACGTCCCCATTCGGGCCGTCCGTCGCGGATGACCTGATCAGCGGCGAGATTGCGCTCCTCAAGAAGCTGCACGACTGAGCACGAGCCGCGTCGGCTTGACACGGACGGGCAAGAATAGTATACTACGCACCAATTTTCAACCAAGGAACAACCAAGGAAAGGTAAAGTAAAATGGCAATCAAGGTTGGCATCAACGGATTCGGTCGCATCGGGCGGATGGTCTTCCGCGCGGCGGTCGAGAACTTCGCGAACGACATCGAAGTGGTCGGCATCAACGATCTGCTCGATCCCGATTATCTCGCCTACATGCTGAAGTACGACTCCGTGCACGGCAAGTTCGACCACGACATCAAGGTCGATGGCACTACGATGACTGTCGACGGCAAGGCGATTCGCCTCACGGCCGAGAAGGATCCGGCTGCTCTCAAGTGGAACGAGGTCGGAGCTGAAGTCGTGGTTGAATCGACAGGTCTCTTCCTCACCGACGAGAAGGCCCGTGCGCACATCACGGCTGGTGCCAAGAAGGTCATCATGAGCGCACCTTCGAAGGACGCGACCCCGATGTTCGTTTATGGCGTCAATGACAAGACCTACGCTGGTCAGGATATCATTTCCAACGCCTCCTGCACGACGAACTGCCTTGCGCCGATCTCGAAGGTCCTCAACGACACGTTCGGCATCAAGCGCGGCCTCATGACGACGATCCACGCCGCCACGGCAACGCAGAAGACGGTTGACGGCCCGTCCAAGAAGGACTGGCGCGGCGGTCGCGGCATCCTCGAGAACATGATTCCGTCCTCGACGGGCGCGGCCAAGGCCGTCGGCAAGGTTCTCCCCGCCCTCAACGGCAAGCTCACGGGCATGTCCGTGCGCGTTCCCACGTCCGATGTCTCGTTCGTCGGCCTCACGGTCGAGCTTGAGAAGGCTGCGACGTATGAGGACATCTGCGCGGCCATGAAGAAGGCCAGCGAAGGAGAGCTCAAGGGCATTCTCGGCTATACCGATGAAGCGGTCGTCTCGACCGACTTCCGCGGCGATGCCCGTACGTCGATCTTCGATGTCAAGGCAGGCATCCAGCTCGACCCAACGTTCGTCAAGGTCTGCTCTTGGTACGACAACGAGTGGGGCTACTCGAACAAGGTTCTCGAGATGGTTCGTGTCATTGCGAAGTAAGTTTTTCACGAAGAGCAAAAAAAAACGCCGTGCGGTCTTGCCGTGCGGCGTTTTTTTATGGTATAATACGCATGATTTCACCACACCAAAGGAGAACAGAAAAAATGAAGTTTTCAACGATGACTGCGATTCTGGCAACGGCGCTCTGCGTAGCCGGCTGCCGGTATGACAAGGCTGGCAAGAACGGCGGTGCTGGCGTCGATAGCGCCAACGCTCAGGATATCACGGCGCAGGATTTCGGCGATGCGCAGAATGGAGCGCAGTCGGGTTCTATTGCCGGCGCAAGCGAGGGCAAGTTTGAAGACATGTACACCCGCTGCACCGACGTCAACTTCGAGCCGGTTTATTTCGGTTTCGATTCCACTGTGGTTCCGCAGGGCGAGCTTGGCAAGATCGATGCCGTTGTGCAGCACCTCAACTCTCGCTCCGACCGTGTTGTCGTGGTAGAGGGTAACTGCGACGAGCGCGGCTCGAACGAGTACAACATGGCGCTTGGCGAGAACCGCGCGATCATCGTGCGCAACTATCTCGTGCAGAGCGGCATTGCCGCCGACCGCATCCAGACTCGCAGCTATGGCGAGGAAAAGCCTGCCGTTGACGGGCATGACGAGAGCGCGTGGCGCCTCAACCGCCGCGGCGAATTTGCGATTTACCAGAAGTAATTTGGCTGTAGATGACGTTAGCGATCATCTTCGACAGCGTAGGAGCCGGCGAGTGGTTGGTACTGCTCGCCGTCCTTCTTGTCGTGATGGGGCCAAAGCGCCTGCCATCCACGGCGCGTACCATTGGCTCCTATTATTCAAAGTTCCGCCGGGCGGCGGAGAGCTTCAAGCGCCAGCTCATGGATATGGACTACGAAATGGAGCGCGAGCTGGACAAGGCGAGGCGCGAGGCCGAGGCCGCCATGACAATACCGGACGATCCTCCGGAGTTCACGGAGGGTGTCGGTGAGTCATCTTCAGCGTCAGAGGAAGAACATTCCTTCTATGACGAAACCGGCGAGGAACACTCCACAGACGACGAAACCGGCGAGGGCCGCATCGAAAACGACGATGGCGATAAATCTTCTGAAGAATCCTGACGAACGCAACGATCCGCCGCGGCCGCTGATGGAGCATCTGATGGCGCTCCGGGACATGTTGATCTTCGGGGCGGTGGCGTGGTTGGTCTGTGCGATTGTGGCCGGAGTGTGTTCTCCGTGGATACTCAACTGGCTCAAGTCTCCCGCTGGCTCAAGCGAAGAGTTGCTTCAGGGGCTGGACCTCACTACCGGCGTGTGGACGATTATCTCGATATGCGGATGGGGCGGAACCGCGCTTGCCTTTCCGTTTATCGCGTATGCGGTCTTGAGGTTCGTCTTCCCTGCTCTTACCAACCGCGAGAAGTTTGTTCTGATGACGATACTTATCGCTGGTTCTGCGCTCTTCCTCGCTGGCGTGGCGCTTGCCTACGCGAAGACATTGCCGATGATCGTCGTTGCGTTCCAGAAGATAAACGAATGGGTTGGCATACCGTCTACCATAATTCGCATTGACGGCTACATCTCCATAGTGCTCAAGACCATCATAGCGTTTGGTCTTGTGTTCCAGCTGCCGATAATACTGTTCGTTCTCGGATGGTTCGGCATAGTCACGTCGAAGGCGCTGCGCGAAAAGCGCCGTGTGGCCATTGTGCTTTCGTTTTTCCTGGCGATGTTCCTTACGCCTCCGGATCCGATGAGTCAGTTGTTCATGGCGGTTCCACTCTGTCTGCTGTACGAACTTTCCATCTGGATGATATGGCTTAAGGAGAAAGGGTCTCTGCATTGAAGCGTCGTTCGACGATCGCGCTCGGTTTCCTCGCGCTGATCGCCGCCGGCGCACTTGCACTGTCGTCGCCATGGGCGCGTGTGGAGGGAACGTGGGGAGATTTCAGCACGGCTCTTTTCACGGCTTGCTCTGCAGTTTGCGTTACTGGGCTTACTGTAGTTGACATTGCGCGTGAATTTTCGCGCGAAGGGCAGATTGTGCTGCTTGCGCTTGTCGAGGTGGGATGCCTCGGTCTCATGACGTGCGGCACGTTCCTTCTGGTTGCCATTGGGCGGCGTCTGTCGCTGTCGCGCGAATTCACCCTGATGAATGCGTATGGCGTTGCCGAGGTGCAGGGTCTCCGTGGGCTTATACTCTGGGTCGTCGGGTCGATGGCGGTCATAGAAGGCGTTGGCGCATGCCTGCTCTATCTTCGTCTGCATGACTGGTATCTGGCGGTGTTCTATTCGGTGATGAGTTTCTGCAATGCAGGCTTCGGCGTGCTGCCGGGCTCTCTTGCTGCATTTGCCGATGATCCAATCGTTATTTTCATCTCTGCGTCAGAGACTATCCTCGGTGGTATCGGCTTTCTTGTCATATACAATCTCTGCTCCTTCAAGTTCCTGCGTCGGAAGTTCGGCGGGAGGGGGCGTCTTTCGCTTCATGCTTCTGTCGTGATCCGCTTTACGGCATACCTTATTGTGCTGGCATTTCTAGCGTTTCTTGCCATAGAGTGGAATGCATCGCTTGCTGGTCTTGACGTAGGGAAAAAGCTTCTCCTGTCCTTTTACCAGGCGGTGACGCCGCGCACATGCGGCTTCACGGTGATACCCACTGAGCATTTGCAGCCGCTGACGCGGCACATCTACGAGGCTCTCATGTTCATCGGCGGTGCGCCAGGCTCGGCCGCCGCCGGCATAAAGGTGACGACGCTTGCCGTTCTGATTGCGACTCTGCGCGCCATGTGCCGAGGCGAGCAGGAGACGGTGATATCGCGTCGTGCGATTCCGTACGATGTCGTGCGTGAGTCGCTCGTCATTGTTGTCGCCATGCTAAGTTTCATCTGGATAACGGCCGGTGCGCTTTCCGTAACCGAGGCAGGACGCGACACGACGAATTCGGCGCTTTTTTTCGAGGCTGTGTCAGCAGTCACGACGACAGGCCTTTCCGTTGGTTCCACCACTGCTGAGCTTTCGTATGCAGGTCGCATTGTCATCATGGTAGCTATGTTCATTGGCCGTCTTGGAGCTTTGACGGTAGTCATGATGATTGGTGATCGCGAATCCAAGCGCCACATCAAGTTCCCTACAGAGGAAATTGTTGTTGGCTAAGACTTGATTCATACGAAACTTACTTGTTCGCTGTAGTCTGGGTAAACGCAGCCGATGATGTAAAATCGAGGGAGTCGCGAACCACGGGATGTCAATTTTCTGCTTTTCTTCCCTTCGTTGACTCGCGCGCGGCGGTTTTGGTATAATTCGCGGTGTTCTGCGGGAAACTGCGGAATTTGATCTTTGACATACCGTCCGGGACGTTACCGGGCGG
>CACYCL010000163.1 GCA_902772905.1 uncultured bacterium | reverse complement strand
CGGCACCCACGCCGTCGCCTCGCCGCTCTCCGTCAGCCAGTTGGCCGTCTCGCCGTCCCATGCATCGCCGCTTGCGCCGTTCCAGTAGAGCTTCGTGCGAATGGAGGCGTCGTCTTCGTCGCTCAGCTTCAGGTTGCGCACTCTGTACCCCGTGCCGTTGGGGTAGATGCTCCACGGACTGGCGGTCATCATGTCCGTTCCCTCGTAGTTGTGGAACGGCTGATTGATGTAGCCCGTGTGGGTGGCGCGGCCCTTGATGTTGTCGCCGTCTTGCGTGAGCTGAAGCCTCACACATTTTGTGTAGTCGCCCAGATACGCCTGGAACTGCACCGTCAGCGTCGTGCCGTCGTTGGAATAGTGGTACGCCGTGACTGGGAACGCCTTGCCTGCCGTGCCCATTGAATTGGCGTCGAACCATCCCGACACAGACTTCACGTTCGCAAGGTTGACGCCTGTAAACAGCACGGTTTCCGTTACTGGTACGTTGTCGGTATATGTTGCGCCAAGCTGCGCCGCTTTCAGCGCCGGCGCAAGCATTGCAAGGAGCATTGTTGCGCTAAGTGCGCAAAATTGCCACCCCCCCCTGATTCCTGTTACTTTCAGCGATTTCATCTTTTATTACCTTTCGGTGGTTGTTTACTGACAGCGTAGTATAGCACATTCGCCCGACACTGTGCAAGGTGCACTGCCTGCACTTTGCGACCAGTGTGGTTCATGCCCGGCGGAGTAGCACAGGCCTGAACGGCTCGTCGAACTCGCGGCAGAGCGCGTTGAACCAGTACGCGCCCGACTTGTCTTCGCTGATTCGCGCTATGGTCTGCACGTATCGCTGCAGGCTGGACGCTCCGGCTCCCGCGAAGCACAGCTTCTCGTTCGCGCCAGACTTCGGCGTGTGGTGCAGTATAACCGTGGCCGCGTCGAACTCGGATAGAGTGCGCCGCACCTTCAGGAAGTACGCCGAGACGAGCGCGTTTGACGATTCGTCCTCCACGCCGTCTCCCGCGACGAGAAGCCCCCAGCAGTCGATGACGAGAAGGTCCACGCCGCCCGCCGCCCGCATTGCGGACGCAATGTAGTCGAGCGTGGGCGAGAATCGGCAGTCGAGATAGAGAAGGTTGTCGCCCGCTTCCTCGCCGACAGCCTTGGCCTTGCCGAGCCTGTGCCAGAAGAGTGCGGGGCCGTTCTCGAAGTCGGCGTACATGCACCTGTAGCCCTCCGCCGCCTTCTTCGCGCATATCTTCAGCGCGAGGGTGGTCTTGCCAGCCTTCGGGTCGCCCGAGACGAGCGCGAACGATCCGCGTCGGCAGAAGTTGAGCACCGGCTCAGCCAGCGAGAGGTTGCGCTTGCCGAGTTCGCGCGCCGACACGATCTCCGGCGCTGGCGCCGCAGGGCGCTCGCACATCGTGGTGGAGAACATCTTGAGCACGCTTCCGTCCTCGCTGAGCGAGGCGGACTTCGAGCCGTTGACGAGGTTGAACCATCCGTTCGCCGCCTTGCCGCTGACGCGCCAGCCCTGCGAGAGAAGGAGCGATAGAAGGGGTGCGTTTCTATCCGAGGCGGCGGCGTTCGTTTCTGGCGAGGCGTTCGTTTCTGGCGCGGCGTGTGCGGCAGTTGCGGCGTACACGGGCAGTTCGCCCTGCCAGTCGAGCAGACAGCGCGGATTGCAGAGTCGCACGAACGAGCCGTAGGTGAGGAAGTCGATTTTTCTCTCGTGGTCGTGGCTGATCTTCGCGTCGGCTGAGCAGCGCCAGAACTGGTGGAAGCCGTGGGCGGTCTCCTCGGTCGGGGCGAGTGCGGAGTCCGGCGGGGCGTCCTTCGTGTCCCAGTCGATGCAGAGCTGGCCTTTGTGGAGCACCACGCCGCCGCGTCGCGGCTTGGCGCCGAACCATCCGAGGAGTTCTGCGTCTGTTGGGAGCCTGTCGGAGAAGTCGCGCCAGCTTTTGGCCTTGGAGAAGCGCGCCTTCGGGCGCTTCTCCACGTCGTTTTCTGTTGGCACAACGCTCCACCCCCTCGCCACGAGTTCACGGGCGAGGGGAAGGGAGATGAATGATGTGTCTGTGTTCATGGTGTGAAGTCCTTTCTGGGTTCTAAAGTACAAATCGGAATTTGGCTGGGTCGGTGGTCAGAATATCTTCGACTTTCTTCAGGCGCCTACGGAATGTCCGGTCCGAGATGCCGATGTCTTCCGGCGCGGCGCCGCAGGCGGCAGCGCGCATGACCAGCAGCAGGTCAGACCGCCCCATGCGGCGAAGGACGGTTGCCCAGAAAGGGAAGTCAAGCGCGAACATCGCCCGGTCGGACGGAGCGATGAGCGAGAAGGCGCGCCGCCCGAAGAGTGCCGAGCCGTGTCCGGCAACGAGCGCGAAAGAGCCTGACGAAGCCCATTCGCCCTCGATGGCCGCTTGGCTTTCTGGGAGGTCGCGGCTTTCGAATTCAAGCTCGAAGCGGCGCTGTTTCGTCTGGTCGTGGCGGTATTCGTCGCAGAGACGGAACTTTTCCGAGCGACGCAGTAGCATCTGATCGTGGGTGAACTTGCACCTATTTGCTCTCCCGATTGTCTTGGTGTTCATTTGTCGGTTGTCTCGGGCGCGGCGAACCGTAGACATCGGTAGGCTTAGCGGATTGCCGCAGCCCCGCACAATGCGGCACTGCGCCCGATAATGCCGACAGTGTAAATCTTGTCAAGACGTTTAACGAGATTAAAATCCTGCTAAAAACCTAAAAGGGGGTGGAAGCCACGAAAGAGACGGCGGCATGCCGTAGCGCGCGCCAGCGCGCGCGCGCGTAACAGTTCAGTGTAATATTAATATAAGGCCAGCCCTTAGGGGCTGGCCATTGCCATGTTCTACTGCTGCTTCAGATTACTGCTTCAGATAACCTTTATCGTAAAGCGTCTGATAACAAGCTTTCCAGCTGCTGCCGGGCTCGCCCTCGTCTGGGCGGCCTTTGTTTAGGCGCCAGAGGCCAAGGGCGGTAATGTCCGCGATGTTGTCGGCTATGGCCTTTTCAATAGCGGCTGGCCGCTTCATGCCTTTCTGCTTGTTGTGCAAGATGCACTTGGCCACAGCCACGCAGACCTCCTCCTTGGACTTGGCCACGCAATCATAAGAGATGGCGCACGGCACGTCGTCGCCTAAGAGCTCTTTTTCCAACTTGTCGTACTCGCGCCTAAGCAGGCTGTCTTCTGGTGCTCTACGTTGTTCTGGATCATAGGCGAGCTTCTCAAACTTTTCAAGAAGATTGCAGACAGCATGCCTCGGCGTCTTGTAGCGCACTCCGTCGGCAAAGCACTTTAAGCGCTCAAGTTTGCCGGACCAGGCATTAAGCGCATCAAGCGATAGAAATATCCTAGGGTAGAGATGCCTTTGTAGTACGCCCCAGAAGAAGTTGGCCTCGTGGAGTTCTGCGCGTTGCAGGAACTTGATGAATGGTTTCACCCATGCAATCTCTTCCACATATGGCGGCACCTTCCTGCATCCCAGCACCCATTCGTCCAGAAGCAGATGTATTGCATCGAAGACTTCGTTGAAGACTTCTAATGTTGGTTCCGGTTCTTTGCATAAGGCTCGCGTCACATTGATGAGAATACTTATGCGATCATTCTCTGTTGACTCCTGTGTTGACGTTGGCATTCTGTTGAACATAATTTCCTTTTTGCTTATCCTTGTATGAACTCATCCGTCGCCTTGGCGTGCGGGCTGAAAAGGTGCGTGGCCTTGGCCACGGCTTCGTCGATGCCGGTCATGACCGCGCCTCTGTAGTTTATCTCCGCCGCGCCGTCACCCGCGATGAGCTGGGCGATGCGGTTGAGAACGAGCGAAGTTTCGCGCGTGGGCGGCTTCTCGCCGGGGATGTATGGCCATGCTGCGGGGGCGAGCATAAGCAGGTTGCCTTTCGCGCAGGTGTCGAAGAGCCTGCCGCCTGGCTTGTATAGCGGCGAGAAGCCCTTGTTCTGAAGCGTTATCACGCGAAGGCCGGCCTCGAATGCCCGGCGGGCGATTTCGCGCTCGCCGTGGCTTATGCATGGCGATATCAGCGTTGCGCCGCGCCTTGCGGCGGCGATGGCCTCGGCGGCCTTCGCCTCGAACTCGGCGGTGGTTTTCTCTATCAGCGGCGCGCCCTTGGCATCGCGTAGGAGCCGCCAGCCGCCGCCAGCGAGCCTTTCGCGCCGGTAGGCGAAGATCGAGCGCGAGCACTGAACCTGCAGAATAACGGGGCTGTTGAGAAGAAAGCGGTTGCCGATGGCCGAGAAGCTCGCCGAGAAGCTCGCCGCAAGCGGCGAGCCGCAGAACTGAGCGGGCTGGCCATTGGGCAGTTGCGCCCGGCTTTCGCGCGATTGGCTTTCGCGTGGCGAGCCGCAGAACTGGGCGGGCTGGCCATTGAGCAGTTGCGCCCGGCTTTCGCGCGATTGGCTTTCGCGTGGCGAGCCGCAGAACTGGGCGGGTTGGGCTTCGCGCCGCAGCTGTTGCCCGTTTGCGGGCAGGGTTATCGTTAGGCGCTGAACTACCTTGAAGAAGCTAGGGTTCTCGCGCTTTATCCCGAGCCGCCGTGGGTTGTCCTTGAGATACGCAACCATCTTCGCTAGCTGGCCGCGCCTGAGCAAAACCAAATCTACGTAGCCGCTCGCCCAGAACCGCGCCGTCTGCGGTTGGCCGTTAGCGGCCAACCAACGAGATGTGCTCTTCGCCTTGAGGCTGCCTACAATCGCGCCCAGCGGCTTCGGCTGCGGCTTCTCTACGGATACGATGAAATGAAGGTGGTCGGGCATGAGCTGCGAACACATTACGGAGACTCCAGGCCACTGCACCGGAATCTCCCCCAGGCACTCCTCTACCATTCTACCGGCTTTGCTCGGCTCGACCGACCACGCGCTGTCGCCGCTCTTGACCAGCCGCCCCATCAGCGGCCTGCGCTCTTCGATGGTGATAGTAACCATGTAGACCCCTCGGCCGGAATAGTCCCAGCCGTTGAGCCTGCGTCCCATGTGGTGTTTTATCGCGCTCTTGAAGACGGTTCCCATGCATCGCGAATTATACCAAAAAAGTTGACCGCCCTCCCCGCTGTTTTCCGACTAGGATTGTGCAGTGGCGCGCATTTCGCGCTGCCAACACCAACCAGAAAGGAACACGCCATGAACAAGGCTGAAATCAAGGAGAAGCGCACCGAGCTTGTGCGCACCATCCTCGCAATCGAAAAGCTCAAGACCCAGAAGACCGCCATCACCAAGTCGCTCGCCGCCGACTTCGAGGAAAACGAACTCGACTACCGCAGCGGCGTCAAGACAGACGCAGGCCTCCTGTTCCGCAAGCCAAGCTGGAACTTCGAGGCAAAGCCCGTCGTGGAGGTCGCCTAGGCCAATTCTCCCTCTGAGCATGGCGCCAGAGGCAAAACACCGCGGACGGACGCCCGTCCGTCCGCGGTCAAACGACAAACAAGGAAAGGAGCCGTAAAATGGCAAAGATAAAACTGCAGTACAAGACTGCCGAAATGGTCAACCCGTCCACAAAGACGGTCGTGGCCGACAAGCGCCGTCCGCACATCGTCGGGCTGCGCATCTACAACCTCGACGAACTCGTTAGGTTCGCGCTGGACAACAACTACATCGAAGGCGCGAAGTACGAGCTGGCCAAGGGCATCGTGAAGGGCGCTATCGAGGCCGAGCGCGCGCTGGTGCTGGCCGGCAACGCCGTGAGCGTTGACGGATGGATGAAGTACGAGCCGCGCCTCAAGGGCAGCGTGTCCGCGAAGACGCGCCAGCTCTCCGCGAAGGACAACCAGCTCATCTTGGGCATCTCCGCGCTGAAGGAGCTGAAGCTTTCGCTCAGCACGTTCAGCTGGCAGCTCGTGGACGAGGGCTTCAAGCCAGAGCCGGAGCCGACCGACGCGCCGACCGCCACGAGCTGGGTAGCTGACGGAATGGAGGGCGAGCCGATCGACCTTGAGTCCAGCAGCTTGAAGGTCAACGGCACGAAGCTCGCTGGGGCTACCAAGGTGCAGTTCATGTACAGCGAGGACGGAGCGGTCTTCGACTCGGCTGACGTGGGCGAGGCAACTGACACCTCTGTTACGGCCCAGTGCGGCTTCACTGGCACCCCGACGCAGTCGGAAGGCTTCCTGCGCGTGGTCACGCCGAACGGCACGACCAATTCCATTCCCTGCACCTTCAGAAGGTAAGGGATGAAATGTTGAAAGAAAAGCATGAGGGGCGGCGGCGTTTTCATCTCAAAACGCCGCCGCCCCTATAGCTTTCATTTTTATTCATTTTCTGTATGGTAACGTGACCGACGTTTTTGGTATAATACAGACCATGTGATGACTGACTCTGCTTCAAATGCACCGTCGGGTCGTTTTTTGGGGAAAACACCTGTCGAACGGCTTTTGGCCGCAATCGGATACCCAGTTCGGGCACCCGAAGCTGCGCGTTCGTTCACACTTCTGGTCGATGGATTGGAAATTTCGGCCAATGTTGTCGGCAAATCGCTGCGGCTTTCATATCGGCTGACCGACGACGCTGTGCAGTTGCCGCGCCTGGCGGCGTATTCTGCCGGGCGCATGTTGATTGAAGACGCTGTCCTGGCGTTTGGCAGTCTGGATGACGGCCATACGTCAAATGCCGCCTTTCTCTGGCAAGAGCTGGACGGAGAAGCCGATGCGCATGAATTGCGGCGGTTTTTCGAGTTGTTTGCCGATTCCTGCGACTGGTGGCGTTCGCGTGTGGACGGGCAGTCCGGCGCAAGCGAGGCGCCGGCGTTCCCCGAAGTGATGATACGACCTTAGAGGAGACTAAATGAAGAGATTTTTCGCGTCAATTCTTTGCTTCTGCGCGTGTGCGACGTCGTGCGCGTTCGCGGCTGGCATACCGTGGAAGACCCCGTCATACACGCTTGTTGCCCGCGACATGAACCTTCGGATGGCGCTTGACGCCTTCGCCGTTGCGGAAGGGGTTTCCCTTGTGATGTCGGAAGGCGTGCAGGGCGTGTTCTCCGGCGACTTCAGGGACGTGCCGAGCGGCGAGTTCCTCGACCGCCTTGCGACCGCCCACAACCTTACGTGGTACTACGACGGCGCGGCGCTCTATCTCTACGGCGCCGGGGAGACGATGACGATGCTCCTCGACCTTCAGTACATGAAGGCCGGAGAGGTGCGCAACATGCTTGCCGAGCTGGGCGTGGAGGACGCGAGGTTCCCGCTGAAGACGACGTCCGACGACCAGATCATGATGGTGTCGGGCCCGCCGCGCTACGTGTCGCTTGTCGCGGAGCTGGTCGCCAGGGCCGACAAGCTGCATGAAAAGCGCACGTTCAACGAAGTGGAGATGCGGCTCTTCCCGCTCGTCAACACATGGGCCGACAACGTCTCGTTCTCCGTGAGCTCGCCGGAGTCGACAGTCACGATAAAGGGCGTAGCTCGCCTCATCGAGGAGATGATGACGAGCGGCAACGGCACGTCCGTGCGCGAGGTCGGCATAACGAACGTCGAAGACACGGCGTCTGCAAGGTACGAGGAGGCGATGAACGCCGCGTTCAGGCCGGTGATACGCCCCGAGAACCGCCTCAACGCGGTGCTGGTGCGCGACGTCAGCTCGCGAATGCCGATGTACGAGCGGCTCATCAGCCAGCTGGACGTTCCGCAGAAGCTCGTTGAGATCGACGTCACCGTGGTCGAGCTGTCGAAGCAGGACGCGCTCGACTGGCAGCTTTCGCTGAAGGTCAAGGGCGAGCACAAGCAGTTCTCCGGCGCGGCGGGGCAGAACGCCGGGAACCTCTTCGACGGCGCAGGCCTTGGCGGCAAGGGGCTTGCCGGCGCGCTTTCCTACCTCGGCAAGGACGTGCAGGTGTCGGCGTCGCTGACGGCTCTCAAGGAGAAGGGCAAGGCGCGGAGCATCTCGCGCACCTCGCTGCTCACGGTGAACAACCTCGCCGCGCAGATGAAGGACTCGCAGAGCTACCATGTGAGGGTGATAGGCACGGAGGTCGCTACGCTCGAAGAGGTGTCCGCCGGCACGACGCTCCAGGTCAAGCCGCGAATCGTGACGTCACCTTCCACGAACGTCGCCAACCAGATATGGCTTTCGATGCGCCTTGACGACGGCGGGTTCGAGGCCATAGCGGTAGACTCGATGCCCATGACGCGCAGCTCCACGCTGCAGACCCAGACGGCGGTGTTCGAAGACGAGGCGATCATGCTGGCCGGCTATCTGCGCGACATCGAGGAGTCTGGCGGGTGGGGCATACCGTACCTGCGCGACATTCCGTGGATCGGCTGGCTGTTCGGCGGCGCGTCAGTGAGGAAGGAGACGGTGCAGCGCATGTTCATCCTTACGCCGCACATCGTGGACCTCGACACCGAAATGCTTGCGCGGCTGCAGTCCATGAAGCTCAGGGATGTCAGCGAGGCCGAGAAGATGGAGGACGACGCCGACGCGAGCGACGCGGAGCGCAAGCGCCGCAGCTTGGAGCGCGAGGACACCCGCATGCGCCGCGAAGAGCGCGACGAGGACGTGTACAAGCGCCGCGAGGCGGAGATCATGCATGGGCGCGAGATGCGCAAGTTCGAACGCGAAAGGAAGAGCCGGAAGCTGATGAAGGACATCAAGGAGTGGAAGGACCTGGAGCGCGTCGAGCGCGAGAAGCTTGAGGCGGAGCCAGTTCCGGAAGCGCCGCCTTCGGAGCAAGGAGAAGAGGAGAAGCCGCAGGAATGACGGACGCCGCGACGATAGCCGGCGGATTCGCCGAGGTTGACGCCGGGACGTGGCTCGTTGGCCGCGGCCAGCCGGCGGCGTTCCTCGGCGATGCCGTGCGCCGTCCGCGCAAGGGGCTGTTCGTCCGCGACCGTTCGTGGCTCGACATCGTGGCAACGAGCGGCCATGCATGGTTTGCCGATGCGATGCGCCCGTTTCTTACGCACATACCGTGCGCGGCGTCTGTCCGCGCAGTGTCTGGCAAGATGCTTGTCGCGCCGGAGGCGGCGCGCACCGGCGCCGAGCTTGTGAAGGTCGTTCCGATGAGTTCCAGGGGCGCCATAGGCGTGACCGTGCTGGAGAGGGAATGGGTGGTGATGGCCACTTCGAGCCGCACGACGCGCATATCGGTAGAAGAAGGGGAAACGCTTTCGGTGCGCCCGGAGGCGGTCGTCGCGTGGACGGGCAACCGCCCGACGGGGTATGTTCGCCGCCTTGGGGTGATGGACGTCATCCTGCCGCGCGCGCCGCGTGAACTGATGCTCCACTTCCACGGCCCGTGCATCGTCTGGGCCGAAGGCGCGAGCGGGCGCAGGGCTTCGGGCAGAAGGGCGCAGGTCGGCTGGCCTGCGTTCGGGAGGGGTGTCTATGGCGTTTGACGCGGCGCAGATACTCCGCCAGACATTTGCGGCGGGAGCCGAGGCGGCGCAGATGGCGCAGAGCCTTGTGCGCGAGCAGCCTGCGGCTGCGCAGGTGCAGCGCGGCGAGCTGAACGGCACGGCGTTCGTAGTGGAGAGCGACCCGATGGCGGAGCTGATGGACTCAATGGAGGAGCTGTCGTTCCAGTTCGAGGAGAAGACGGCGAAGAAGATAGCCGATCGGCGCATGGGGCCTGCTCAGGGAATGAGGGATTCGTTCATCCGCGCGCTGGAGACGTGGCTCTCGACGATGCCCGACATGCCCGGGCGCCAGCGCATAGAGAAGTTCATACAGAACATCCGCCAGATGATGCGGTCTGGCGCCGGCGTGAGCGCCGACGCGATCCTGAAGGGCCTCGCCGGCGAGTCCACCGACCCGAGCCACCAGTTCGCCATGCTCGACATCCTGGAGCAGATGCTTGGCGAAGGCGAGACCGAGCTGAGGGATACCATCCGCCAGGCCCGTTCGCAGCTGATGGAGGCGAAGGGCGCGGAGATACGCGCCGGCATAAACCTTGCCGAGGAGGTCAACGCGCGCGCGGCAACGCCCGGCGAGATGCAGGAGCTGCGCGACATGTACCGCAGCGAGGTGATAGGCTTCACAAAGCCGCAGGACTGCTTCCGCTCGCTCATGGCGAATCGCGGCCCGGGTGCGCTGGCCGACGCGATCTCGTTCCTCATATCCGGCTGCGGAGCCGACTTGAAGTCGTCCTCCCCGTCCATGGAAGCCGCCGCCCTCGGGCGCATACTGACCGACCTTGGCTGCGTCCAGACGCTTCAGACCGTGTTCGAGAGCCTGACGCAGCTCGGCGCGCGGATGGGCCGCGAATTCGGCGAGCCGTGCCAGCTGAACGGCGAGCAGCTCACGGGGCGCATCCTCGACCTTACGGAGCAGGCGTTCGTGGCGGCAACGGCGATCGGCAATCTCGTGGGCGACTGCGGCATGCGCAAGCTTCTCGCGCAGATGGACTTCACGCGCGAACTGACGAGGCTGTTCCGCCGGCTCTCGCCGCGCCTGTTCTCGAAGGAGGGCGAGCGTCAGAGGCTTGTTGAGGCCGCGCAGGATCATCTCGACGGATTGATCGCGCGCGAGAACGAAGAAGAAGAGGAGGCGACATGACCGCCCCGAACTGGATAGATGCGGTTGTGCGCGACTTCGGGCGAGGCGCGGGGATCGACGGCTTTGCGCTGAATGCGCGCGGCGCGGCGGCAATCCGCTTCGAGAACGGCTTCTCCCTGCGCTTTGAGTACCGTGGCGAAGAGCTGGACGTGATCGTCGCGGTTCCGTCGGCGAACGACGCATCGACGGCCAGGCGCGTGCTTTCGTACGCCCATCCAGATGCGCGCTTCGGAGTGCGCGTGAGGGCATGCTACCTCGCGAAGTCTGGGTGCGCCGCGTTCGTGGCGCGCATTGCGATGCAGGATGTGACGCTGCCGTCGCTCAACGCGGCGTTCAGCGCGCTGTGGCGCGTGGCAAGCGAATTCGGAGGTGCGGCATGAGCCTGAGCGTCTCTCGCACAACGGAGCCACTGAGCTTCAACACCGGGATCGGAAGCGCGTCGTTTGCCGAGATCATCGACACGCCGTCCGCAGGCGAGCCGCAGAAGTCTCTCCTGCCCGGGTCGACGACAGTCACGCAGGCTGTTGACGCGCTCTTCCCGACAGACCGCGCGGTGCGGGACGAGGTAATGGCGGCCCTTGTCGCCGGAAACACCGCCTACCTGCGCACGCCCGGCGGCTTCAACGAGACGGCGCGGCGCACGGCGCAGACGCTCCGCGCAAACCGCACCGCGGCGTCAGACGCGGCTGCGCACGAAATAGAAACCCTGATCGCCGACACCGACCTCTTCGAGCACTACCGCATGGCGCTACTGGAGACATGATGCTTAAGAACCTGACCAACTTCTCGAACGCGTTCAGCCGCTTCGGCGACCTGGTGCTTGCCTTCCTGGTGGTCTGCATCATCGGGCTTCTCATCATCCCGCTGCCTACGCCGATGGTGGACCTGCTGATATCCATCAACCTGATGATATCGACGGTGATGCTGATGCTGTCGCTCTACCTGCCGCGGGCGCTTGCGTTCTCCACGTTCCCGTCGATGCTGCTGTTCACGACGCTGTACCGGCTAGCGCTGAACGTGACGACTACGAGGCTCATCTTGCTCAAGGCCGACGCGGGCGAGATCATATACACGTTCGGCAACTTCGTGGTCGGCGGCAACTTCGTGGTGGGCGCGGTGATCTTCCTCATCATCACGATCGTGCAGTTCGTCGTCATCGCCAAGGGCGCGGAGCGCGTGTCCGAAGTGGCCGCGCGCTTCACCCTTGACGCGATGCCCGGCAAGCAGATGTCGATCGATGCCGACATGCGAGCGGGCGCGATCGACCAGGAGACTGCGAAGAAGCGCCGCACCGAGCTGGCGAAGGAGTCGCAGCTCTACGGCGCGATGGACGGCGCGATGAAGTTCGTGAAGGGCGACGCCATAGCGGGCCTCATAATGACTGCCATCAACATTGTCGGCGGCATCTGCGTGGGCGTGCTGATGAACGGCAAGGATGTCGGCTGGGCGGTCACGAAGTACGGCATCCTCACCATTGGCGACGGTCTTGTGTCCCAGATTCCGGCGCTTCTCGTCTCGATCACGTCCGGCGTGATCGTGACGCGCGTCGGCGACGTGGACAACAAGCCGCTTGGACAGGATATCGTGGACCAGTTCTTTGCGCAGCCCAAGGCGATTCTGCTTGGCGCAGTGATGCTTGTCGCCATTGGGCTGATCCCTGGATTCCCGAAGGTCCAGATATTTGGCCTCGCGGCGTTTGTCGCCGCAGTCGGCTACAGCCTCGTCCTGAAGGCGAAGATCGCCAAGGCGAAGGCGGAGAAGGGCGAGGATCCGCTTGCTGCCGCAGCGCCTTCAGAGGGCGGAACGCCGCGTCCGAAGAAGAAAGAGGGCGACGACTTCTCGATGGTGACGCCGCTCACGGTGGACATTGACGCGGACATACGCGGAGCGCTCTCCTACGAAGTGCTCAACGACCAGATCATGTCCATCCGCCGCGCTCTCTACCACGACCTGGGCGTGCCGTTCCCGGGCATCAACCTTTCGCTCAACCCTGCGATGAAAGAGGGCCGGTACCGCCTTCTTGTAAACGAGGTGCCAGTGTCGGAGGGCATGTTGCGCAAGGGGTACATCTTCGCGCTGGAGTCGCCAGAGAACCTTTCCGTCACGGGCGTTGCGTTCGAGGGCGGCAAGCCGTTCCTCTCGGGATACGAGACTTGCTGGGTAAAGGAGGAGGACAAGGCTCGGCTCGACGAATCCGGCGTCCGTTCGCTTGATCTCGGCGGCGTTCTCTCCTACCATCTCTCCGGGGTGCTCAGGAGGTATGCGCACGAGTTCCTGTCCTTGCAGGAAACGCGGCTTCTCTTCGACCACATGGAGAAGGAGGCTCCGGAACTCGTCAAGGAAGTCCAGCGCGTGCTGCCGCTGCAGAAGATAACCGATGTTCTGCAGCGCCTTGTGCAGGAGGGCATATGCATCCGCGACCTCAAGCGCATCACGCAGACGCTCATCGAGTGGGGGCAGAAGGAAAAGGACTCGGTGCTTCTTGTCGAATACGTGCGCTCCGCACTTTCTCGCTACATCTCCTACAAGTTCTCTGGCGGGCAGAACATCGTAGCCGCGTACCTGCTTGACCCGTCGCTTGAGGAGAAGATAAGGAAGTCCGTCCGCCAGACGTCGTCCGGCTCGTATCTGGCAATGGATCCAGCGACGGTTCGCTCCATTCTCGCCGTCGTCAAGCGCACGATCGGCGACTTGTCGAAGATACCGCAGAAGCCTGTCATAATAGTTTCCGTAGACATCCGCCGCTACTTCCGCAAGATGATAGAGAAGGACTGGTACGAACTGCCCGTTCTCTCGTTCCAGGAGCTGAGCGCAGAGATCAACATCCAGCCGCTGGGGAGGCTTAAACTGTGAATTTCCTTCTGAAGATAGTCGAGGGGCCTAACAAGGGCGCGGAGGTCGCGCTTGTCGAGGGCGTGGCCGTCACGCTTGGCAAGGGCGACGACTGCGACATAGTCCTTGCCGATACTACGTTGCCGAAGGAGCCTGTCTCGCTGGAGGCGACGCCATCTGGCGTTACGGCGGGCGGGGAGTTGCTTGAGCCGCTTCACGTGAAGACGCTTGGAGCAACTTCGTTCGCGGTCGGTCCGGCAGATGCGCCGTGGGGGGAACTTGTTTGGCCTAAGTCGGAAGCCCCGGAACGAGAGGCGGAGGAGGAGAAGCCGGAGGAGAAAGCAGCTCCTCCGCCAGAGGAGAAGCCAGCCGGCGCAGGCGACGCGCCCGCAGAGAAGAAGAGTCGCAGAGGTGGGTGTCTCGGCTGTCTCGTCGTGCTGTTCATTCTTTGCGCAGCGATTGCGGTCCTGACTTTCTTCTTTAGGGACAGGGCGAGGCCTCATGCGGAGCGGCTGTGGGGATGGACTACGAACGCCGTGTCCGGGGTGTGCGAGGCGATACCTGCCACAGGAGGAGACAAGCCGGAAGTCGCGCCCCGCGCACGAACATTGCCGGATGTCATTGCATGCTACGGGCTTTCCACGACGAATCGAAACGCGCGCACTGTGCTTGTCGGCAATTTCGCGACGCGAGCAGAGCGCCTGGTCGCGACGGCCGAGGCGTATGCGGCGCAGCCTGGCGTTGATCTGGACTTCTGCGATGACGAGTCCCTCAAGACGGCTGCAGAGGATACGCTTGCGCTGCTGTCCGAGAAGGGGCTTCGCGTTGTCGCCGCAACGAACCGCGTGGTCGCGCTTTCCGGAAGGGCATGGCGGATGCAGCGCACGCTGGAGGCACTCGCCTCTGACCTGCCGAAACTGAGAAATGTCGATGTGTCTGATGTCACGCTCGCCAGTGGAGTTGTGGCGGAAACTGAGCCTGATGCGGCAGTCGGGGGGCGCGTCGATGCGCCGGCATACAATGTTTCGCGTCCATCAAGCGCCTTGCGCCTGGCGCCAAAGAACTCGCCGTCGCTGCCTGTGTGCGGAATTCTCACCACGCCATATCCGTGCCTTGTGCTTCGCAGCGGCGCGCGCGTCCTTGAGGGAGCTGCCGTCGGCGACAGCGTAGTTGTCAAGATCGAGGCGGATGCGGTAACGATGACAAACGCAATGGGCAGGTTCACGTGGAAACCGTAGAAAAGATGATGGAGAAGTCGAAAGTAGATCCGATAAGGCTTCTGGAAATCGAAAAGGAGCTTGCGGGGCCGGAAAAGGAGGCCGCGCTGGCTCGCTACGACGCGGTTCTCGCCGCGCTGGATGCGCGTCTCAAGGCGGCGATGGGAGCAGGGCTGTCGCCTGAGGAGTTTCCGCGCGCAGAGGCCCTGAAAGAGGCGAACGAGATAGCAAGGAAGATTTTGCGGCTGACCGTCCGGGTGGACGGTAAGCGGTAGAAGGCGTAGCCGAAAGGCGACGTTCAACAACAAACAAAAAGGAAAAACAAAATGGGATACGGAGTAACATCGGCGGTAGGCGCACCTGAGCTGAAGAATTTTTCAGACGGGCCTTTCCGCATCACTGCGACGTCAAACGACTTCGTCCACACGGATGCGGTCTACAACGCTCTCCTCAACGCGGTTGGGCAGATGGAAGCGCGTCTCAAAGAGTCGCTTGAGAACTATCAGGAGCACCCGGACGTGCAGGCCAACCTGCAGCAGCTTCAGTATGACCTGCAGCAGTGGAACCTCGCGCTCACTACGATGACGAACATCAACAAGAACATGGGCGACGCGCTCAACTCGATCGCCTCCAACTTCCGTTGATGTTCGACCTCACGGGAGAAGAGGCGCGGCTGTTGTTGAACGTCGCGTTGATGGCGACAGGGCAAAACCGCTTCCAGTCCGCCGCGAAGATACTTGCGGCGCTGGGGCGGTTCCGCCCGGGGGAGGCGTCCGTCGCGTCGGCGAACGCCATCCTCTTCATCAGCATGCTGGATTTCCAGGGCGCGGTCGATTACCTCGACCGTGAGGCGATTCCGCGATTCCCGAATGCTGCGATGCTCAAGGCGTTCAAGGGCATGGCGCTGCTGAGGATGAATCGTCCTGCAGAAGCCCGTGTTCCGCTCGAAGAGGCAGCCAACCAGTCCGCCGATCCTGCGGCGGCGCAACTTGCAAAGGACCTGATTCCATGACAGAACAGATGATCGTCGAGGCGGTAAGAGCCGCCGGAGCAGGAGTGACGCCCGATACGTATTCTGCGGGCGAGGTGTCTTCCGTTGCCGATCCGTCGGCCGTGTCGCGTTTTGAGGCTGCGATGGCCACGGGTGCACCGCAGTCGGTGGCGGCGGCAGATCCGATACCGTTTGCATCGCAGGCGACGGCGGCATGGCGGAATGCTCAGGCCAACAACAAGGGCATTCTGCACCGCATACGCGCGCTAAGCGACCTAAAGGAGACGCACTCTCCATCTGTGGGCAATCTCATAGAGCTGCAGTACGAGGTTATGAACCTTGCATTCCAGCAGGAGGTCGTCACGAAGGTTGCTGACAAGACGTCTACCGCAATACAAACACTTGTTAAGAACCAATGAAAACATTATTGCCAGCCTGTGCGTGCGCCGCGGCGCTTCTCCTTGCGGGATGCGACAAGGATGCGACACTCCATTCTGGTCTTGGGGAACGCCAGGCCAACCTCGTGATGGCCGCACTTCTTGATGCCGGCATATCGTGCCACAAAGAGCCTGGCGAAGAGGGAACGTGGAATGTTCTCTGCACGGAGTCGAGGTTCGCCGAGGCCGTGAACCTGCTGGAGCGACAGGGGCTGCCGCGTCAGCCTCGGCAGGGAATAGGCGAGGTGTTTAAGAAGACGGGCATGATTTCGTCTCCGTCCGAGGAGCGCATTCGCTTCATGGATGCGCTTGCCCAGGATTTGGCGAGGACGATTTCCATGATAGACGGCGTTGTGGACGCACGTGTCCACGTCGTGCTTCCGGAGAACGATCCATTCGCCCGCAATGCGCTGCCGTCGTCGGCTGCAGTGGCCATTCGCTCTCGCTGGAATGCAGACATAACCGACCTCGTGCCGTCCGTAAAGGGCCTCGTCAAGAATGCAATCGAGGGGCTGCAATACGACAAGATCCAGGTGACGATCTTTCGCGATGCACCGCCCGAGAAGTGATGGCGACAGACGAGAGACAGTTATTGCTTACGACTGCATGGATGTTCATGCGGCATGGGCAGCGTTTGCGCGCTCTTGCCGTCTGCGAGGCGCTTGTCGAAGACGAGCCTCGCAATGGTGTGTCTGCTGCAGCCCTTGCAGAACTGCTCCTTGATGCAGGCCACGCTGGCCGCGCGCTTGAAGTGCTGCATGGTGCGGACATGCCAGACGCGCTTGTGCATGTAGCGGCAGTCCTGGAAACTCGTGCACTTTGCATGCTTGGTCGCACAGCCGAATCAACTGCCCGCTGGCGGCGTTACCTTGAATCACGCAAGGGAACCGCCAGGCAATGGGTAGGATGAGCCGATGTCGTGGGCTTGGAGGTTGAGAATCTGAAGGCTTGAAGTCTGATGTCAGAAGTCGTGAAAACAACGATAGGCGAAGCTCGGGAACTGGTATCCAGCCAGGTCCTGTGGCCTCGTGTGCGTGACTTTCTGTGGGATTTCGCCCCACAGGTGCACGAGAGCTGGATAGAAGATTTGGCCGCAGGGAAAAACCTTTCAGGCATTCTCCGTGGACTCTGCGACGGAGATGGGATGTCCTCGCGCCTCAAGCGCTTTCTTCTCGATGAACTTGGCGTTGAACCGTTCTTTCACGATTTTCCCAAAGATGACTGGAGTCGTCTTGCGCTTCTCGACGGTGCGACGCTGATGGAGATTGCCAAGTGGCTAGGGGCACTCGCCTGTGCGGATGACCTTCGTCGCGTGACGGACGGCACGACAGTGCGTGAGCTGAAGCTCGCGCTGCGCGGCGTTTATCCAGAAGTGTTCTCGTTCACCGCGTATTTCGCTGGATTGGATTTGTCCGCAGAGGGCGCAAAGGATGCAAAGTCGTCCGAAAGAGTTGTTTCCGTGGGGCTTGGACTTCTTTTTTCGCTGCTCGGCGCATGTCCTACGCCAGTTGTTGACCGTCTTAAGCTGAAACTCCACAAAAGTCGCTGCGCACTTTGCGTCTGTTCCCGTGAAAAAGAACGGTCTGCGGTGGGCAATGCCGTCAAGAAGCTCCTCAAGCTCAAATTTCAGGAGGCGTATTCGCTATGCTGCTCGTAAATAAACAAGATTTCGTTCTCCAGTCCGACCGACGTGTCGTGAAGGCTACGGACGTTGCGACCGCCAGCACGGCGGCCGAGGTCATCTCCGCCGCCGAGGCGGACGCTGCTCGCATCCGTGAAGAGGCCAAGACGGCATTCGAAATGGAAAAGAAGCGCGGTTATGAGAAGGGACTTTCTGACGGCAAGACCGAGATCGCGATGTTGAAGCTGGATCAGGTGGAGCAATCTGTCGCGTTCATGGAATCTGTCGAGAGCAAAATGGCCGATGTCGTCATGAAGGCGCTAAAGTCGTTTGTAGTTGAGATTGGTGACCGTGAGATGGTCGTGCAGATCGTTCGCAAGACGATGAACGCCGTCATTCGCACCCAGCGCCAGGTCACGCTGAAGGTCGCGCCGGAGATGGTGGAGACGGTTCGTGCGCGCATTGCGGAGTTCCGTACCGCATATCCGACCGTCGAGACATTTGACGTCGTTGAGGATTCGCGACTCAAGGGCCCGGCATGCATACTAGAGACCGAGGCTGGCGTGGCAGACGCATCGGTAGACATCCAGCTCGCGGCTATAGAAAAATCGCTCAAGCGGCACATTGCGAAGGGAATGTGATGCCTACGCCGTTTGACTACATTCCGGAAGTCTTGAACCGTGCCGTGGAGGACGCGCAGCCAATTGACGTCAAGGGCAAGGTCATACAGGTCGTCGGAACCATTATCAAGGCATCGGTGCCGGGCGTAAAGATCGGCGAAGTGTGCATACTCAGGAATCCGTGGGAAGGACATGAGGTCCAAGCCGAGGTTGTTGGTTTCACCAAGGAAGCGGTTCTCCTCACGGCACTCGGCGCCATGATCGGCATAAGCGGAGAGACTGAGGTTATCCCGACCCGCCGTGTACAGATGGTGCCCGTGGGAAAGAACCTCCTTGGTCGCGTGCTCGATGGGCTGGGGCGTCCAATGGACGCTGATACGAAAGGCCCGCTCAGGCCAGATGGGTACTATCCGGTATACGCCGATCCGCCATCTCCGCTCGACAGACGCATCATCACCAAGCCGATTTCGCTGGGAGTGCGAGCGATTGACGGTCTTCTCACTTGCGGCGAAGGGCAGCGAATGGGCATATTCGCAGCGGCAGGCGGAGGGAAGTCCACCTTGCTCGCCCAGATAATACGCAACACCGAAGCCGAGGTTACGGTGCTTGCCCTGATTGGAGAGCGTGGTCGTGAGGTCAGGGAGTTCATCGAAAAGGATCTGGGGCCAGAAGGTCTCAAGAAATCTGTTCTCGTCATCTCGACTTCGGATCGTTCGTCAATGGAGCGTCTCAAAGCCGCATATGTAGCTACGGCAATAGCGGAGAGTTTCCGGGACAGGGGGATGAAGGTTCTGTTGCTCATGGACAGCGTCACTCGTTTCGGGCGCGCGCAGCGTGAGATTGGACTTGCCGCCGGCGAGCCACCGACACGACGCGGCTTTCCGCCGAGCGTGTTCTCGGAGCTGCCGCGCCTCATGGAGCGAGCGGGGAATTCTTCCAAGGGGTCGATTACCGCGCTTTACACTGTTCTTGTGGAGGGCGACGACATGACGGAGCCGATTGCGGACGAAACACGTTCGATTCTCGATGGTCACATAATCCTCTCGCGCAAGCTCGCACAGATGAATCACTATCCGGCCATAGACATTCTTGCGTCGGTTTCACGATGCCAGTCGGCCATCATTCCAAAGGATCACAAGGCGGCTGCGGCGAAACTGCGTTCGCTTCTTGCCAAGTATGCCGAAGTCGAGCTTCTGCTCAAGATTGGCGAATACAAGAAGGGTGCCGATCCGGAAACAGACGAGGCCATTGCCAAGAACGGCGCCGTCAATTCCTTTCTCCGCCAGGGACTTGACGAGAAGCCGACGTACGATGACTCAATCTCAAGACTCAAGCAAGCCGTATCCTGATGCCCTACACGCTCCAGCCATTGCTAAGAATTCGCACGATGCGCGAAGACCGCGCAAGCGGCGAACTCACTGCCGCACGTCGTGCGCTTGCTGTGGCGGAGGAAGGGCTTGCCGCCCGTCGCCGTGATCTTGCGGCATACGAGGAGACTAAAGAGGCGCGGCGTGATCGCATCTATGACGCCATCATCGGGCGTGAGGTCAGCCGTGATCAGATTGACCTTGCCAACGAAGGTGTCGCGAGGATTGACGAGGAAGGAGTCTTGAAGGCGGACAACGTTAAACGTGCTGAGGGTGAGGTCAGAGAGAAGGCGGCAGCGGCCGAGGTGGCGAGAGCCAATCTTAATCTTGCGACGAAAAACCGTATGAAGATTGATGAACATAAGGCCATCTGGCTTGCGGAGGAGGCGAAAGCGCAGGAAGCGCGATCCGAAGGAGAACTTGAGGATTTCACTGTGCGGAAAGATGAGATATGACAGTTGAGGCAATGGCGTTTGATGTTGGCGGATTCTTTCCCGTGAGTTTGGACCTTGTGTCGTCTGACGGGCTTGCTCCGCTTCATTTTCCAATGCCGACAGACGAATCAGGCGAGAGATTCAATAAGTTTTTTGATGCTTATGTTGATCATGAGCGTCCGTCAGACATCAGTCGTGGACTTGCGGCCTTGTCATCAGCTATTGAGTCATCAGCTATTGAAGCAACGACAACCGAATCTCCCGCCGTTGCGGCGCCTGTGGAAGGCAGACACAATGCTGAAGTGCATATTGTCGAACCGCGAATCGCAAAACCAATGGTAGATGCAAAGCCAACAGTTGATGCAATGCCAGTGGTGACGGCGACACGAGTTGCCGAACTGAGTACAGTCTCGAATTCAATTGCTGAAACGCATGTTCGTTTTGAAGTGCCGATTACCGAACCGCGCATTGCAGCATCACATGCAGCAGAAACGCCTGTTGCAGACGAACGGCCAATGGCAGGCGCGGCGCCGATAGTGGTCGCCAATCCGGGAGCAGCCGCAAGGCCAATGGAGGGTGCTGCGCCAGCTGTCGGCGCAAGGCCT
>CACYCL010000162.1 GCA_902772905.1 uncultured bacterium | reverse complement strand
TCGAGAAGTATCCGCCGAATGCCGACGGCTCCGGCACGACATATTACGAGTTTACGTGACGCTACAACTTAGCGCGGAGAAGGCGTCACGGCGGCGGTACACAATCTACGGCTAGGCGGGGCTTGGCGCGGAAACTTGGCACTTGCATTGAGAGGGGTGAATTTGGTACAATACGCAATACCAAAACGGACCCGTAGCTCAGTCGGTCAGAGCAGGTGACTCATAATCTCCGGGTCGTGGGTTCAAGTCCCGCCGGGTCCACTACTTTCCTTCATTCATTGGAAAGCTTTGTCTTGTGGGATTCCTAGTGCAGCCTAGCGGCGCCAGGTAGTCTTGTATGTCGATCCAGAAGATCTGCCGTAGCCGCCGTTTCCATAGCCGCTGCGGCGTCCGTAGCCATAGTCGTCGGGCTGGGACATCACTCGGCGCACGTTCAGCAGATTTGTCGGAATTTCCCTGACGAAAACTGACGGCTCCACCGGGAACATCCCGCCGTCTGGCGTCTTGCGTATGGACGGAGTGAAGAGATGGAGTTCGTCCTTCGCGCGCGTCACTGCGACGTAGAAGAGCCGTCGTTCTTCGTCGATGCGGCCTTCCTCGGTGGCCTTGCCGCTTGGGAACATGCCTTCGGAGAGCCACGGCACGAACACGATGGGCCATTCCATGCCCTTGGCCTGATGAACTGTCGAGAGCGTTATGCGGTCCTGCTCGGGATCGTTGCGGCGAGCGTCCAGATTGGTGAGAAGCGCAACATCGGCGAGGAACGCCTCAAGGCCGCCCTCATTGCCTGCGATCTGAGCAGCCAGCTCCTTGAGGTCGTCGAGGCGGTCGTCTGCATCGGCATCGTCCCATTCTTTATGCGCGTAGTCGTCGTAGAAGAGGTCTACGAAGTCCTCTACGAGTTCGCCCACTTCGTCCTCTTCAATGTGGTCATGCGCCGTCTCAAAGCATTTCGCGAGGGGCGGCCAGACGGGCTTCGCCTTTGCTCCGAGCAGAGAGTGGAGCGCATCGCGGCATTCCTTGGAACTGCCGTCGAAGTTGCGGCCGAGCTTCTCCCAGTATCCCTTGGCGCTTTTCTCGCCGACGCCTGGAAGGAGCGTAACGAGGCGGAGAAACGATAGTTCGTCCATCGGATTCAGTACTAGCCGTAGATACGCGAGCGCGTCCTTTGTGTGCGCCTGTTCGAACACGCCTACGCCGGACGTGATGCGGAAGGGCACCTTCGCGCGCGTGAGCTGCATCTGCACGTCAATTGACTGGAAGTGGCTGCGGTATAGAACGGCCATGTTGCGGTATCTTACGCCGCGCGCCCGAGCATCGCCGACAAGCCGCATTATCTCTGTAGCCTGTGCCTTGCCGTCATATACGCGCACAAGCGATGGCTTGCCGCCGTGTCCGCGCATTGGAAGGAGCGTCTTGTCGAACTGTGCGGGCGCGTCCTTCATCACGACGTTCGCTACGTCCAGCACGCCGGGAACCGAGCGGTAGTTGCGCACGAGCTTCACCATGTGGCATCCCGGCCAGCGCTTGGGGAACTCCAGTATGTTCTCTATCTGCGCGCCGCGCCATGTGTAGATGCACTGGAAGTCGTCGCCGACGGCCAGTATGTTGCGGTGCTTGAATGCGAGGATGTCCGTGAACTCAGCCTGAAGGCCGTTGGTGTCCTGGTATTCATCGACCAGAACGTGTAGAAAGTGCTCCTGGAGCATATCGCGCACGCGGTCCGATTCCTTCAGTAGGCGCAGTCCGTTTATGAGCAGGTCATCGAAGTCCATCACCGACAGTTCGCGCTTGCGGGCGGCGTACTTCTCAGCCACCTTCGCGATTTCCTCTGGTTCCACGCCTGCGGTCTTGGTCTGCCAGCGCGAGGCGACGGCGGCTATCGGAAGTCCCTCGTTCGCCGCCTCTGAAATCATCTTGAGCACCAGCTCCTTCTTCACGAAGTCCTTCGGATCCTTCACCGTAGTCTTGATCAGGTCGCCGACGAGCTTCTTCTGGTCGTCCTCGTCGATGATCTGGAAGCCTGGCTGGTAGCCGATGGCCGACCCGTAGCGCCTGAGGAGGCGTGCGCACACGGAGTGGAAAGTGCCTGACCACATGGACGCCACACTGTCGCCCACAAGGGCCTCTGCGCGCTCGCGCATCTCGCGGGCCGCCCGGTTTGTGAAGGTTAGCAGGAGTATGCGATCTGGAGGCACGCCACGCTCCATTAGGTACGCGACGCGGTGCACGAGAGTGCGCGTCTTGCCGGTGCCGGCGGCGGCGAGCACTAGAAGGGGCCCGTCGTCGGCTGTCGCGGCGGCTAACTGCTCGGGATTGAGTAGCGTTGAGAAGTCTGTCATTTAAGTAGCTTGATTGACGAGTTTGCCATGGAGTCGACGCGTGGCTTGAACGATGCTCCGCCTTCGACTTCGCGCGCCATGGCGAACACATTCTTCCAGTCGGATATGCGGTAGTCGCGGTTCTTCACCAGCATGGCCTCAAGTAGCTGGCAGAAGCCCTCAGAGAGAGATGGGCGGTACGTGCGCGGGTCACGGGCCTGAGTGGACTCGTCGCAGTGCGCCCGCATTGTGTCGTCGTTGTTGAGGCTTGGGAAGAGCAGACGGCCTGTGGCGAGGTGGTAGAGCGTCGCGCCGAGAGAGTATATGTCTGCTCGGCAGTCCAGCTCGACGTCGCCGTAGACCTGTTCCGGCGATATGTATGCCGGAGTCCCGAGGACGTGGTCAGGGGCGTCCTGCTGGCCTTCCCTGAACTCGAAGCGGTGCGAGATGCCGAGGTCGGTCAGCTTCACGATGCCGTCGGTGTTGATCATTATGTTCTCGGGCTTGATGTCGCAGTGCACCACGCCGTGGTCGTTCCAAGCGTAGTCCAGGGCGTTCGCCACCGATTCGCAGATAAGGAGGCAGTCGCTTTCCGATACGTGCTGCTTGCGGGCGAGCAGATCGGCAAATGTGTAGCCGTCCACATACTCCATCAGATAGTACCAGTTGCCGTTGCCATTGTCGAAGTCGTACGCCTGCACGATTCCTGGATGGCGAATCTCCTCCATCATCCTCTCCTCCGAGCGGAACTGACGCACCTCCGCACCGTCGCTCGCGAACTGGTGGTCTAGTATCTTCACGGCTACGAGACGCTGGTTCGGTATGTCCCACGCCTTCCATACCGTGGACATGCCGCCGTCGCCGATTTTCTTTATCAGCTTCAGGTTGGGTATCTTGAGGATGCGGCTGCGAAGTGTGAGCTGCTCCGTTGGGATTTCGCCGTAGGCTAAGCCGCTCATGGATTGTCGCTCCACTCCTTCAACTTGCGATGCAGCGTGCGTCGCGAGATGCCGAGCATGTCTGCCGCTCTTGTCTTGTTTCCGCGGCAGGCGTCAAGCGCGGCACGTATCTGCTGGCGCTCGGTGTCGGCAAGCGAACATGGTGGCGCTGTGGTGGCTGCGACGTCTGCGAGGGCCGCTGCGGGCTGAACTGCGGCAGGGGCTGCGTCCGCAGCTGCGATCGTCTTTGGTGGGGACGTGATTTCCGCAGGCAGGTCATCGACTGTCAGCTCATGGCCCGATGCCAGCACGACCATCTTCTCTATGACGTTGCGCAGCTGCCGTACATTGCCGGGCCATGAGTACGTCAGTAGCGCGTGCAGGGCTTCTGGCGTTATGCCGGACACACCGACGCCGTTCTTCTTGGAGGATTCGCCTATGAATCTGTCCACGAGAAGGGGAATGTCCTCTGCATGGTCCCTGAGCGCGGGGGTGCGGATGTCGATTACGTTGAGTCGGTAGTAGAGATCTTCGCGAAACTTGCCCTCTGCCACCATCTGGGCGAGATTGCGGTTCGTTGCGGCAACAAGGCGGAAGTCCACGGGTATGTCGTCGGAGCCGCCGACGCGCTTTACCGTGCGAGACTCGAGAACGCGCAGAAGCTTCACCTGCGTTGCGAGGTCGATTTCGCCTATTTCGTCCAGGAAAAGCGTTCCGCCGTTTGCGGACTCAACATGTCCAACGCGACCCTGTGCGCTGGCGCCCGTGAATGCGCCCGGGGCGTATCCGAAAAGTTCCGATTCAAGAAGATCCTTTGCGAGGGCGGAGCATTCCACGGCTATGAACGGGCCGTCGGCACGCTTCGACAGGCTGTGCAGCGCACGGGCGACAAGCTCCTTGCCTGTGCCGCTCGGACCTTCTATGATGACCGTCGCGTCGGTCGGGGCGACTTTGCGGATGAGGCGGTATACTTTCTCCATGGCCGGAGATTCGCCGGTGAATTCTGCGAGACCCGCCGATGGCGCCTCGCCGTCCGCTTCAGTTGCGCCATCTCCTATGGCAAGCGATGCGTTGCGCACGGCCTTTGCCACGCGCAGTTCGAATGCCGGAAGATCAGTTATCGGCTTTTGGAAGAAATCGTCGGCTCCTTCTCTCATCGCGTCCACTGCAAGGTCCACCGTCCCGTAAGCAGTGAGGACGATTGCGGCCATGTCAGGCCGCACCGCCTTCGCCTTCCTGAGGAGCGACACGCCATCCTCTCCGGGCATGCGAACGTCGGTTATCATCAGCGCAAGGTCGTCGTTGGCCGCTACTGCTTTCATTGCTTCCTCGGCGTCCGGCGCCGTAAGGCAGTCGTAGGATGGACGGAACCAGCGCGCTAGAGTGTCGCGCAGAGGTTTTTCGTCGTCGACTATCAGTATCTTTGGCTTCATTTAAGCTCCCTGATTCGTCGCTCCAGGCGCGGCAGTCGTATGGTGAACACGGTTCCATGGCCAACCTCTGACTCGACGTCAATTGTGCCGCCATGGTCGCCGACGATACGTTTTGTGATCATCAGCCCAAGACCTGTGCCGTTCGCCTTAGAAGTGCGGTACGGCTCGAACAGGTGGGCGAGGCGTTCTGGCGGCATGCCCTCGCCCGAGTCGGCGATCTTGACGGACACGGTGTCGTCGTCGCTGGATATTGACATTGCGATCGCACCGCCGTCCCGCATAGCCTCAAGCGCGTTTTTCAGTATGTTGAAGAACACCTGCACCATCTGCGCACGGTCCAGCGCGACAGATGGAAGCGAAGATGGCACGTCGAGAGTGACATGGATGCGTCTTTCCTCAAACTGTGCGCGCAGCGTGGCAAGGCAGTCGCGTAGAGGGTCGGCGAGAGAGCCCGGCGCAAGATTCGGCCGTGAGGGGCGGAGCGCGGCAAGGAAGTCGCGTATGATGCCGTCAAGCCGCTTGATTTGACTTTTGCATATGGCCAGGGACTCGCGGTCCGAAGGGTCGCGCTCTAGCATCTGTATGTTAAGCGCGAGCGCGTTGAGGGGGTTACCTATCTCATGCGCCACGCCGGCGGCGAGGTCGCACACCGCTCGTGTCGCCCCTGCCCTAAGCTCTTCTTCGGTGCGAGCCCTCTCCGCCGTTATGTCGCGCACGTAGACGATTGTCTCGTCGTCGAATGGAATTGTCTGTAGCTCAAGGCGACGAGGGTCTGGGTACGTGAGGGATATCTCCCTCTTTGACGACTTGCCGAGCGGAAGGGAGAGAGTAGGCAGTATGTCTTCTGGCGGCATTCCGAGAATTTGGCGAGCTGCTGGGTTTGACTGCACCACGATACCGTGCTTGTCTAGGCGCACAAGCCCTTCCTTGAGGGCATGAATCAACGTCTCCGAGCGTTCGAGCGCATCAGTGACGCGCTCGAACTGCTCTCGGAGATGGGTCGCGTCTAGCTTGTCGATGTGCTTTCGCACGCCTTTGAAGAAATCGCTCATTTCCGTGTCATCCACAGTTAGGCTTGTATTATACCAAATATTGTCTCGTTCTCGCAATTCAGTGTGTACGCCCCTACATATACTGGATTTTTTCGGGGGTGAGGGGGTGGGGGCTTGTCTTAGTTAAGACTGTTTGGTACAATACATTGCTTGCAGCGTGGAATGAAGGGAAGGAAGAATTAAATGAAAGAGCTGAAGTGCCCGAAATGTGGCAGCATGTTCTCCGTAGACGAGGCGGACTACGCATTTATCATGCAGCAGGTGAAGACCGCCGAGTTCGACGCCGAGATAGAACGTCGCATTGCTGAGGTCTGCCAGCAGGAAGAGGCGAAGCGCGAGGTGGCTCTCGCCAAGCTGAAGGTAACGTCATCGTCTGCGATTGAGAAGAAGGAGCGCGAGATAGCCGAGTTGAAGTCCGTCATAGCGAACCAGGAGAATGCAACCAAGACGGCCTTGCTGGAAAAGGCCGCCGAAGGGCAGGAGGCGATGGCCAAGAAGAACGAGGAGATCGCAAAGCTCAAGGCGGAGATGGCGAAGAGGGAAGGCGACTTCAGGGCGCAACTTGCGGAGATGGCGATGGACGAGCAGAAGGCCATGGCCGGCAAAGACGCCGAGATTGCGAAGCTCAGGGCGGACTACGACGGCAGGCTCAGGGCGGCGGACGAGCAGATCGCCTTCTATAAGGACATGAAGGCGAGGATGAGCACCAAGATGGTCGGCGAGACGCTTGAGGTTCATTGCTCCACGCTCTACGACCAGTTCATGCGTTTCGCGCTGCCTAGGGCGACGTTTGCGAAGGACAACGACGTTGTGGACGGCACCAAGGGCGACTTCATCTTCCGCGACTATGCCGATGATGGAACGGAGTATGTCTCGATCATGTTCGAGATGAAGAACGAGGCGGACGAGACGGCCACGAAGCACAAGAACGAGGACTTTTTCAGAAAGCTCGACGAGGACCGACGCAAGAAGAACTGCGAATACGCCGTTCTCGTGTCCATGCTTGAGCTGGAAAGCGAACTGTACAACGCAGGCATAGTGTCGGTGTCCAATTATGACAAGATGTATGTCGTACGTCCGCAGTGTTTCATCCCTATCATCACGCTGATTGTCCAGTCGTCGCGTAAGGCAATGGAATACAAGTGCGAGGTTGCGGAGATGCGCCGTCAGACTGTGGACGTAACGAACTTCGAGGAGAAGTTGCTTGACTTCCAGCAGAAGTTCGGCAACAATTGCCGCCTAGCAAAGGAGAAATTCGACAAGGCCATCGCCGAGATAGACAAGTCCATCAAGTCGCTGCAGGCGACGAAGGAGGCGCTCCTCGGCAGCGAGAAGCAGCTTCGTCTCGCAAACGACAAGGCCGATGGCCTCACGATACGCAGGCTGACGCACGAGAACCCGACGATGAAGGCGAAGTTCGCCGAGGCAAGGGCTGGAAAATCGAAGGATGACTTGACATGAGGACAAGCGGTAATGACGGCGATTGATTTGCGGGAGCATGTTTGGTATAATGCGCGCACACAGATGACAGGAGGTTTGTTATGCAGCTTGAGATCGATGCCTTAGCCGTGAGATTTGCAACGGCGAGGAGATCGGAGAGACAAAATGCGGCGGGGGCAAGAAGCAGTTTCGGCAGCGTGGGTTGAATCTGCAGGGGCAACAAGAAAGTGAATATTCTAGGCATAGAAACAAGCTGCGACGAAACTGCAGCTGCTGTCGTTCGCGATGGCCGCGAAGTTTTGTCCAATGCCGTCTACACGCAAATTCCGTTGCATCAGCCGTATGGCGGAGTAGTTCCCGAAATCGCATCCAGGGCGCATGTAGAGAAGATATCGCCTGTTGTTTCTGAGGCGATGCGGTGTGCGGATGTGAAGATAGACGCGGTTGCGGTTACGTATGGTCCAGGCCTGTCTCCTGCGCTCATTGTCGGTCTGAATGCGGCGAAAGGGCTTGCAAAGGGGCTTGGCGTTCCGCTTGTCGGCATAAACCATTTGGAAGCGCATTTGCACACGCCGTTTCTGCATGACTCCCCAAACGACGCTACGCGGGCGTATCCAGATCCGATGTCGCTTGGCTTGACGCTTGGCCTTACGGTCTCGGGAGGCAATACGGTGTGGGTGGAGATTCCGTCATACGGTTCGTACGAGGTCATTGGCGACACGCTTGACGATGCTGCTGGAGAGGCGTTCGACAAGGCGGCGAAACTGCTGGGGCTTGGATATCCAGGAGGCCTGAAAATAGACCGCATTTCAGCCGCATGGCTTGCTGACGCAACTGATGAACCGCTTGTTCCATTCCCCAAGGGACGTCCTCGCGAAGGCGTGGCGGCGCTTTCCGGGCTTTCGGCCGATCTCTGCGTGTCGTTTTCTGGTCTCAAGACCGCGCTTCTCAGGCATGTGCACCAGAACCCATGGCTTGTGGAGTCGCAGGATGGCGCGCGCGACTTTGGCGGGTACGTTGTGACTCCTGCGCTGGCACATGTCGTTGCCAGCTATCAGGAAGCCATTGTGCAGGCGCTTGCAGACCGGACGCGCACGGCTCTTCGTCGCCGACGGTATGAGGCGTTCATCCTTGGTGGCGGCGTGTCGCTCAACTCGCGCGTCAGGGCTGTGCTCTCTGCAGTGTGTGCAAAAGCAGACGTGCCGTTCTATACGGCCAAGCCAAAGTACACCGGCGACAACGGCGCAATGGTTGCTGGGCTTGCCTTCTACCGCAGAAACCACGTGGATGACGCCATGTCGCTCGATGTCAACCCGTCTCTTGGGATAGGCGAATGACAAGGAAAACATGAATATACTAATGGCTGCAATTGTAAACTGCTATGTGGGATGCAATTCGGGATCGCCCGACTTGCAGGCAATCCACGTACTTGCCTGCGACACGGAGACAGGCGAGGCGAAGATCGTCCAGAGCGTGAAGGGTGTGCAGGGCACTACTTATTTTCAGCTGGACGCCGAGGGAAAGTACCTCTACTCCATGATCCGAGAAGGCGATGGCATTGCAAAGTCCTCTGCCGCCGTTCGATTCCCGATAGGCGCGAGCGGACGCCTTGGTGCGATGGAGCGCATAGCCGGGCTTCCGGCGGAGGCACCGTGCCACATCAGCCTTTCGCCTGACGGCAAGCGGCTTTTCGGTGCGTCGTACACGTCTGCGACGGCGATTGCCGTCGGCATAGACGGATCGGGGCTGAAGTCGTATGTGTTCCCAGATGACGCAATGGGGCCGAACAAGAAGCGCCAGAAGAAGGCATATGCGCACTTTTCATTCTGCACTCCGCCCGGAAGCCCACTCCGCGTAGGGTTCATAGACCTTGGCTGCGACCGTATTCGCTTTTTCGATCCAAACACGTTTGAGGTTGATCCGGCGCTGGAGATTCGCGCCGTTGCCGGGGATGGTCCGCGCCATGCCGTATGGGCCAATGACGGCAAGTTCCTGTATGTCGTGAATGAGCTGGGGAGCACTGTTGCGTCATATGCGTTTGACGGCACCTCGTTCATGGCAGTGGACAGAAAATCCATGCTTCCCGATGGCTACAACAGGTGGGAGACTGATGGGGAGACCCTGACTACCAAGGCGGCTGCGGTGAAGCTCACGGCCGATGGAAAAATCCTCATGGCATCAAACCGTGGACATGACTCCATAGCTTTCTATGCGGTGGACACTGCGACCGGATGTCTTAAACTCAAGAACATACAGAAGCTGCGAGGTGCATTCCCACGTGACTTTGAGCTTATGCCAGGAGAGAAGTTCATGGTGGTAGGCCACAAGATGTCGAACGAAATACAGGTTTATGCGTTCGATCGCGGGAATTGCGGGCTTGCGCCGGTTGGCGAGCCTATTGCATGCTGGCGACCGCTTTGCTTCAAGTTCGCAAAGTGAATAATTAACTCGTCAGAGCGACTTGCGGTAGTCGCGCATGGTCATGCCGAAGCGCTTCTTGAAAAGATTCTTGAGGTAGTTTGGATTCGCGAATCCGCATGCGGCAGCAATGGTGTCTATCGGCTCTTTGGTTGAACGAAGCAGGTGCTTCACCTCTTCAAGTCGCGTAACTATTAGCATTTCGCCGATTGACGTGCCCTGCAGCTCGCGAAAACGGAGATCCGCCAGTCTTCGTGAACAGCCGAGATGGCGAGCTACGTCTGCCGCTCCGATTCCCTTCGTGGCGTTTCGGCGAATGTATGCTACTGCGCGTTGGACAAGCTTTCCGGAAGGAGATGTCTCAGCTGTCGATTCGCGGCGGACAATTTCCTTTACGCCAACGAGAATTTCGCGGTTCTCCTGGAATCTGTTTTTCTTATCCATGTGTCGCGCCATGAGCTTGCTGAGGGCATCGGCAGCGATGTAGCCCTCCTGCTCGAAGTCGGGCTGCACGGATGTAAGGCGTGGGCGGCAGTTCTCGCATATAAGCGTGTCGTTGTTTATGCCGACTACGAGCGCGTCTTCTGGAACGCGCATCCTGTGCGCTCTGCACCATTCCAGCACTTCGTATCCGCAGTCGTCGTTTGCTGCGCACACGCCGACGGGACGCGTCAATTTCCGAATCTGGCTGGGAGAGTCGAGTTCATGGCACCAAAGGTTGTGGTCGGCCAGCGTCTCGCGGAAGGCACGATAACGTTCGACGCTCCATTCCACGACAGCTGGATTGTGGACGAATGCGTACGACCTGCAGCGACCGGTAGCGATGAGGTGGTCTGCTGCGGCGTGTCCTATTTCCTCTGGCGAATTGCGCACGAAAACGATATTGCGCTTTCGGAAGGCGAGTGACGGGTCGTGTATGTCCAGGACGACTGTTGGCACGTCTGCCGCCGCGAGAACACCGTATGCATCGGTTCGCGCCGACAGGGAAGATGCGCTTTTGCTAAGCGGAATAGACACGATGAATCCGTCGCATCCGTTCAAAAGGGCGGAACGCATGCTGTCGGGCGTAATTTCCTGTACGGTTCGCAGGAGGGTTATGTCCCAGTTGTGGTCGGTGCCGAGACGGCGGAATATGCCGGCGAGCTTCTCCTGGCCGGCTATGCCGGCCATTCTGAGCGCTATGACCACGCGTCTACGTTTGGCTTTGATCTTCAATGCGAGTGCAAGTATACCAAAAATCCTGTCGTGGACGCAAGAAGGCTTTTGCTGGAAAGATGAGATTATATTGCGTAATAGTGTATTGAAGTCATGCGCCGCTCTGTTGTATAATTCGCGTCGTGTGGGCATCATAGTCAACACAGTGTTCAACAAAGGAAGGAGATCGAAACAATGCCAAGTCTAGCCGACATGCGAACGAAGGCCAAGGAAGCGGGGCTTATGAAGCTCGACAAGCTGATCGCGACGCGTCAGCGCATTCCCGATTGCAAGATGCCGATTCCGATCGATGAGCTTTGCCGGCGCTACGAGAAGCTCTATACGGGGTGCATCAACGACGTGATGCGCGAACTGTGCCTCCTCAACCAGAACCTGCCCAGCGACATCATGCCGCTCCGCGACGAGATGGTCGTGTGCGGCGAGGCGTTCTGCGTGAAGTCGGCGCCGAACTGCATGATCGAGGGC
>CACYCL010000161.1 GCA_902772905.1 uncultured bacterium | reverse complement strand
TTGGTTAGAGCAGGACCTTTACACGGTCAAGGTCGGGGGTTCGAGTCCCTCACCGCCCACCAGTCCACGATGCCGAAAGGGAGAAGTCCGCTTCTCCCTTTTCTTGTCTCTCCGACTTACACTATGAATTACTGTGAGTTCGCAAATGAGGCGTTTTAAACTGCGTAAATGCTCCGTTGTTTTTGAGTATCGTATGATATAATACTTGCACGTTAAACTTCAAAAGGAGATATTGTCATGTCATATTGCTTGTTGAGTGGTGCAAGAAACGTTCTGCTGGTTATGGCTTCGCTTCTTTTGGGCGTTGCCGCATACGCCGACACGTTTGTCTGGAAGGGCGCAAGCGGAGGAAGCTGGAATATGGCATCCAACTGGGAGCCGGAGACAGTCCCGAATGGTTCAGGAGTAGAGGTGGACTTGTCGGCGGCGAGCGGCACGTATGCGATTGCCGTCTCTTCCGCAGTGACAGTCGGCAAAATCACGGTGAACGGCGCGACAGCCACAACGCTCACTTTGAGCGGACAGAAGATCACCTTCGCCGCTTCGTCCAAGCCGGAAATAGCCGTTGGCACGGGGCATACGCTTCTGACGACAACGGCCTATGGCGGAACTCAGGGTGTAAAGAAGACTGGCGGCGGCACATGGAAGCCGACCGTTAAAGCTGTGGCCAACAGCTTCTCAGGCAGCCTTGTCGTCGAGGCTGGGACGCTCCAGCCTGTAAAGGGCGATGGCAACGCCCATTTTTGCGATGCGATCGAGGTCTGGACGGGGGCTTTATTCAAGTTGCCAGCAAGCGATACGTTCAGTTCCTCTCTCGCCTTGAAGGCCTTGGGCGGTACGATGGATCTCTCCATCGGCATCGACTATATGGGAGCCTTGACTTTTTCGGACGGCGGAAAGATCAACTGCGGAAACAATCTCTACCTTATCGACAACAACGCGGCAACGGCGAACATATCCGCAAACGGCACTGGCGTTGCGGGAACGTTCTCCGGCCCTCTCGTGGGCGAATCGCGCTACGGACAATACAAGAACGATCGCACGATACAGGTGAACGTGGCCAATGCCGATGCTGAGTTCAAAATGACGGGCTATCTGCTGGAAAACCGTCTGCAGGGGCCGAACTACCGCAATGACATCTACCATGGCGAAACAGCTGCGCCATATTTCCCCGTCATCAGCCTCAAGAAAATCGGGGAGGGCGATCTTGTGCTGTACGACGAGACGATTTCTCTGACTGGGCCAACGACGGTGGATGCCGGACGGTTGATCCTTTCGAACACGGTGAAGATGGCTGCCTCGGCAATCACGCTGAAGACCGGCGTAAGCCAGCTTGTCCTGCGAGAGGGCGCGACGCTCCAGATCGGCGGCATCAACTGCAGCGAAGACGGGACGCTTGACCTCGGCGGCAACACGGTCGATATCGGCGGCACGGCGGACGACGGGGTGTTTCTCGGAACTTTCACCAACGGCAAGATACGCAAGGTGGGATACAACACCCAGCAGATCGGCGCAGGTCTTTCGCAGAGTGACCTGGACGTGCTGGGCGGCACGCTCGCCATCGGTCTTCCGGCTCCGAAGGTGCGTTACACGTTTGATGACGCGGCGAACCTCGGCGCGGACGCAGGAACGCTCGGCAAGACGCTCGCCGCCGAAAAGGAAGGCGCGGCGATATATAACGAGGGCGGCATAAGCGGTGGCTGCGCTTCGTTCAACGGGACTGGCTGCCTGTTGGCAGCGACGGCCACTGGGCTGCCGTCGGGCAACGCCGCGTTCACTATATCGCTCTGGATGAAGACAACATCGACGAGAGCCAATCTGTCGTTCACATCTTGGGGGAACAATACGGGTAATCAGTATAATGGCTTTTTGATGCAGTCTTCCACCCAGCTGAAGCACACGTTTTGGGAGGGTGGCGTGGACTTCGTTTCGAAGAGCCGTGCATCATCGCTTGCAGATGGCGCATGGCATCATATTGCTCTCACTTACGATCCGTCGGCTTACACGCGCACATATTACATTGACGGAGTCCAGTTTGACAGTCAGATGAATGCACAGTACACCCGTGCCGTCCCAGAGGGCAATCCGTTCAAGGTCGGATTCTCGCAGAACTCCGCCAACTTCATCGGGCAGATGGACGAGGTGATGGTGTTCGACCGTGCGCTGACGGCGGCTGAGGTTGCTGCAGTAAAGAGTTGGGGGGATGGTGCAATTGCAACGGAGGCATTCGCGTCTGGCGGCACGGTGCGGCTTGAGCGAGATTCCACGCTTTCCGTATCCTGCGCTTCGCAGACCTTCACGACGATCAGCGGCAAGGGCACGCTCGCGCTGAACAACGGCGCGGAGGCGATGGTGACGGGCGGCAGCGTCGGGCGTGTCGCGGGCGACGGTACGCTCGTGAAGACCGGCAGCGGCACGCTCTCGCTCACGGCGGCGAAAGACCTTGGCGCGACCATCGACGTGCAGGGCGGCGAGGTGGAGGCCACAGGCCCGGCGGTGGACGACGACCTGAAGAGCCACCTCATCGCGTACTGGGACTTCAATGACCCGGACGATCCCGGCAAGGACGCGAGCGGCAACGGCGTCGACCTGACGAGCGCTTCGACAAAATCCGGAAGCTTCACGTGTGAAGCCAGAAACTGGCGCAACCGTTTTGAAACAATGGGCGGTGCGGCGTATTTCAGCGGCGTAAACACCGATTACCTCGTGATGGCCGACAGCGCGAACCTCTCGAAACTGCCATCCGGGAAAGACCCGACGTATACTGTGGCGATGTGGATAAAACCGGAGTCCTCAATATGGAAGAACGCCGGTCTGTATTACTGGGGTGGCATACCGGGCGGACAGTATTGGGGTTCGCAGGGGAACCTCGGCGCAAAGGTCGCACAGGGATGTCGCTTCACCGGCTCTTCGTCGGCTGATGGCATAAACTTCTACTTCTGGAGCGGCGGCGGCACGACTTACAGCCTTCCCTCTGCTGGATTCTTCTCAAGCGAAATGCTCGAAGGCTGGCACCATGTCGTCTGCACGAGCGGCGAAAAGACCAGGAAGCTTTATGTGGACGGCGAACCTGCAGGCTCCCCTTTCTCAAGTGGCGACATGGCCATCCCGGCCGAGACGTTCTCCCTTGGCTTCGACCCCACGCAGAACGGCGCCGGATTCAAGGGCTACATGGACGACGTGATGATATTCGACAAGGTGCTGACGGTGGACGAGGTGAAGGCCGTGATGAACGGCATCGCCGATGCGCCGTCCGGCGGCTCGAAGGTGAAGCTTGCGGCGAACACGTCGTTCGCGGTGGCGGAAGGAACGGTCGGCCTTGCAGGCGTGACGGGCGAGGGCGGCGTGAGCGTGCCGTCCGGCACGACGCTCGTGCTGGCGGGCGGCGCAACGGAACTTGAAGGTGCGCTTATTGGCTCGGGCGCGGTGACTGTCACTAACGGCGCTTCACTTCACCTTGCCGGTGGACAGAATTTCCCAGGAACGCTGACGGTAGCTGCAGGCGGAACGCTTGACTGTCGGAATGGTGCGGCGGCGACAGTCAAAACACTGAAGTTGGCGGAAGGGGCTGCTTTCCACGTCGTGGCATCAGATTTCACGACTGCCCCTTGCGTGGCAGTGACGGACGCCGTGGATCTTCCCGCAGCGGTGTCTATATCAGTGAACGTACCTGCTGGTACGGGAGCAAGGATTGAAGTACTTCATTCCGCTGGCGGAATTAATGGCGATGTCTCGTCGTGGAGTGTCGATTGGCAGCTCCCCGGTCGCAGCTGGTCTGCGAAAATCTATGTCGAAGATTCATCGGTATGGGTTGAATCCAGGGCACCAGGCATGATTATGCTTGTGTTTTAACTTTGCATTATGAATATTAGTAGGCGATCTTTTATAAACAGCGCAGTCGCTTCAACACTTGCCGGCGCGTGTGTTGACAGTGCACTGGCCAATGACGATTCCATTGATTTGGAGGAAGGCTTGAGTGTGCGGTTTCTCGGCAGCGGGTCGGCCTGCTGGGAGCGGGAGCCGCGCACGTCGAAGATATTTAGGCGCTATTCCAGCGTGTTGATCGATGGCCGTTTTCTGATTGACTATACGTGGATGGCGAAAGACATGCTGCCGGAAGGTTGTCGTCCCAAGGCGATAATCTACACGCATTCGCATGGCGACCACTACGATCCCAAGGCGGCGGTAGAGCTAGGCGTGAAGCACGTATTCGTGCAACGTGGCTGGATTGATGATGCGAAGCATGACTTTGCCGAGGTGGTCGCGGAGATTGGCGGTAAAATTCCGGCAATTCATCCACTCGACGTGTGTGTTCCGTTCAAGCTTGGCGGTTACGAGATACTGCCATTGCCTGGCAACCACTGGACGGGCAAGCCGCATGAGCAGGCGCTCATATATAAGATCTCCAAGCAGTGTGCAGACGGGCCGGTGCGACTGCTGTACGCTACTGACACGTCTGGGCTGATGTCAACGGTGTTCTTCCACGGCTGTACGCCGAAAGAGCCGGTAACGGCTGTCATTATGGAGGCGACGGGAAATCCAGTCCAGAAGTTTGGTGGGCTGAATATCTCCCATTCAACGGCTTCCACTGTGAATGAAATCTTCACGAGTTATCTCAAGCCGGGGAAAGGCCGCTACATGCCCAATCCTGGGCAGCCAGTGTACCTGACGCACATCGGCTACTACGAATGGGGACAGAAGACGTTCGACGACAAGATGCCAGCCGGTCTCCAGCTGGCGCATGACGGACTGGAAGTTCTTTTCAGACCGACAGGCAAGGCATGAAACAAGCGCTGTCGGTTGTCTTGGCCTTATTGGTGCTGGACACCTTCTCGGAAGAGCTTGCCGGTCTGGAAAGCTGGGGAGGGCGTTCGGCGCATCCGGCTGTTGTGAATGCAGTTTGCGGTCCGGAAAAGGCGGATATCGTGTCGCTTCGCGGTGAATGGGAGTTTGTTGCTTACCCGATGAAGCATCCGCAACGCAACAGCCATGACAATCCTGACTTCTGGCGACGCTCCTGGCCGAATGCGCGAATGATCTCAGTGCCTGGCTGCTGGGAGGCGCAGGGAGTTGGCGAGCCTGGAATGAGCGAGAGCTGGGAATGCAAGTTTGACCACAATCCCAAGCCGCTTCATCACAAGTACATGGGCGACGGATGGTATCGCAAGACGGTTTCAATTCCAACCGAATGGGCTGGAAAGCTCATCTGGCTGAAGGTCGGCGGCGTACGGTCGCAGGGATGGTTCTGGGTCAATGGCAGGCAGGTTGCCCTGGTCAACAACTATTGCGGAACATACAAATACGACATCACCGATTGCGTTGCGCCGGGCGGCCTGGCGACGGTGGTTGCACAGGTGAACAACGTGGTGCCCTCACGCAAGGGTCTTTTCTCTGCGATGCACCGTTGGGGAGGGCTCTATCGCGATGTTGAATTTGAAGCCACGCCTAAGACATTTATTGACGACGCATGGGTGCGCGGCGATTTTGACGGAAAGGCGGCGGAAGCACATGTGACGGTTTCGACCTGTTCTGCTTCAAAAGAACAATGTCAAATCCGTTTTGCGGTGGAGGGGCGGACAGCTGTCGAACCAGCTGCGGAAGACGGCGAGACGGTTATTCGCCTGCCGCTTGTGGATTTTCGGGCATGGTCGCCTGAACATCCCAATCTTTATACGGGAATTGTCGAACTGGTGATGGGTGGCACTGTCATCCATCGCCGCTGCGAGCGTTTCGGCGTGCGAAAACTGGAGGTGAACGGTGATGCTTTCCGTCTGAATGGCAAGCCATTCTACGTGAGAGGCTTCGGCGACGATTTTGTGTATCCGCACACGGGAATCTCGCCAGCAGATAGCAGACAACATTTGGAGCATCTTCGCATGGCGAGGAAAGCCGGATTCAATTTCGTGCGGTTGCACACCCATTGCGAGCTGCCCGAGTATTTCGAAGCGGCGGACGAGGCGGGGATCCTCGTCCAGGCGGAGCTGCCCTACATGAGCGATGTGCCGACGGAGCATTTCTCATTTGATCCTTTTGGCGACGTGTCGGAATTGTATGCCCACTATCGCCGCCATGCATCGTTCGTCGTATATTCGATGGGCAATGAAGGAACGTTTGGCAAAGACCTGTCGGCTCGTCTTCACCGCCATGTGAAAGCCATGGATCCTGACCGGCTTAAGATCAACCAAGACAGCCAGTACGCAAAAGTCAACTGTCCTGAGACGGCGGATTTCCGCGGCGGGCCAATCAATGTGTGGCCGCGCGGAAGTGTGAATCCGTCTGTTCCGTTCGTTTGCCATGAATATCTCAATCTGTGCGTCAAGCTCGATGCGAGGATTGAGAACGATTTCACCGGTGCATGGGCGCCGCCAGTCACGCACGCAAGCCGAGGACGGTGGCTGGCCAAGCGGGATATTGGCGCTGAGTGGGGCGACAGGCTTCAGAACGCACAGCATGCTTTGCAGCGCCACTACCAAAAGCGCGGCATTGAATGGGCAAGAAAGGATCCTTTCTGCGACGGCTACTGCTTCTGGACAATCGTCGACGTGGTGGTCGCACAGGGGGATAGCTACACTGCTCAGGGCCTCTTCGATCCGTTCTGGAGGCCTAAGCGTTGCGGTTTTACGGCTGATGGCTTTGCGCAGTTCAACAGTTCAACATGCATACTTCTCGATACGCCTGACGAGAACAGGGTGTTCACTTCAGGCGATATGCTGTCGGCGGACTTCATCGTTGCGCATTATGGCGATGCGGAACTGAAGGATGCCGTGCTGAACTGGCGACTTGATCGTGGTGAAAATGGGGCCTTTCGGCTGGACGATGTTCCCCTTGGTCCGGCACGGAAGGTGGCTTCGGTGCAGATAGCATTTCCATTTGTCGAAAAACCTGTCAAGACCGTTTTGACGGCATCAATCGGCAATGTGTCGAATGCGTGGGAATTCTGGGTGTTTCCGCCGCGTGAGCGTCGCGATGGGCGCAGGCTCGCCGTGACGCCGTCATTGAGCAAGGCGTTTTCACGGTTGTACAGCGATTTCGCGCTAACAGGAACGGAAGCGGCAAAGCTTTCCGAAGTTGTAGTTGCCGAAGCTGGATCGGCGGAGGCCGAGGCCGCGTTAGAGCAAGGACTGAAGGTCATTGCCATCGGTGCAGCGCAGGGCGTGCCGAATGTGTCGCTCGGCTGGTGGTTCATGGGCGAACAGGTGGGGACGGCGCTCCTTGACCATCCAGTGTTTGGCGATCTGCCGCATGAAGGCTTTCTCTCCCCTCTCTTGTTCCGCATTGTTGGCAAGGGGCGTAGCCTGAAGCATGCCGCGCGCGACGAACACGATCTATTCATGGTTGGCGAGGGCGGCGGGGATTGCTTTGTCTATCTGGCGCGTCGCAAGGTCGGGGCGGGCTGTTTGCTGGAGAGCTTCGGCCTTGATATCCTTTCTGGGAAACCTGAAGGAACAGCCATTCTGGACGGCATGATTTCTGCGGCATTGGACGGATTGGTGGAGTGATGAGATGAAGGCGAAATGCGCATTCTTTTTGTTGTTGACTTTGCTGCTGGCGGATGCGGATGCCGCGCTTCCGGCGGCGATGGAGGTGCTGCCGCTCGGTTCCGTGCGCCCGGAAGGTGCATTGCGCCAGCGGCTTCAGGCACAGGCTGACGGACTGACCGGACACGCCGAGGAGCTTTATGAGGACATAGGGAAGTCCGACTGGCTCACGGGCGGGAAGAAAGGAGGGATGTTCGCCTGGGAGCGAGGCCCTTACTATGCGAAAGGGCTGATTGCGTTGGCGTTTGTTCTGGACGATGCAGAGTTAAAGGCGAAGGCGGGACGGTGGGTCGACGCAATACTGTCGTCGCAGCGCGAGAACGGAGATTTCGGGCCAAAGTGCAGGAACTGGTGGGCGAACATGCTTGCGCTTGTTCTGCTGCGAGACTGGGCGGCGGCAACTGGCGACAAACGCGTGATACCGTTTCTTGAGCGGTACTTCCGTTTTCAGAGTGCCGAATTCCGAACGTATCCGTTTTCTGCCGAATCGCGTTGGGCGGTGGCGCGCGCGGGTGATGAGCTTGATGTCGTTCTCTGGCTCGACGGGAAGACGGACCGAGACGAATGGCGAGCGTTCGCCGAGTCTGTTGCGGCCCAGTCAACCGACTGGGCGCGCTACTACAAGCGCGGCGGAAATCCAGGCGACGGCGCGAGTGCTAATGGCTTTTGCAGCCACATCGTCAACTTCATGCAAGGACTGAAGACGCCTGCACTTCAGTGGCGGCTTGATGGCGACGAGGCGAAGCGGATGGTCTATCACTCAGCCTTTTCGCCGGAAGGTTGGCTGATGAAATGCTATGGTCGCCCCGACGGGATGCTGAACGGCAGCGAGCAGTTGAGCGACCGAAGTGCATCGGAGGGAACGGAACTATGCGCCGTGGCGGAGCGAATCGTCAGTTGCCAGACGCAGATCGCTGTCTTCGGTGATGCAGAAGCGGCGGATGACATGGAAGTCGTGGCGTACAACACGTTGATGTCCATGGTCGCTCCAGACGGGCGTGGCATAACTTATTATTGCCTCATGAATCAGCCGGAATGTGTCGACAGACCACTTAACTTCGCAAACAACGGCGACGGGGTCGGCTCAATCTGTCCAGGTCCGCATTCTGGGTTCGGCTGTTGCCGCTCCAATTTCCACATGGCTTGGCCGAAGTTCGTGCAGTCGATGTGTATGGCGCGGGAAGGTGGGCTTGCAGCAGTCGCGTATGGACCTTGCACGGTTTCCACCCCGACGGCGACAATTGTGGAACGAGGGTCATATCCGTTCGGCAATGATGTGCAGCTTGAGGTGAAAAAGTCGAAAGGCGGTGAATGGCCGTTGTTTGTGCGCATTCCAGGTTGGTGCGACGAGGCCAATGTAGCCGTCAACGGCGAGAGCGCCGGAGATGCAAAACCCGGGACGTTCTTGCGCGTGTTGCGTCGGTGGCAGGTTGGCGATGTCGTGACGCTTCAGTTTCCACAGAAGACGCAGCTTTCGTTTTGGGATCGTGGCGCCATGGCGATTCGCCGAGGTCCTTTGCTATATGCCCTAAAGATGGAAGCTAAGGAGTGCGTCGTAAAGCGATACAAGGTTCCTTATGAGGAACGTTGGATCGAGAACGATGGCGAGTGCGAATTCCCTCGCAAGGAGATACTGCCGGCTGCTCCTTGGGGATACGCCTTGCTTTTGGACGGAGAGAGGCGATTGGTTGGCGAACATGTCTGCGGCTCTGGAGACGGAGTGGAATTGAAAGCTTCTGCCGTCCGTACCGATTTCGGCGGGTGGGGGCACATGAGAAAGGTGACTTCGGGGCGTGCTGTTGATCCGCCGCCGTCTCCTTTGCCGCGCGAATCTGGCGAGGTTGAGACCGTGTCTCTTGTTCCGTTTGGGCTTACTCAGATTCGCATTGCGCTGTTTCCGTGGGTTCTCGACAAATGACGGCTTAAATATGGTATAATCCTCACGCAGATGGAGAATGCATGAGCAGAATGTCTGACAGAAGAACAGTGCTCGTACTTCATCGGTCGATATTGAAGCGTGACCGGGATGAACTGGCGGGCATATATGAGTATGCGCGAGAGGCCGGGTGGTCGGTGCAGAACGTGGAATACGGAACGGCCATGGTTGGTCGATTCCACGGAGCATCGGTGTCCGAGCCGACATGCGATGTCCGTTCTCTCTTGTCGCTTTGGCATCCTTCAGGCTGTATTTTGGAATGTGGCGGTGAGCGACCGAATATTGCACCAAGCCGGTTTGGACGCGTTCCGGTGGTCTTTCTTGATTGTCCGTCGTTCAAAGGCGGGAATCGTGTTGCATGTGTCTCAAGCAATGCTAAGAGCATTGCCGACTGTGCGGCTAATGAGCTTCTGCCGCTTGGATTCTCCGATTATGCGTTCGTGCCATGGCCAAAGGACACGGTATGGAGCCGTGAGCGACAGATCGAGTTCTCCGGAATCGTGTCGAAAGCCGGACGCCGTTTCCACGCCTTCGGCCCTGGCTGCAATGCGAATCAGATGAATTGGCAGCTTGCGCTTGCGAGTTGGATTGCAGATTTGCCGAAACCATGCGGAGTGTTCGCGGCAAACGACTGGTGCGCCGAACAGGTTGTGTCGCTTTGCGAATCGCGGCGGATTTCCGTGCCGGGTGACATTGCGGTGTTGGGCGTAGACAACGACGTTGATCTCTGTGAACACGCTGCAGTTCCGGTTTCAAGCATTTCCACCAACAATGCGTTGGCCGGGCGGCTTGCCGCCGAGTTGCTTGCGGACTGCATGGAGAGGCGCGTCCATGCTCCTGTCACCCGTACTTTTGGCGCAACCGGTGTTGTGCGGCGGGCCTCGACGCGACGGTTCATGATTGCCGATGGCATGGTGCACAAGGCGCTTGAGCACATTCGCCGTCATGCCTGCGATGGGCTGGAAGCAGGTAGCGTGGCCGAAGTCATGGGGTGTTCGCGGCGGTGGGCGGAATTGCGCTTTCGTAAAGTAACGGGGCACTCCATCCTTGACGAGATTCATGATGTCAAGTTCGCAAGGGCACTTAACATACTGTCCAGGCGTGGAATGACCATAGAGGAGATAGCATTGGAGTGCGGATATGAATCCACATCCTTCTTCCGCAAGGTTTTCAAGCAGCGCACTGGGCTTTCGCCGCGGGACTGGAGAAATGCGCAGATGTGACAACATCTGCGGCGCTTGGCAGTCTTGGCTTTCGGTCTGGCGCATAACCAAGGACTCGATGGTCGCAAATGTCGTACCTGCATTCGTTTTGTGGCTTTTCGCCGTGACGTTGGCTGTGGTTTACTGTTTATCTCCCTGGATGCGCGATGCACTCGATCATTTGTCCAGATGGCAGGAGCGAAATGGCTGGTTGGCTGCCTTCTTGTCTCAGTTCCTGTTCTGTGGGCTTGTGCCGTGCGTTTTTCTGCTGACGGTTCGGTCGATTGTCATTGACAGGCCGATAGTGAAGTCGCTTGTGCAGTCGATATGGTGCGGTGCCATGGGCATGGCATGCTGGTGGTTCTACGGTCTGCAGTGCAAGCTGTTCGGTACGGGGCATGACATCGCTACTTTGCTGTGCAAAACGGCGTTCGACCAGTTTGTGTGGACGGTGGTTGTGGTGGCGCCGCTTAGTTCCGTGTTCTATGTGTGGCTCGGGCACGATTTCTCCATCATGGCGACGGTCAAGACTTGCAGAACCGGGTTTGTGAGGCGGGTTGTCATGCCGAATCTGGTTGCCAACTGGGGTGTTTGGATTCCGGTGGTGATGATGGTGTACACGTTGCCGCGCACGCTTCAGATACATATGCTCAGCATAGTGTCGTCGCTATGGGTGCTGATTGGCATTCAGATAGGCACCAGAACAGCCAACCCAGTGCCTCGCTGAAGTCGGGCCACACGGCACCTATTCATTTCTCAAGGATGACCTCTGTCCAGCAATGATTTTTAAAAATATGGTATAATAGCGTCTATCTTTGAACGAAAGGCAGTTGATATATGGAAGAGGGAAAAGACTTGGAAACCGAGGCATACCTCGCACGTATCCGCAAGACGATTGCGGAGAGCGAGAACCTCGTCTCACAGGTGAATCTTCGCATCGCAGAAACTGACCGAATGCTTGAACGTCAGGGGTTGACGCGTGAACAAGTAATGCAGATGCGGTTCACTGAGTCCCAGCGGGAGGCGGCGAACGAGGAGTTGAGGCGCCGCGGGTTGGATCCAATCGAATGGGATGAGGACGTTGGACGCGAGGAGTTGGACGCGTCTCGCGCCTCAGGTCTCGCGTCCGAGGATGCAGCCCCTGACGCCGAGCTCGCCGAGCGCCAGAGGAAATTTGGCATGATGATGAAACCTTTTCAGATTTAACGTGTAGACAGGGCGCAGTAGGGGAAAACAAAAAGTATCACGACAATGGCACTGCCCGACATCACACTTGCCCAGTTCAACCGCATCGCGTCCGGCAGCTACAACGCCGGGCAGATCGACTTCAAGACTAACGCAAACGGCTCCACGGACCTCGTCAAGATCAACAACCACGTCTGGAAGACGTCCAAGAACAACGTGGAGCTTTCGCCCGAACCCAGGTGCGCGAATACTCGACAAATACGCCAATGAGGGCAAAGACTTCACCGACGCATCCCGGGCTGGAATCTCCTACGGGGAATGGCAGGCGGGGCAGGCGGCGGCGCGCATGGGCGCCAAACATGCGGCCAAGCGCGATGCCGTGAACCAAGCCGCGGTCGCGGCGCTGGAAGGGCGCGAGAATTCAGGCGTGGGCAATGTCGTGAAAGACATGCTCTCCCTTCTTTCGCTAAGAAACTCCCTCTCCGGCATCAGCAGCGAGATGAGCGCGCGCTTTACGGGCGCGAACACCGCCAACGAGCGGAACGCCCAGCGCGCGATGCTGTCCAATTCGTTCCGCAACCTCGCGATGGAGGCCGTCAAGCTTCTGCCGGAGAACGTGCACGAATCGCAGACGTTTTCGTTCCTCGGGCAGACCGCCCGGCTTGTCAAGGGCGATGACGGCAAACTCGCGGCGATCGTTACCGACGGCCATGTCGAGACGAAGGTCGATCTCAAGATCGGCGCGGAGGAGCTGGTCGTGCGCGTCATCACCGGCGCCGCGTTCCGCAATTCGGAATTCATGCTCGACGGCCTCGAAAAGCTGATGTCGGCCGAAGGCCGCGGCGCGTTGGCCGACGCGAACATCCGCGACAAGGCGAAGGCGATTCTCGGCAAGGTGCTCGACAAGTCCAAGGGCGGCTTCGCGTTCAATATCGTCTACCGCCTGCAGGCGGCCGTTTCCGAGCTCCAGAAGCTCGGCCTCGAGCTGCCGCCGCAGATCAACTGCTTCATCCAGTCGCTCGTGAGGCTCTCCAACACGGTGACCGAGATGAATACGATCATGAACCAGTGCAAGGCGATGCTAGATTCCGCGAACAAGATGACATGCCCCGTCCCGGAGCGCGATGAACTCGACCTGGTCGGGCAGCAGTTCGACATCTTCGCCTCGGAGGATGGCAAGCAGCTGGTGAACGGTAAGCCGAAGTACGCAACAGAGGCGGAATCCGCGCGCTTTGGCGGGAGCAATGCGGACATGGCGACAATGTTCACAGAAGACGGCGAATTACGCCTGACAGACCGACTCGACGCCGAGCGCAGCGGCTATTTCGCCGATGCGGACGGCGGCGCGGCGGAAACCTCAGCCGCCGACCCCGCTGGCTTTGACTTCATCCACGTTTGATGGGGATGGCAAACAACCGTAACTTCTTGGCGCGCGGCATGTAAACAAGGCGGACGGTCTTTCAACACTTAACACGGAGAGAAGCAAAAGTGGGCATACAAATGGTGCGCAGCAAAACTTCTGATGGTGCGCAGCAAAACTCCAAATGGTGCGCACCAAAACTCCTGATGGTGCGCACCAATTCCAGGGCTCACTGGGGTTATGGTAAGGTGCCTTGCTGCTCTTTACCCAAGCACCACAACGAAAATCATGCCTAAGCACACTGGATTGCCATGGATTCGCCTTCAGACCGAATCACCATGGTTCTATGCAGGATTCGCCGTTTTTTGCCATAATATGCGCATTGCCGGGCGAAAGCTTGCCAATGCAATTGAGGTCGATGCGTGATGATGGCGAACTTGACCATCGGCGGCATTGGCAATATTTTCACGATGGCAACATTCGGTAACTTTTCAGGAGTTCGCGTGTAAACAGGACGAAACCGCTTCAACCTTTCAACAGGAGACAACCATGGCACTCGACATCAACGGATACAGCAACGTCTTCAAGACCTTTGTCGATTTCGCGCAGCAGCGCGTGGACGCGAACGGCGAAAACGCGGTCGCCGACGTCAAGATTTCGCAGAGGTTCTCGGAAACGTTTTAAAAGGAGCATAAAATGAGCCAGATAAACTTCACAAACACACAGTTCGCCCAGTTCGTGAACTACGCGAACTCGCTGCCGAACGCCTCGGAATCAACGGCTATCGTCACCGCCGCACCCGGCAATGCAGACGGCGCGAAGGCTCTCGCCGACCGCGCGATCGTCCCAAAGACCGGCGATTACGTCGGAAAGATATTCCGCAACAAGACGCTCAGGGACGCGAACGACGAGGTCCGCACGCTTTTCAAGGCAGCCGTCGCCGAGATGTTCGGCGGGGAGGACAATATTCCCGCGAGCGTGAAGAGCGCCATGAAGCTCGGCGACTACGGGAAGGGCAAGCCGCTCACGGCGCGGCGCATCATCGCCGTCAACAACGCGATCGAGAAGCTGAAGGTCGACTCCTTCACATTCAAGGACGCGTTTGCGGCAGGCAAATTCGAAGGAGAACTGACGATCAGGGCTGAGGACGCAGGACACAAGACGACGAACTTGCCAAAGCTCAGCATCGGCGCGAACCTGCTGGCCAAGGCCACGGGAATGCCGCTCAGGTCGGCGCTTCTGGAGGTCATGGACAAATCCAGCGCGGCGTATGCCGCAGTCCAATGCGGCCCGCTCTACACAGGGTCTGTCGCGGACTTCAAGAAGGGGATGGAGATACAGAAAGAGTTCAAGAAGCTGCAGACCGACCTGACCGCTCTTGCCCGGCGTGCGGTGTCCGGCGGAGACGCGAAGGACTACGCCGACATCGCGAGAATACGGGTCGAACAGCTCAAGATCGTCAAGCAGCAGTTCGCGAACCTCTTCGCCATGCAGACGGTGGTAGACATGTCGTGTGAAGCGTACACGGAGTTGATGGAAAAGATCGATTCCACCATCCATGACTTCAAGAAGGCGGCCAAAGACGTCGCCGACGGACTCGTCGAAGGCGAAGCGAATCTTTACGCGCGCACCGTCGGGAACAAAAAAATGGTTGAAATAACCGCCGCCATTAGCAACAAGCTCGGACCGGCCATCCACAGAAGGCGCAACGACGGCGATCCCAAGCTGATGGCTGCGATCTCGGGGGCGCTGAGGAACATCAGCGAAATGTGCGTTTCATGGGCGCATGGCGACGGCATTGCCGCGTTCGACAAGGCTTTTGCCGAGCGCGAAACGCCGAAGATCGAGGCCATGTTGCATGATGCGGAGACTAAAGGCGGCTTCAAGCTGCCCAAGCAGTTCTACGCTTCGATCGGCGTCAATCTGGAGAGGGGCATATTCGAAAGGCTGAATGCGTTCAATCGGATGGCGGATAAACTTGTGACCGACAGCTCCAAAGTGATCTTCAGCGACAATCAGAAGTCGCGCCTCAAAGCAGTAATCGCGAGTCAAGCCGGCAATGAGACCGCCGCCAAGCTGATTGACAGGTTCGTGACCGAAATAGAGGCGACATGCTGCCAGCACGCCATCGACAAAACTACCATGAATGAGAAATGGGACGAGAATCGCATTGAAGACCTCGTCGCACATTTCGAGAAGAACCCGGGCCTGGCCAAGGCGTTCGTGATTGGCTTCAAGGAGGACCGACTCGAAGAGGTCAAGGCCGACCTCAAGAAAGTGATGTGTGAATGCTTCGAGTCGTCGATGACGCTCCCCTTGACGAATATGAGAACGCTCGAGCCCGGCTTCATGCCGCTGGCGATACGCGAATACAACAAGGGCTACGTCACCTTCAACGGAAAGACCCTGCCCGATGGCGTGAGCGGAAGGCCGTTCCAGCTGGCCGACAGCGATGCCCGCAAAGGCTACTGCGAGTTCCTTGAAGAGAAATTCGACAGCCAGCACGTGCAGATGCGCCGCCTCGTATCCTTCGTCTGCGGCATGTCCGACGGACTTTCAGGCGCGATAAACACCGGTGCTTTCACAGGCACGGGCGGCATGACCAACAATCCCGATCTCGTCAAGTCTCCACAGCGCAGCAGCGGCTACTATGAGAACGAGTGCAAAGGCAACATCATATCGGCTAATCGCGACAAAAGGGACAACTACGACATACGCATCGACGACAAGACCGGCGACGTCACCATCAAGTTCACGCACTACGAGACGACCTGTCTCATATCCTACACCGCCGAAGACGGCAAGATAGTCCCCTTCGCCAAGGCCGACAAGAATTTCCCCGACATGGCGACTACGCGCATGGAGGTGACGATGGTGATCACGAACAAGTCCGACGACGAGCTCGGCGACAAGATCCCGGATTTCAACATCACGGAGATCAAGCAGGAGGTCGTGTAAGGCCGCCCCATTCCGCATTTCAGGGAGAAAAACAAAACAATGGCAATCGACATAAGCAGATACAACGGAGACTTCAAGGCCAACTACGACTTCAAGTAATCCCGCTTCCGACGCCGTTCAACCTTCAACTTTTCAACCAAACTTAATAAAGGACAAAGAAGATGTCAGGATCCATAGACGCCGTGAATGCCCAGGGAATTTCGTTCCAGTTCGACAAGTTCGCGCAGATGGCGGCGAACGCCGCGAAGGGCACCAACGTCATTCGCTTCATCGGC